>JAVBUQ010000124.1:0-8190 GCA_031555185.1 Coriobacteriales bacterium
GGTCCGTGCTGTGCCTATCTTTATCTCGCTGTTTCTCAACAAGGACACACGCGATATGTCCGTGCAGCATAAATTCTCAGTCTCTCTTTACTGTACTACCGCGCTGCCGATTATCGTTGCGGTTACTACAGTTGCCGTAACAGCAGGCGCGCTTGATCAGACGACAGCATCAGTATTGATATGCGCGGGAGCGATTACGGTATTCCTCATGCCACTCTTGGCGCACCTTGCCTATAAGGCTGGCGGACACTCTCACCAAGAGGATGCCTAGTGTTCACTTGAGGTAAATGAATATTGTGGGAAAGAGGGACAGAAAGAGCATCAGTATATGGTTCAGCACGTCATTGCCAGGTCGTATGAACGATAGTTTTCCCTGATCCCCGATCCACACACCCCGTTTTCCTTTATCCACCTCAAATCAACGGGATGCCAAAAAGTCCTGCCATGTATGCCAGCGCTGCTTCTCTGTCTGGGCTGCCGACAGTAGTGGAGGTAATATTTCCAGGCGCATCAGTAGCCACCGATTTTATGTGGAGTAACCTTTTTTCATTTACGTCAATCACAAAAACGAATGTGGAAACATGAATACGGTCGTCTCCAGTATCGTAATACTCCTCGTCCACTTTTGTTGCAAAACTCTTATAGATGACAAGCGTGTCGCATTCCTCCACTGTATCAGCAAACAGTGCGGGATCTGCCTCTTCAAATTCCCAATACTGAAATCGAGGTTGGCCAGGTAGCAGGTCTTCTTCTGAGGTGTCATAAGCGGTAAAGGAGTCATCGTCACTTCCTGCGGTAATGACCTTGCCTGGGAGCGTTACAGGCGCATTGATGAGTTGGTCTCGCAGCTCGGAATTCTGAAATAGGGGAACATAACCCGTGTCGCGTGTATCGTCAAAGCCAGTTGCGAAGGTGGGGTTTTGACCTGGAACATAATCAAAACCTGCCTCAGCCTCCATATTCTCCATTGTCGCTTCAAAGACCTCTTGAGCCCAGGCGTTTGCGGCTTGTCGTGTTGCGTAGGGGTCGGTTTGTTCTGTGGCTGCGGGTGTTGCTGAGTTGGCTGACGGTGTGTCTTGTGATGCGTTTGACTCGTCATTTGAGGACCCTCCCGTGCCACAGGCAAGACAAAGGGTCGCTGTCATTGCAAGAGAAATCAGAAGTACTATGAGTTTGACTGACTTTTTCATCGGGAACCTCCTGAGTTTGACTACGTTCTCCACGGGTATCATAGCGAGACGTGAGCAGGGCGAGGTATGCTCGGCGCATACAATTGATGAGGAGTAGGCTTACCTGCAGCTGCACGATTTTCTACTGTCAAAACCTATTCGTTTTTGCTAAGGTTTTGGTGTGGCTTACTGAGATCCTTCTTCAATTAATTCTCTTGCGTTTGAGCTCTTGAGAGAGTGAGCGCAACGCGATCTGCAAAACCTACAACAATTTCTAAGCGGGCGAGTGTCTTCTCATCCATAAATCAGATTTCCGTCATGTTCAATACTGTGCTGGAGCTTCTCTTTGATAACGCTATTCTCAAGAGCTGAACGAGTAATGAGATAGACGGGATGCGTCACAGCATACTTCGTTAAGCTCCGTTTTGGCCAAGGGCACCAAAACTCTGCCCACTCCGTAGCTGCTCCTTTCCCCAAAAAGTCCTTCGCTATGCTCAGTGTACTTTTTGGGGACCCCAGCAGTTTGGGCTCGAGTCACGCACCGCCACAACGAGTAAACCCCAGCAAACCAGATGGGTTTACTGGGGGGGTTACTGGAGCGGCAGACGGGACTCGCGTGGATTTTGCTCCGCAAAATCCACACCCTGCTCACTCGCTCCGCTCGTTCGCGAGCTCGGGCTACGGCGTGCCACCGGCACCCCGCTTACGCCCTCGCCCCACCCTGGGTTCGAGTCCCGTCCGCACAAAAACTATTCCCCTGAAAGCCATATAGGCTTCCAGGGGAATACTTGGAGCGGCAGACGGGACTCGAACCCGCAACAATCAGCTTGGAAGGCTGATGCTCTACCAATTGAACTACTGCCGCTCATAGCCGACGTAAAAACCAGCATGCGTAACTGTATCGGAATCGCGACTCAATTTCAAATCAGAAGGGGCGTATCGTCAGTAAACTAAAGGCGATAGTGAACTGGCCACCGTAATAAAGCAGATAATTAAGCGGCACGAGGACCCTCTCAGGAATCTGGTTTTCAGATGAAAAATAGGACTGAGAGAGCACAAGGTCAGAAAGCAGGAAGAGGACCATGCCTGCAGCAAAGACAAAAACGAACTCCGGCTGCGCACAGGCTGGATCAAAGGCCAAGATGATGGGCAATACAGCCGCAGCGGTAAGGATAAAGGTGTACACCAGCACGACAGGCCGATATTCGCCGTAGTCCATGTGCAGGGGCTTTTCTATCAGGTACATGAAGGCAACCAAGACCACACCGATTATCACTGGCCAGATGAGCAGCGCAATGTCAGCCCCGCCAAGAAAAGTAAAGAGTCCGCTGAAGTAAAAGATATGCCCGATCCCAAAACAACTGAAGCCTGCCAACATGTACATGCGTTTGTGATCGTGATGGACCGCCTTCTGATCGAGCCAGATGTCGCCGAGCAATCCCATAACCAGGCCGGCCACAACAAAAAAAGCGAGGTTCTCAAGGCCAGAGACCTGTATAAAAGGACGAGTTGCACCCCAGATACCCAGAAGAATAAAGAGGACGCTTGTACCGGCTTTAACGAAGAGGGCAGCAGTTATCTCATGTTTGAGTTTGCTGGCTACGAGCAGGCAGACTCCAATAGCAGCGAAGAGAAGAATTATCAAGGGAACTGTCAGCATGAGATCCTCCTTTTCGGCCATTATACAATGCGCGACTGAAGTATGCATTCTTCAATAAAATGATATATTATTCATACATGAGTAATATTCTGTCAGAATGATTGTGGGCAGCCTCTCAATAACTGGAGAGGCTGCCCTTTTGATATAATCACCAGTTACTAAACTACCTGGTTTTCCCTGATACAAGGAGATTCAATGCAGCAATATGATCCGCACGCCATAGAAGAAAAGTGGCAGGACCTCTGGGAGGCAACTCATGCTAACCGTATGCAGCCTCTGAGCGATAAGCCGCCCTTCTACGTGTTGGAGATGTTCCCGTATCCCAGTGGTGATGTGCATATGGGTCATGTGCGCAACTACACCATCGGCGATGTGGTCAGTCGCTATAAACGGATGCAGGGGTATAACGTACTCCACCCCATTGGCTGGGATTCCTTTGGTCTGCCGGCAGAGAATGCTGCCATCCAACAGAATTCGAGTCCCGTCAAGTGGACATACTCAAATATAGAACGCCAGCGTGCCTCACTCAAGCGCCTTGGTTTTTCTTATGACTGGTCACGAGTGGTCATCACCTCAGATCCGGAATATTACCATTGGGGCCAGTGGATATTCCTCAAGTTCTGGGAGATGGGCCTCGTGGAGCGTCGTTCATCTCCAGTAAACTGGTGCCCCTGCTGCAACACAGTGTTAGCTAATGAGCAGGTGTTGGGTGACGGTTTTTGCTGGCGTTGCAAAACCGCGGTAGAAAAGCGGGAGCTGGAGCAATGGTTTTACAAGATCACCAACTACGCCGACGAATTACTGGATGACCTCGACACGCTCGAGGGTTGGCCGGAGCGTGTCAAGCAGATGCAGGCCAATTGGATAGGAAAAAGTATCGGTGCGGACGTCACGTTTACCCTCTGCGATGCAGCAGGCGATCCCACCGACGAGACTATCACGGTCTTGACAACCCGGCCAGACACGCTTTTTGGCTGCAGCTTCTTCCTGCTTGCGCCCGAACACCCGCTTGCCTTGGAGCTCAGCAAAGGTACACACTATGAGGCAGGGATAAAGGCGGTACAGGAGTCGGTTGCTACCGCCACTTCCATTGAACGTGAGAAGGCCGAGCGTGAGAAGAACGGAGCATTTACCGGCAGGTATGTGGTCAATCCGGTCAACGGAGAGAAAGTGCCCATCTGGGTGAGTGACTATGTGCTAATGGACTACGGCACCGGTGCTGTCATGGCTGTTCCCTCCGGCGATCAACGCGACTTTGAGTTTGCACGAAAATACGGCCTGCCCATTCCTCCTGTCGTAGTGAGCAAGGACGACCCGCTTCTCGAAGAGCTTTCTCGCACAACAGAGCGTGTAGTAACCGATGTACCCTGGAAAGAGGCCTATGCTGGCCCGGGCATTATGGTCCAAAGTGGTGAGTTCACCGGTTCTGTTGGTGGTAAGGATTCCGAGGGATCAGAGGCGGTCATCAACTGGCTGGCAGCACGGGACAGGGGCTCTGCTTCGGTCAATTACCGTCTACGTGACTGGCTTATCTCCCGGCAGCGCTACTGGGGTAATCCCATTCCTGCTATCCATTGCGAGCAGTGCGGTATTGTACCGGTACCTTTTGAGGATCTGCCGGTCATACTTCCTTTGGATATTGACGTTACCGCCGAAGAAACACTGGCAGGCAACAAGGAGTTCTACGAGGTCGACTGTCCTGTCTGCGGCAGACCAGCACACCGTGAGACCGATACGATGGACACCTTTACCTGTTCCAGTTGGTACTATCTCCGATATACCGATCCGCATAACCTCACTCTGCCGTTTGAGCCAACTACAGCAGACACCTGGCTTCCGGTGGACCAATACATCGGCGGCATTGAACACGCCATCCTTCACCTTCTGTATTCGCGTTTCTTTACCAAAGGCCTCAGAGACGCGGGGCTTCTCGGGAGCTCTCATGCTTCCGCCCTACTGCAAAAGGGCGAGCCCTTTGAGAACCTGCTCACTCAGGGCATGGTCAAGCTCAATGGCGAGACCATGAGTAAGTCAAAGGGCAATGTGGTAGCCCCCGAGGATATGATCGTTAAATATGGTGCAGACGCACTCAGGGTGTACATCCTTTTCATGGCTCCGCCGGATAAAGACCTGGAGTGGAGTCAGGAAGGCCTTGAGGGAATATGGCGTTTTCTTAATCGTGTCTGGCGCAGTGTTTACGACCTTAAGGGAGAATGTGTGCTAGACGCGGAGGGTAATGTACTCTCGATTTATGACAAAAGCCTGACCACTTCGGATGCACAGGAACGCGGGGAGGAGCTTACGCGTGAAATACATCGTGTGATTGGCAAAGTCAAAGACGACGTGGAGCGTTTTAACCTCAACACAGCCCTTTCCGCCATCATGGAGTTAGGAAACACTGTTTCTTCCTATATCAAGCTTCCTGTACCTTTACGCGATCAAAAGCTGTGCGAATGGGCAGCAGAGACCCTTGTCTTGTTGCTTTCGCCGATGGCTCCGCATTTTTCCGAAGAACTGTGGAGTGAGGTATTGGGAAACAGTCAGCGTGGGAGCGTACACGTACAGCCCTGGCCAGAATACGATCCCAGCAAGGCACTTGCTCAGATGATAGAGCTCGCAGTACAGGTGAACGGTAAAGTCAAAACACGGGTGACCGTGGCACTTGACGCCTCTGATGAGGAGGTTAAAGCCGAGGCACTCGCCGCCGCCGCAGCCGCTTTGGAGGGCAGAGAACCCAAAAAGACCATCGTCGTCAAAGGCAAGCTGGTCAACATCGTGGTCTGATAAAAGACCATGTTTTGGTAAAATGGTATGTCTGTGGGCGTTTGGCGCAGCGGGAGCGCGCTTCCTTCACACGGAAGAGGTCACTGGTTCAAACCCAGTAACGCCCACCATCTTGATAAATCAGCCTGGAGCTGGATCGTCAAGATAAGATAGGTGCCAGTGAGAAGAACCAGACTGATTCGCCGTGGTGCTATGCTGAAAGCAGAGTAGCGGGCAACCGAGTGTCAAGGCTCATAGAGCGAAGCGTGCCTTGACACGAGATGAAACCCAGTAACGCCCACCATCTTGTTATGCCAGTCGGGAGCTGGATCGTCAGGAAAAGGTAGGTGCCGGTGGAAAGCTCAAACCAAGTAACTCAGGTGTAGGCTTGAGTTGAATACTATAAGTAACTGTAGGAATGTGTGGGAACGAAAAAGAGCATGTTGTGCCTGCCAGGGCACGAGATAAAATCCAACTGTACGGAGAAAATCATATGAGTACTGAAAAGCAAATCAATTTTAATAGCGCCGAAGACAGGTCTCATGTTGCCAGTCAAGCTATAGAGGATCCCCAGATCCTTGAGGCTCTGATCGAGAACCTCTCTTCTGATCAACGTCGCATACGACAATTCTCAGCCGCTGCTATCAAGGAGATATCCAGCCTAAACCCCGAAATCCTCATCAAGTACGTGTCCGAGATAGCAGATGGACTCCATCGTCCCGAAGCCCAGACCCGTTGGGAGTGCCTTGAGGCATTATCATACGTTGCCCGTCTTGATCCTCCCGATCTGGATGAGGTCATCGAAGGTGCGGAGACATCCCTCTTTGACGAGGAGAGCGGCATGGCTCATCTGGCGGCCCTGCGCTTTTTGTGCGCTTATGGTGCCCATAGCGCCAAGCGTGCCACGATGGTCTGGCCGCTTATAGAAGAGGGTATCCAGGTCTACCACGGTGATCCGGAATTCGTGGATATGCTGGTATCGGTAGAGTACTTTGCCTCGGGCAATATCGGCAAAGTCGTCAAAGAGCAAGTCAGCTCCCGCATGGCTTTTGACGCGAGCAACTATTCTGGTGATGTTGGCAGATATGCCGCACAGATCGTAAAACTCTGCAAGGGTAACTAGATACCCCACGGTAAAGTCGAAGTACACACGAGGTTTCTGAGCACAAGAGCGTGTACGGGCAAGGTAACCTTGCTGAAGCGCGCGGGTAGCAGTGATCGCACGCTGCTGAGGACAGGAGAGGCATGAGCAGACATACAGTCACCCTAATACCGGGCGATGGCATTGGGCCAGAGATAACTGAGGCAATGCGCAGAGTGGTAGAGGCAACCGGTGTAGACATCACCTGGGAGATTGCCGAGGCTGGTGCCCATCTTATGGACACGGTAGGCACACCGCTTCCTGCGAGCACGGTGGATTCCATACGTACCAATAAAGTGGCCATCAAAGGCCCGGTTACCACGCCCGTAGGCTCCGGTTTTCGTTCGGTTAATGTGCAGCTGCGCAAAGAACTCGATCTTTTCGTTAACCTTCGTCCTGCCTTTTCTTTGCCGGGTACCGGGGCTCGTTACACGGATATCGATCTGATTATCGTGCGAGAGAATACCGAAGACCTCTACGCCGGTGTTGAATTTGAAGAGGGAAGCCCAGAGGCGTTGGAGCTTATCGAGTTCTGTGAGAAAAGCGGAGCCGGTTTCATTCGCAGCGATTCGGGTATTTCGCTCAAGCCTCTCTCTATTACCGGCTCGGAGCGTATCGTCACCTGGGCGTGTGATTATGCGCTGGCTCATGGACGCAAAAAAGTCACTGCAGTACATAAGGCCAACATCCTTAAGTACTCAGATGGGCTTTTTCTCAGGATCGCTCGTGAGGTGGGGGAGTGTTACGCCGATAAGCTCGAGTTTGAAGACCGTATCGTTGACGCCTGCTGCATGGGTCTTGTCATGCGGCCGGAAGAGTTTGATGTCATGGTGTTGCCAAATCTGTATGGAGATATCATCAGCGATCTCTGTGCTGGGATGGTGGGCGGATTAGGTATAGCACCAGGCGCTAATATCGGTAAGGAATATGCGGTATTCGAGCCTGTGCATGGATCTGCCCCCAAATATGCAGGAAAGAATATGGCCAACCCTACGGCTGAGTTCCTGACTGCCGTTCTTATGCTCCGCCATATCGGCGAGGGCGAGGCGGCTGATCGTGTTCTGAATGCCATCAGACAGGTACTGGCCGAAGGTGTGGCAGTCACCTATGACATAAAGCGGGTTTGTACAGGGTCGACCGAAGGAAGCGTAGGCACCAGCGAATACGCTGATGCGGTGATCGCCCGTCTCTAGAAGTGGTGTGCGGTAATGAAGTAGCCTTCTCTGTTTGTTCTGAGGGGATGCCACAGACAGCGGCAGGGATATTCCGGAGGTTCACATGGCTTTCTCACGTGAGAACGGTTCCAGAAGAATAACGTCATATCATCTCAGACTATATGCTATTATGTAAATATGCCAAATCATCAAACGAGGACACACTCTCATCTGCTCAAAGACGCAGCGCTGGAACTCGTATGGCCAACGCGTTGCAGCGGCTGCGAGAGACCTGGCGATCTC
>JAVBUQ010000065.1:0-7356 GCA_031555185.1 Coriobacteriales bacterium
GAAATAAACAGCATGGCTGATCCTGTCTGTATTGAGTCCACAGAATACATGAAGACCGAACACATGCATATGCTCAACACCTGGCGCACTGAGGTTGTAAGAAATGGTATGACTGAATATGTGAGCAGCTCCGGACAGGTCTACGAAATGAGTATGGAAGAGACCTGCTTTGGCTGCCATTCCAATAAGACTGAGTTCTGTGCATCATGTCACGATTATGCAGGCGTCGATCCAAACTGCTGGAGTTGCCATGTGGGTTCAGATGTCGAGGAGGGCCAGTGAGCACACACTCTGACATTCCTCCAATGAATCGCCCCGACACTCCTGGCAGCGGTAGACCTGATGTCTCAGAGAGGAGGAGGCGCGAATTTCTTACTGATGAGCAGTCCTTTCTCCCGAGTGTGGGTCGCGGCGACTTTCTTACTGATGAACAGTCCTTTCTCCCGAGTGTGGATCGCCGCGACTTTCTCAAAACTGGGCTCTTTTTTGGCTTTGCAGGCCTCGGCGGTTTTGCCTTACTGTCTACTCTGAATGGCTGCACATCGCCCGAAACATCAGGTGCCGTACCCGGCTACAGTACCAAGAGCACTGCTCTCACCGCAGAGCGTTGGGGCTTGGTCGTTGATGTGCGGCGGCTCAATAGCGTTGCAGATTTTGAGTCTATTGCTGCAGCGTGCCACTACCATCACAACGTCCCTCATATCGACAACCCTAAAAATGAGGTCAAGTGGATCTGGGAAGACGACTTTGAGCATTGCTTTGAAGAACTTGAAAATGCCTATCTTCCCAGTGAGATCAAGGAGCTTGAATTTCCAGCACTCTGTAATCACTGTGAGAACCCTCCCTGCGTACGGGTCTGCCCTACTGAGGCCACCTTCAAACGAGAAGATGGCATCGTCAACATGGACTATCATCGCTGCATCGGATGCAGATTCTGCATGACCGCCTGCCCGTATAACGCCCGAAGCCTCAACTTCTTTGATCCCCGTCTCTATATCGATGAGATATATCCCGATTTTCCCACACGGGAAAAGGGCGTCGTAGAAAAATGCAACTTCTGTGTTGAGCGGCTTGAAGTAGGCCTTGAGCCCTACTGCGTTGAAGCCTCAGAAGGAGCTCTCCTCTTCGGTGACCTTGAAGACCCGGAATCGGAAGTGAGGCAGGCACTTACAGAAGGACTGTCAATCCGACGCCTCACAGAGTTGGGCACTGGCCCCAATGTCTATTATCTGCTGGATGAAGATCAGTATGGAGAAGAAGCGCAGGAGGAAGCAGCACCAGAGGGTGAAGCGGACAGGGAAGGTGGCTCTCATGCTTGAGAAGATCTTCCATGGCTCTAAGCGCTACTGGATCTGGGTGGCTTTTCTCGCAGTTCTGATTGTGGTGGGCATCATCGCCTACAGCAGACAGCTTTCCTATGGTCTGGGCCTCACCGGCATGAGCCGTACCGTTACCTGGGGTTTGTATATTGCGCAGTTCACGTTTTTTGTAGGAGTCGCCGCCTCCGGCGTCATGGTGGTCATTCCCTACTATCTCCACGACTACAAACGTTTTGCCAAGATGATCATTCTGGGTGAGTTTCTGGCAGTAGCCGCTGTGCTCATGGCCATGCTGTTTGTTCTTGTTGATCTGGGTGAGCCGGCACGGGTTCTTAACGTATTGCTCTATCCCTCTCCCCATTCCATCATGTTCTGGGATATCTGCGTACTGGCCTGCTACCTCATGCTCAATATCGTTATAGGCTGGGCGGTCCTTTCTGCTGAAAAGAAGGGTTTTGCCCCGCCACGATGGACGCGGGTGCTCACTATCATCTCTATTCCGGTGGCTATCAGTATCCATACTATCACCGCGTTTTTGTTTGCGGGCCTTCCCGGTAAAGACTACTGGCTTTCGGCGATCATGGCTGCACGCTTCCTGGCCTCCGCCTTTGCTTCTGGGCCTGCATTGCTTGTTATCATCTCTCTCGTTCTGAGGCGCTTTACTTCGTACAAGGTTTCAAATGAGTCCGTCAACGCTTTGAGCACGATTGTCTGCTACGCAATGATCATCAATATCTTCTTCTTTGTACTTGAACTCTTTACCGCGTTTTACAGTGGTGTTCCCGGTCATCAGGCAAGCTTTATCTATCTCTTCTTTGGTCTGGAAGAATACTCCGGCCTGGTGCCTGTCATGTGGACGGCCGTTGTGCTGGCTTTAGGAGGGGTGCTACTCTTATTGGTGCCTAAACTACGGCGCAACTTAAAGGTGTTGCCGATAGCACTGGTAGCCGTCTTTTTGGCCTGTTGGTTGGATAAAGGTATCGGGTTGGTGTTGGGAGGTTTTGTTCCTGATTCCTTCGGACGTGTTACCGACTATATACCAACGGTTAATGAGCTGCTGGTCATTTGTGGAGTCTATGGAATCGGTCTTCTTGTTTTGACGATCCTCTATAAAGTTACTATTGCGGTGAGAAAGGCGGACCCCGAAAAAGTAAGCACGAAAAGGTAAGCACGAGAAGCTTGGTATTAAGAGATACCAGTAAGGAGGCACTAATGCCAGAACTAGTAGTAGGCGACCGCACGATTTTGCTTGATGACGACGGTTTCTTAGAAGATGCCGAGCAGTGGGATGAAGAGATCGCTGCAAAGCTCGCTGAGACCGAAGGGGTCGAACTCACACCGGAACACTGGGAGATCATCAATTATCTGCGCGATTATTATGCTGAGTTCAATGTTGCACCGATGGTCCGCAAGCTTTTGAAGGGCACCGGCAAAACCAATGTCGAGATGTACGAGCTCTTCCCCAGCGGCCCGGGCAAGGGAGCCTGCAAGATCGCCGGACTGATGAAACCCACCGGTTGCGTGTAACCTCAGGGCCGGCGTCATGCATACGCCATTTGCACGGTTAATGATTGCTGCGCTCCACGGCAGGAGCGGCAAAACGGTGATAACCCTGGGATTGTTGCGAGCGCTTACCCAGCGCGGTTTGTCCGTTCAACCCTTTAAGAAAGGCCCGGATTTCATTGACCCGGGGTGGCACCGTGTTGCCTGCAAAAGGGTAAGCAGAAATCTCGATCGTTTCTTTATGGAGCCTGAGCAGGTTCGTAACGTTTTTCTCGCGAATGCGGAGAACAGCGATATCAGTATCATCGAAGGAGCAATGGGGCTTTTTGATGGTATGGACACCAGAGGTAGCAGCTCTTCTGCAGAGATTGCAAAAATCACCGGGACACCGGTTATTCTCGTTGTCGACACGACCAGGATGACCCGGACAACGGCCGCTCTGGTATTAGGTTGCCAGCTCTTTGACCCAGATATCAGGATAGTGGGGGTCATCCTTAATCGCGTGCGTGGACGACGTCACGAAGAACTCATCCGTGAGACCGTAGAGAGTTCCTGCGGTATACCTGTTGTCGGCGCTCTTCCTGTCGATGCCAGGTTGGATATTCCCAGCAGGCATCTGGGTCTTCTCTCCAGTGAACAGGCTTCGGTGAGCGAACAGTGGCTCGATGCAGTCGCAGACGTCGTTGCCGAACATGTTAATTTTGATGCGCTTTTGAATCTTGCTCAGGAGGCAAAACCTCTTCTGGAGGAAGAATGCGACCTGATGGAGTTTTCATGGAATGCAGACACACAAAGTAAAACAGAGGTAACAGGTGAAGCGGCGGAAACGGGAGAAACGCGGGGAGCTGTTGAGACGGGGGGTCACCTTCAGGAGGCAATCCCTCGAGAAACCCGCAGAGAGCCCGATCCAAAACTGCTCATCGCAGTTGTACGTGATCCTGCTTTTTGCTTTTATTATGAGGAGAACCTTCTGGCCCTGGAGAAACAAGGCGCTGAGCTTGTCTTTGTCAACAGCCTGGAGGACACAGCGCTACCTGACAACGTACATGCCCTCTACCTTGGTGGGGGATTCCCCGAGATGTTTGCCGCCCGGCTCCAGGCAAACAAGAGTTTTCGCAAGTCTGTGAGGGAACAGATTGAGGCCGATCTTCCTGTTTATGCGGAATGTGGCGGTTTGATGTATCTGGGTCGCTCCCTGGGCTATGAAGGATCAACCTATGAGATGGTCGGTGCCCTTGAGGTTGACACGGCCATGCAAGAACAACGACAGGCACATGGCTATTCCGTATTGAAGGCAACAGGAACCCAGGGGCATCAGACCTGGTTTGAGCCGGGAACTGTCCTGAAAGGCCACGAATACCATCACTCAAAGGTTCTGGACGTAGACCCTCTTCTGACACTTGGGTTTATGAACAAAAGAGGCTACGGTATAGATGGCAAACATGACGGCATCTGCTATAAGGGGGTTGTTGCTGTCTACACCCATGTGAATGCGATTGCCTCTCCTGCCTGGGCACAGGCACTTATTGAGCAAGCACGTTCGTATCAAGGGCGTCTCTCACTCACAAAAGCGTGAACTTGTTCTTTCGATAATCAATCAATCCATCATGTTTCATACGGATAAGTTCATGCGAGAGGGCGCTACGTTCCACGCAGAGGTAATCAGCCATCTCTTCGCGGTTCAGGGGGATAGTGATAGTGCTCCCCTGTTTTATTGCATAACTCTCAAGATAGCCCAATACTTTTGCCCTGATAGACCTCGTCCGAACCAATTCCATCCTTTTCTGCAGATAGAGGTTCTTTTGTGCCACGACCTTAAGCATGTTTGCAACGAGCTTTTGGTGGAATGCGCATGAGTTGGGGCAGGTGCTCAGGATGCGAGAGAACTTACATAACATGACTGTGGCATCCGTTGCGGCCAACACGGTAAAAGGGCTCTCCTCCAACTCTGCGCAGCACAGCGCTTCAGCAAAGAGATCCGAAGGCCCCAGCGTAGCGAGGAGTGTGCGGTTTCCGTCAATATCTTCTTTGAGCACATGAAGCTGGCCGATGAGTACAATACCGATAGACTCCGGCCTATCCCCTGCTGTCAGCAGATGCTCACCTTTTTTATAGGTGGCCGTCTTTACACCGAGACAGGAAAGCATTGAGGCTCGTTCTTCAGAGCCGATGTCTTCAAATAAACTGACCTCTTTTAGAACATCATCCCATGTATCCATATTTTCAAACTTTCTTCGCTTTCGTGGTTTTAACCACAGACTTGTTATGAAGAGCACTGTAGCATACTCCTCGTAGAAGATGGAGGTGCAATACTATGATCCGTACAATTATCAAGATAGATGAAGAACTCTGTAACGGCTGCGGCCTGTGCGCCGATGCCTGTCACGAAGGTGCCATAGCTGTAGTAGAGGGCAAGGCAAAACTGCTCCGAGATGATTACTGTGATGGCCTGGGCAATTGTCTGCCGGTATGTCCCACAGAGGCTATCACCTTTGAAGTACGCGAAGCGGCAGCCTTTGACGAGGAGGCAGTAGAGCGGAATATGGCTGCTCAGGCTGCTCAGGCAGCGCCAACAATGGCAGAACCTCTCGCCTGTGGTTGTCCAGGCTCCGCTGCACGTGCATTTGAGCGTCCGGCAGAGGCACCCGTTGCTCCAGGGCAACAGAGCCAACCCTCACAATTACGCCAATGGCCTGTGCAGATCAAACTCGTGCCCGTGCAGGCTCCTTACTTTGAGCAGGCAGATATTCTGATAGCCGCAGACTGCGCAGCCTATGCATACGCAGATTTTCATAACGATTTTATAAAAAACAGAATCACTCTTATTGGCTGCCCCAAGCTGGACGAAGGCGATTACACAGAAAAGCTCACAGCAGTGCTCAGCCAGAACAATGTCAAGTCACTCACGGTTACCCGCATGGAAGTACCGTGTTGTGGAGGAATAGAGTATGCGGCACGAACCGCTGTTGAGAACAGCGGCAAAAATATACCCGTCAATGTTGTCACTCTTTCAACTGACGGTCAGATCCTAGAGTAGATGGAGGTTAGGTCATGGAGGAAAGTATGTTTTGTTTTCAGTGCGAGCAGGCCGCAAAAGGTACCGGCTGCACCGTATCGGGTGTATGCGGCAAGAAACCAGACGTAGCGCAAGGGCAGGATGAATTGACCTGCGAGTTGATCTCGTTGGCCAAGGCAATGGAGGCGCAGGGTTCACAAGAACTGGAAGCGGTTGATCTTATTATCGATGGTCTTTTTACCACTGTTACCAATGTAAGTTTTGATGAAAGCACTACCAAGGAGCTTATTGAGGCTGCCAGGGAAATGAGAGAAGCACTCGGTGGCAGCGAGGTTTTGACCCCAAACGAGCTTTTTCATGGAGACGTTAATGTCGTCTCGTTGCGCTCAACCCTCCTTCTGGGACTCCGAGGCATGGCGGCCTATGCGCATCACGCCAGAGTGCTCGGTAAACGCGACGCAGAAGTAGATGCCTGGCTCGTTAAGGGCATGGCAGCGCTGGCCGATGAACACAGCGTAGACGAGTGGCTTGGTCTGCTCATGGAGTTTGGTGGTATTAATCTCCAGTGCATGGCACTTCTGGATGAAGCTAACACAGGAACGTATGGCAATCCTGTTCCCACCGAAGTATCACTCAAGATCGAGAAGGGCCCCTTTATTGTGGTAACCGGGCATGATCTGCATGACCTCCAGATGCTTTTGGAGCAAACAGACGGCAAAGGCGTTAACGTCTACACGCACAGTGAGATGTTGCCCGCCCATGCTTATCCTGAACTCAAGAAGCATGGTCAACTCAAGGGCAACTTTGGCACCGCATGGCAAAACCAGCAGAAAGAATTTGCGGATATACCCGCGCCTGTTCTGTTCACTACAAACTGTCTCATGCCGGTCAAGGACAGTTACGCTGATCGCGTATATACCACTTCGGTCGTAGAGTACCCAGAGATCAAGCACATTGCCGAGGAAGGGAGTGGCCACAAGGACTTTTCCGCATTGATTGAGCAGGCCATCGAACTTGGCGGCTATGAAGAGGATGTTCAGATGTCTGGCGTCAATGGCGGCACAACCGTCACCACCGGCTTTGGACGTCAGACCGTCCTGGACGCTGCACCCACTATTATCGATGCGGTCAAGGGTGGGGCTATCAAACACTTCTTCCTCGTAGGGGGCTGTGATGGCGCAAAACCAGGACGCAACTACTACACCGATTTTGTCAGGCAGACTCCTGAGGATACCGTTATCCTGACCCTGGCTTGCGGCAAGTATCGCTTTAACGATCTGGATGCTGGTCAGATTGGCCCCTTCCCCCGTATTCTCGACATGGGACAGTGTAACGATGCCTACGGTGCCATTCAGGTTGCCGTTGCGCTCGCAGGCGCATTTGACTGCGGTGTAAATGATCTGCCTCTTACGCTGGTGCTTTCCTGGTACGAGCAGAAGGCCGTATGTATATTGCTCACGTTGCTTTCACTCGGTATCAAAGATATCTATATCGGCCCGAGCCTGCCGGCATTCCTGT
>JAVBUQ010000148.1:0-4397 GCA_031555185.1 Coriobacteriales bacterium
AGTCTCTAGCGCTCTCGACGATCAGGCGCAGCCGCTCCTCGCTCCGACGCAGCCCCTCCTCGGCCCGCCTCCGTTCGGTCACGTCTCGGGTGAAGCAGCGGGAGTGGACGAACCGGCCCTCCTCCCGCCTCACTATTGATAGTAAGGTTCACAGTAATGCCCTGAGGCACCTGCTGCCCAGATTGTTCCGGGCTGCTGCTGCCACCACTGGGCGTGCTACTCTCTGTACCGGTGACGATAGTCTCAGTGGTGGTTCCCTCCGGTTGCTCAGTGGAAGCACTGCTGTCAGTATCAGTTTCAGTAGTTTCACGTACGCCAGAGCTACCCGATGACGCACTGCCACTGCTCTGTTGCGTCTGGGTAGTAACCTGCTCTGTCTCTTCCGTGCCTAGTGCCGATACCAGTCCCCAGATGGATAGGCCAAGAACCACCACACAGGCAACCACCAGGAGCGCAATCTTTGGGAGAGGACTTTTGGACGATGCTATCTCTTCCGGAGGGGTCTTTGGGTCATCAAAGGCGCGTGTCTTTTCCCCGGAAACCTCCAACTCAGGCTCAACTGTGTCCAACTCCTGATCGTCTTTTTGTGTGCTTTCCTGCTCCTTCTCGGTGCTTTCCTGCTCCTGGTCGTCCAGTGCGTCTTCTCGCACTGGCGCAGATATTTCCTCGCTCTGACTGCTCAGGTCATTTTCCCGCTCTGGCACATTCTTTTCCTGCTTCTGATTGCTCAGGTCATTTTCCTGCTCAGATTTTTTAGTTTCATTCTCGCTCATGGCCTGACCCCTTTTCTCCGGCTGCTGCTGACCTGATACCATATCAGGGCACCCACCAATCCTGCAACGCTTATACCAATACCTACGATAGAGAAGAGCGGCAGCTCCTGTAGCGTCTTCTGCGATATACTCGTTAAGTCCGATTCGGCCGTCTCAGCTGGAGAAATGGTACTCTCATCAGTCGATACAGCCGAGTTATTCTGATTGTTCTCACCAGGGGGGCTACTGGCGGTATTCGTTGCTACGTTAACGACCGTGACCGCGTAAACCGTCCTTCCTGATGCTCCCGCGTTAGTGGTACCGCCTTCGCCGTCTCCTGCTCCTTCGGAGCCTGATGTACCTTCACTGCTGCCCTGACCTATCTTGAGGGCAAAGAGCCTCCCAGCATCATTGGTGTAATACAGATATCCATTTGATGAGGCTACAATGGTTGCCTTGCACCAATTGGCATCGGATCCTGTAGGAGCGAATATCTGAGTAGCTGCGGTATCTCCCAGACGATAACAATACACACCGCCGGGTTTGGTGTTACAGGCAAAGTAGACAAAGGTTTCGCTCCCCTGGGCAACAACCAGAGGTGTCGACTGTACGTTAAACGGAACATTGATGGCCTTTTCCAGCGTAAAGCTCTCCTTATCGATAACAGCCAGCACACCTGTATTGCCTGCTGTTGCCCCTCCCACAAAGATCTTGTTGTTGCTGATGACTGGTGTGGAGGTTGAAGTAGCGGCAAAGTTGACCGATCCCGTTATTTCCAGCTCTCCCCAGCTTCCCAGCGAGATACGCCACAGGGTACCGGTACTATCTGTGCAATACAGAGAGGTCCCATCACTCATCAGTGACGAGCGTACCGGTGCGCCAAGGTTGAGGGTGCCCGCCACATAACCTCCGGAAGAACCGGCTCCATAGCAGGTAATGATGCCTGCGTCGTCGGCTACGCAGACGTACGATCCCATGGTTGCGGCACCTGCCCAGTAATACCCACTCGCGGCATTGTCGGTCTGCCAGAGGATTGCCCCGGTGTCAGTGCTGACACAGAGAAAGGAGCCTCTGGCCCAATTACCGGTCATGGTGCCAAAATACAGGCAGCCATCTTTTACGGTAAGGGTGCTGATTATCTGATGGGCACCGTATGTTGTGGGTAGAGCATCGGTAATCCAAACACAGGTAAGTGTGTCGGCAGTAAAAGCCTGCAAGCGGCCACCGTCAAGAGGGATGACAACCAGTCCTCCCGTGTAAACCGGGCGACAGGTTAGCCAGTTTGAGGTATTGGCCAGTGGGGCTTCTGCCCGTATTGCTCCGGTGGTTGCGTCATATACAAAAAGCTTCTGACCAACAACGATATAGAGATTGTTATTGATCAGCAGAATGTCCGACAAGCCTATCTCCCAGGTTATGGAGGGATTCTCATTGAGCACCAGCTTAAAGGCCAGTTCCGTGGCGCTGGCTGCGGTGGGTGTCTGGCTTTCCACTGTTCGATTGGTGTTGAAACCCGCATTTTCTGAATCATAGTCTGGCCGGGTGGCATCGGGATCAATGACGATATCAACGGGGGCATCCTCACCAGATACAGAATATATGAACTCTACTCTGTCACCCGCCTGCAGCGAAGTCTCGTGAGCCCCGATCATAGACGAGCTTCCGTTGAAGAAATACTCCCAGTAACTCCAATCGCTCCCCGAACTTGCGCTGGCAAGTGTCAGCGAACCATCGGCTTTGGTAATGGAATCAAGGTAGGTGTCATTGAAGCCCAGGACATAAGCCATGTTGTATCTATCCAGCACGGCACGTGTGGCAGTAAGCGCGTCTACACTGGTATCATAGTATTTTACGGATTTGAGCCAGGGTACGTAGGTGTTGGCTCCACCCACATTCTCTACACCCGTTATTGATATCTCAACAGACTTGTCCGCAAAAGCGGTTTGGGCGGCATCGTCAAAACGCCACTCCCACACGGCTCCCTCAGAGGGATACTCAGCAGCAGCTCCCCAGATTGTTGGGACGCCATCCACAAAGAACTGCCAATAACTGTTGAGCGGTCCGGAACTACCTGTTGCAAGAGTAACGCCATCCTTTGAGGTAATACTGTTAAGGAAGCCAGAACTCTGCACCGACCCCAGCCCCTCGGCGTCAAGAAGAGCCTTGGTGACAGTCATGGCATCGGTTGCAGGATCCACCATGATAGTGTCGTCAAAGGCCCACTCATCTTCTTTGAGAAAACCATCCGTTATCTTGAGTCCGGTGATCTTCAATGAGACCGATACAGAGGTGCCCAACTCCGAGACATGCTCGCCAGACTGCGGGGCTATGACGGGGGCACTGCTACATTCGACAGCCGTACCGCCTTCACTTGCAGAGCTCTCATTGTTCTGGAAGGGATCCTCTCCTGTGCCTGTTTCTGTGGCTGGAGGTTGCGTCTCGGTTGGATTTTGCGTCTCGGTTGGGTTTTGCGTCTCGGTTGACTCATGAGCTGGCTCTCCTGGCGTGACGGAGGTGACAGCATAGGCATAGGGAGTCAATTGGAAAACAAGCAGTATCGCCAAAAGAGTGGCAACAATAGTTCTACGCTTCATGCGTAACTCTCCTTTTCTTGCCGTGCGCGCGGCAATCGGGGCTTTTGACATTCTGCTGTTGGTCTTCTGGCTTACGGGTTCAGTCAGAATACTGACTGAGAGCTCTCCGCCTTCCCAGAACATTCCTTTGTTCCAGTGGCTTTCTGCACATACTCATTACCTGAGCTCTGCAGAAATCGGTTTGCTTTCCCGCACACAGCGGCGGCACCGCACAGGCTTTTATACCTGTTTCCCTGTTGCAGGTGCGCAAAGCGCTCCTACAACACAGCAAAACGTAGTGGACATAGTGTAACACGTAGTTTTTGAACATACGCGGGGTTTCTGTTGATGAACTACTGCGCTCTCCTGAGCCATTCATAGGCAATAGCCGTAAAGGACTGCGCCACGTTGAGGCTCTGCGTAAAGCCGCGTTGAGGTAGCTTGAATTCAAAGTCGCAGGTCTCGCGAACCAGACGGGAAATACCAGTGTCCTCTGCCCCCATTACCACAACCAGACGCCCTTCAAGGGGAGCATCCCAGATGTGAGTCCTGGCATCGGCGCTGGCGGCACCTACCCAAAAATCCTCGTCCTTGAGACGGGCGAGACTGGTAGCGATATTGGCCTCGCGTGCCACTTTGAGATACTCCACCGCTCCGGCAGAGGTGCGATAGACGGTATTATTGACCTGCGCAGCTCGTTTTTTAGGAATGATGACTCCCGTGGCTCCAACCACCTCGGCACTGCGAATTATGGCGCCAAGATTGCCAACGTCGGTAATATGATCAAGCGCCACGATAAGCGCATCTTTCTTGCCGCGCGCGAGCTCGATCAGGTCATACAGCGTGGCGTATTCGTAAGTATAGGGAGCATCGTCAAATTCGAGGCTCTGTTCTCTCCATTCACGCATAGCAACCTCCTTGACGAGCGCACCCACCTTGCTTGATACGGGTTACTCAGGCAGAGATGATCCTTGGTCCTTGTGCCGTATCTTCTATCTCAAGGCCCAGTGCGGTAAGGCCATCACGTATACCGTCGGCGCATCCCCACTCCTTAGCCTTTCGCGCCTCAGTG
>JAVBUQ010000110.1:0-4827 GCA_031555185.1 Coriobacteriales bacterium
CGCTCCTTGCCAGTGTCCCCAAACACGAACCTGCCCTTATGCAGGCGCAGAATATATCGCGTAAAGCCGTTGCCCAGGGTTTTGAGTGGGAGACTATTGAAGATCTCACCGATAAACTCGCCGAGGAGTTTGAAGAATTCGCACAGGCAGAGGCAGACACGGAAGAAGCAGAAGAGGAGTTTGGCGACATCCTCTTTACCCTGGTTAATATTGCGCGCTGGAACAATATCGATGCGGAGAGTGCGCTTCGCCGTTCGTGCGAGAAATTCCGCACACGCTGGGCTGCTATGGAACAGATTGCGCGCGAAGAAGATCTGGAATTTCGTGAGCTGGATGCGCAGGAGTGGGACGATCTCTGGAATGAGGTCAAATAAAGACGGCTCAAAGTCAGAAGAATCGGATCGTTTTCAACTTGTGTAGCAGGAAGCCGCAGAACAGGACGAACAGTGGAGCGACGGATACTCGAAAGCAGCAAGTGAGTTGCCAGGGGTTTGAGTAGAAGTGTTCCTGTGAATGGGAGAGAAGCGAGCCATCAAGCCTGCTCTGCGACGATGGTTTTAGTATAAATGTGATAAAACGGTCCATCTCCTTTGCCATCGTTCACTCAGCTGGCAACAAAAGGCGCACACGCAAGCAGAAACCCCTATAATTCGTAGTTCACCTATTCAACACATGCAAGAAAGAAACTACATGGAACAAGTCAGTTTGCGTAATGTTGCCATCATCGCTCACGTCGATCATGGCAAGACCACTATTGTCGATCGCCTTCTGTATACCTCCGGCGTCTTCAGAGAAAACCAGGAGGTAGCGCACCAATTCCTCGACTCTAACGATCAGGAGCGTGAGCGTGGTATCACCATTCTCTCCAAGAATATCTCGGTGCGCTATAAAGATACCAAGATCAATGTCATCGACACCCCAGGCCATGCCGACTTTGGCGGCGAGGTGGAACGCGTACTCAATATGGCAGACGGTGCTCTGCTTATCGTTGACGCTTTTGAAGGACCCATGCCCCAGACACGTTTTGTTCTCAGGCATGCTCTTGAGCTCGGCCTGCGTATCATCCTGGTTGTCAATAAGATAGATCGCCCTGGCTCGCAGCCGGAGCATGTGGTGGATGAGGTCTTTGATCTTATGGTAGAGCTTGAGGCCAGTGACGAGCAACTGGATTTTCCGATTGTGTACACAAGTGCTGCAAATGGGTACGCTCGTTATGAACTGGATGATGACAATAACACTATGGTGCCTTTGCTTGAGACGATCTTAAAAGAGGTACCAGCGCCCGATTGTGATCCAGACGGTCCATTGGCGTTGCAGGTAAGCACAATAGATTACTCAAGTTTTGTGGGGCGTATTGGGGTAGGACGTCTGTTTTCTGGCACCATTTACAAGGCGGAGCCTGTGCTTGTCATTAAAAACGATGGAGCACGCTATAACACCACTATCAAACAGGTCTTTACCTTTGAGCAACTCGAAAAAAAAGAACAGAAAGAAGTACAGGCAGGTGATATCGTTGCTGTTGTTGGCGTTGATGATGCTGACATCGGAGATATGATCACCAGCCGCGAGCAACCCATCCGTCTCGATCCCATCAAGGTAGAGGAACCTACGATTGCAGTGGTCTTTGAGGCATCTACAAGTCCTCTTGTGGGGAGAGAAGGCGATATTGTGGGAGCACGTCAGCTCAAAGACCGGCTGATGCGCGAGGCAGAGAGTAATATCTCCATGAACATAACCGAGCTGGAGGACAAAAGTGGTATCTCTGTTACTGGCAGAGGCGTACTGCATCTCTCGGTACTCATGGAAACGATGAGGAGAGAAGGTTATGAGTTTCAGGTAGGCCGTCCGCGTGTGCTGATTAAGACCGATGAAATGGGCCAGAAACTCGAGCCTATTGAAGAGGCTACCGTTAATGTGCCCAGCGAATATGCGGGCAAGACCATCGAGGTGTTTGGTAATTCCGGTGGCGAGATGACGGATATGATCCAGAAAGGTGCCCAGACACATCTCGTTTTCAGGATACCTACCCGTGGAATGATGGGTCTGCGTACGCGCCTTCTGAATGCCACTCGTGGTGAGGCCATATTGTTCCATCATTTCTCAGAATATGGGCCTCATCGTGGTGACTACAAGGGGCGCAGCAATGGTTCTATGATCTCCATGTCAACCGAGACCAGTGTTGCCTACGCACTTGACTCTCTTCAGGAGCGTGGCAAGCTCTTTATTGGGCCGGGGGAAGACTGTTACGAAGGTATGATCGTTGGCGAATCTGCCAAAGAAGGCGACATGGTTGTTAACATAGCCAAGGCCAAACAGCTCACCAATGTACGCGCCTCTGGCTCCGACAAGGCAGTTCAACTCACGCCTCCCATAACCTTTACCCTGGAAGAGGCTCTTGAATATATTGAAGACGATGAGCTCGTGGAGATCACTCCTTTGAGTATTCGCATGCGAAAGCGCCTGCTCTCTGCCAATGACAGAAAAAAGGCGAGTAGATAGGGGAGTACTAACTGTCTGCTGAGAGCAGACCAGGCCATACAATTGTCGTCTAAGATCAAAACACGTGGAGAACTGAGGATTATGGCCGCAGGATCCTACGATGTGCAGTATACTCACGAAGGTAAGAAAATACTGCAATAATTGCTAAAGTTAATAGGCGTACGCGAATAAGGAGAGTAACATGGCAGATCAACAAGCAGGATGGTATCCGGATCCATCAGGGGACGCTTCTAAGCTTCGCTATTGGGACGGGACACAGTGGACCAATGATTTCACCGATGCAGCAAACGCAGTGCAGCCTGAGGCTCAGCCAGATGACTCTGCTCAGCCATCGCAGCCGGTTCAGCCTGTAGAGGCAGTACCACCCGCACAACCAGTGGAATCTGCGCCCCAGGTGTATCCGGCAGGAGTAACTGAGTCGGTTGAAACTGTGCAGCCTGTACAGCCAGCAGGACAGCCAATGCCACCTGCACCGCCTCAAATGCAGGGACAACCTGCTCCTGGGCAACCACAGTATCCCGTGCAGCCTTCGTCCTTTGCGCCTGCACCTGGAGCCCAGCCAAATCAGATGCAACCTCCCCAGTATGCTCCTTCTCCTGGAGCTCAGCCCAAGAAGAGTCGCACCGGACTCATTATCGGTATTGTCATTGCCGCGGTTGTGATTATCGCGCTTGTCATTGGTGCCATAGTTTTTGTAACCAGCGCCCTTAAACCGAGCCCGACGCCTCCTCCGGTTACGAGCAACGGCACCACGAACAACGGTTCAACAGGTACTGATTCCGGCGATGACGCTACTGAGATCAGTGGCGACGTCACTGGTGTGGTTGGTGAGGAATATGAGACCAAGTGGTTTACCTTTACGGTGGATTCCATGGAAACCGCACAAAGCTATGGCGACTACACCGCCCCTGATGGGTTTGTTTTGCTGATAGCACACATTACTGAGACCAATATCTCAGGATCCGAACAGCCGTTTGGCACGTTTGACTGGTTTGTTGCTGACGGCACGGCTTCTGGAATTGAGTACGATCCGTTGGATCCCTTCAATAACGAGATGATGCCAACTGAATTCATGCTTGATAATGATGAGACTGCGTCTTACGATGTGGTCGTCGAGTACCCCGCAGACTTGGCCACACCTTATCTCATGTACCTTGAGGTAGACGAGTACGGAACAACCTACACGACCTTTAAGATCCCGGTAAAGTAGGTTTCTGAAAAGGTCCTTCTTCAGTTGGACCAGACAGGCACCAGCGCCACGGGCACTACGTGGCTGCTGGTGCCTTTTTTATCGCACCAAAGAGCCTTTGCGTGTTGTTGAAGAGGTCTCAGATTGGGAGGGTCATGCACCGGAGGTGCTTCAGAACATGCTCGATCACCTTGTGAATCTTAAGCACCAGGGCATCGAAGCTAGCAATGAGTAGCGTATCTTATTGGCCTTCAACAGAGCCGATCTGAGAGTTTGTGGCTGCCCGCTGCTTCTTAAAGAGTACAATGAGCGCCACAATCAGCGCGGGCACGAGGGAGATGAATCCTGCTAGGGTGGGGCCAAGCAGATAACTGGTTGTGCCTGCGGGCATAAGGTAGAGGGGCAACCCAGCCGCGGCATTGAGCGCGCCATGCGCGAGTGCCGGTATCCAGATGCAGCTTGTTTTCTCGTAGAGATACTGTAAGAGTATGCCAAGAACGGTAGTAAAAAGACACATGCCTATCATCCCGGTGACGGGGGCACCAAAGTACCCGATGCCATATTCGTATCCGGCAAAAATGATGATCGGCCAATGCCAAACGCCCCAGATAACACCACCTACTATAAGCCCGGCTTTTCTGCCGAGCTTTTGCATGAGAGCAGGTACCATAAAGCCCCGCCACCCAGCTTCTTCTCCTACCGCAAAGAACATATTGATAACTGGGCCGTAGGTCAGGGCAGTCGCCAGAGAAACCAACACGAGAACAGAGGGCGGGAAGGGGAGCTGATCTGCTACCTCCGTCGGGTATTGCGAGATGATAAAACCGCCGTCAAGTGTGAGATCCTGGCTGAAGAGGGCAAAATAGAGCAGAGCACCCAGGAGGGTAAAGACAGCCGGTCCAAAGAAAGCAACAAAAACCCACTTGACCTTACCCTTAAGATGGATGCCCCATTTGATGCCGGTCTTTGTGGGGCTGATGCCCTTGCAGGTAACTATCACTGCAAAAAGCGGCATGAACATGGAGATTGCTATCAGACCCTGGTACACAAGTGTTGCTACGGTTGCAGGAACGACTTGCATGGCGATGATAGCTGCTGCCTGCAAGATCCAGGCACCACCAAAGGCAACGAGTAAATAA
>JAVBUQ010000116.1:0-6902 GCA_031555185.1 Coriobacteriales bacterium
AGCTCCCAGGGCAGCCACGCCACTTTGGCAAGAAGGAACAGTTCCCCAGATTATTACGTCACTTTGACCTCTATCGCCTGGAACGAGCGGAGCAGTTGGATGACCTTGACTACTTTGGGCTTGTTGAAGAAGAAGATGTAATCAGTCTGGTGGAGTGGGGGAACAAGTTCTCCGAGAGTATGCCTCTCGCCTATCTTCTTGTCTCCATAGAGCAGAGCACTCTTGATTCTGAGCAACGCCTTCTTAAGATCAGTGCCAGAGGTGCCCGCCCAGAAGAACTGCTTGCACAGCTTGTTGTTACGGAGGAAGGCGGGCTCCATGGTTGAGAACCAGAGGAGTCACCGTTCTGAGAACCAGAGAAGGCTTGCCCTTGCTTTTGATACAGCCAGCGATGCCATTGCTCTGGCGATAGGAGAGATAAGACAAACAGAAAAAAAGCAGAGGATAAAACTCCTTACCTCCAGAGATATCCTGGCGCGTCGGGAGGCTAATGTTCGTCTTATGCCTGCCATTGACGAACTCTTTCTTGTCCACAAGCTGGACAAAAAAGATATTGCCTGCATCATCTGTGGGCGTGGGCCTGGCTCCTTTACCGGTGTACGTATCGCGGTAGCAACGGCAAAAGGACTTGCTGCCGGGCTTGCTGTTCCACTCTTTGGTGTAGCCACCCCTGATGCGTTGGCCTGGCAGGCATGGCTGGGTGGAGTACGAGGACACGTAGCGGTACTCTCTGATGCAATGCGTGGCGAAGTCTATCCAGCCCGATATTCTCTTGATGAGGAGGGTGCTACTCGAGAAGATCCTCTCACCGTAATAAAGGCTGAGAGACTTGTGGAGAAGTGGCAGGGTTTAGAAGATACGTTTTTACTTGCCGGTGACGCACTCTATAAGTATACGGAACTCTTTTCTTCCTATACCTGGCTTGACGAGCAGTACTGGCGTCCACAAGGAGAGGGCTTACTCAAAGCTTTTGACGCTTTGCCAAAAGACAGTGGCAATGCCGCTGCTTTCCTTCCGGTATATACCCGCCTGTCCGATGCCGAAGAAAACGAACGAAGGCGACTGGCCCAGGGTGGCGCACTTGCTCAAGGTGCGCTCACAGAGGTTCCCGCTTCGGGCGTTGCCTGGCCTCTTGAAACTGGGAACACTGTCTTTCGACCCGCCGCCGCCGCTGATATTTCTCGTATGGTGACACTTGAACAGAGCGCCTATGCTCACCCCAACAGCATACTGAGTGGAGAGTGCTGGACAGAACCCTTGTATCGATCCGACATAGGGTTGCCGGATAGGAGTTGGTGGGTCTGCTATCAAGACAATGATCTTGTCGGATTTATCGGTGGCCAATTGATTGACGGGCACCTCCATATCCTTGATGTAGTTGTAGAGGAGTCTTGCCGTCGCCAGGGGATTGCTTTGCAGCTGATGGTGCGCCTGGCACAGGACGCAAAGGATCTCGGCGCAACCGAGGTTACCTTGGAAGTGCGCGCCAGCAATACCGCCGCTCAGGCGCTCTATACAAAGCTGGGAATTGCCACACTTGGAAGGCGCAGAGAGTATTACTCGCCTCTCCAAAACGGGGCGCTTCGCGAAGATGCTCTCATCATGACCGGCAGCGTTGATACCCTGCTGGCGCACGCGGCTCTCCTGAGTAAAGCTTCCTCTGTTGACAGCGCCGCCCATATGAGCGAGTCCGTCTCCATTGACGAGACCGTCGTTTGCGTGGACAGGGCTACTCAGGTAGGGGGAGAAACCCAGGATGACCTACCAGTTTTGGAAGACACCGCAGTCCAGGAGGACCTACCAGCTCTGGAAGAAGCAAAAACCCAGGATGACCTACCAGCTCTGAAAGACACCGTAGCGTGTAAGCCTGTTGTTTTGAAGGGGTCAGGCTCCGAACGACCAGAAGCCCATCCTCTGATACTTGCTATAGAGAGCTCCTGTGATGAGACCGCAACAGCCCTGATTGAGGGAGAGGGGCGCCTGCTTGAGAATATCGTAGCGAGCCAGACCAACTTCCATGCACGTTTTGGAGGTGTGGTTCCTGAGATCGCTTCGCGTAAGCATACCGAGGCCATTTATCCTGTAGTTATGGAGGCCCTGGGAGAGAGAAGCTGGCAGGATCTGGACGCCATTGCAGTCACCTATGCCCCGGGCTTAATAGGAGCTTTGGTAGTTGGAATGGCCTTTGCCAAAGGCCTGAGCTGGGCTACAGGATTACCTCTCATCAAGGTCAACCATCTTGAGGGGCACATCTATGCTAACCGCTTTGTACAGCGCTGTGAAGAGGATAGTAAAAACAAAGCTGAGGTAATTCAGAAAGATGTGGAGAAGCTGGAAGAAGAGGAAAACCAGGAAGACGAGGAGAAGCTTAAAGACGAGGAGAAGCTGAAAGCCAGAGACAGACAGAAGCAGCTCTGTTTCTATCAGATCGATCCTGCTGTGT
The DNA here is from genome assembly GCA_031555185.1 of Coriobacteriales bacterium. Classification (GTDB taxonomy): domain Bacteria; phylum Actinomycetota; class Coriobacteriia; order Coriobacteriales; family UBA8131; genus WQXH01. The sequence goes on from JAVBUQ010000116.1 coordinate 2,444, forward strand.
TGCAGCCTCCTTTTGTCATAGCCTTGCTCAGTGGTGGTAATACGATGTTGGTGCACGTGTCTGAATGGGGCACATACGAAGTTCTGGGTGAGACCCTTGATGATGCGGTAGGAGAAGCCTACGATAAAGTTGCCAAGGCACTCGGTTTGGGATATCCAGGAGGACCGATCATTGCCCGTCTGGCAACGGAGGGAAACCCCCATGCAATTGATTTTCCGAGAGCATTGCTGCATTCTGGCGATTACCAGTTCTCATTAAGTGGACTCAAGACTGCAGTACTCACGGTTATTCGTGATCAGGCAGCAGCGGGAACACTGAGTCTTCCAGACATTGCTGCCTCCTTTGAACAAGCTGTTATCGACGTGCAGGTTGCCAAAGCCCTGCGGGCATGCGAGAGTATGGATGTACGCACGTTTTGTATTGGCGGCGGCGTGGCGGCCAATACGGCGCTTCGAAAGTCCTACAAAGATGCTATGGAGCCAAAGGGCATACGTGTGATCTTTCCGCCACAGTTGGCATGCACCGATAACGCGGCAATGATTGCCGCTGTTGCTCTCGATAGATACCAACAAAAGAAGTTTGCCAGCCTCAGCGATGATGCCGCGGCACAGGCAGATATGCAACTGGATTATTAAGCAAGTGCAGGCTCGTGATGCTCTCAATGAGTACAACGAGGATTACGCACAAGATGGATTACGTTCTGGAAGGCTTATGTTCTGGAAGCTTGAGCTAGTACCTGATTTTGTAGCGTGAAGGTGCGGCATTTTTGCTCGCAATCTTCTTGCTTGCAAAAAGCCCAACGGTACAGAGTATCTGCACCACGCCAATGGTTAGCAGAACAGGTGTCCAGGCAATACCTATATTGCTCGTACACTGTGAAAGAACCAAAAGAATCGCGCTCACGGCACCGAGCCCAATTCCAGCAAAACCCAAAGTCATACCCACTTGACTCGGTTGAGCGGCAGCAACAAGCGTTTTTGTTCCACCGGGTTTTTGCTGGCGCAGGGAGAGCAGGGATGCGCCGCTTAATAGAAGCGACAAGACGGTCAACCCTACGTTTGCAGCGGTATTATCGCCTGAGTCTCTCACCATCATAGAAGCCATTGGTATCTGCTGTCCCGCGATATCAGTGGTTGTATTGGCAGTATCGTTTTCTGTAGCGGGTTGTTCAGTCTCAGGAGTTGTTGTGTTGGTAGCAGGAGCTTCTTCGATGACCAGAGCGGCTGCATCGTTGGCACCTGAACTTGAAGGGGCAGCAGAAGCAGTTCCGGGGCTTACTCCTGGATTATCGCTTGGTGGAGCAGGGGGGTTGGGAACAGGAGGAATCGGAGTGTCATCCTCGTCGCCTTCATCGGGAACTTCGCTTTCCGGAAGATTGATCAGCTGAAGCTCGACAACAAAAGAAGCACCAGCAAGGGAGTTAACACCTTTTCTGCTGAGCCACTGGTCTATGTAAGTTACTCCCGTATTAAGCTGGAGTGTGATTTCGTAGGAACGGGTAAGCGCATCGGGTTTATCCAGGTTAGCATTCCAGGAAAGAAGACTGGAATCTGTGAGGGTCAGAGTGTTGTTGCTGAAACTGAATCCTTCTGGCAGCTCACCAACCACAGAAATGGGAAGGGCGGTAACATAAAGCCCCGCGTCAAGACCGCACTTTTCCAAGAGGATGTTGATCTTATTGACCAGGGTGACGATTTTTGTGTAGTAGACACCTTCCTGGAAGACAACAGAAAGATCCTCTTCGGTGATAGAGCCGTTGTCAGAGTAAACAATCGAAGGTCCAGAGGCAGTGCGAATAGTCCTATAAAGATTATCCAGGGCAATAACCAGTTCAACGAGAGCCCTGGCTTTCTCGAGAGCAGAGTCAAACCGTCCCGAGGTAGAGATGCCCAGACCGTTGACCGAGCTGCTCATTGTGAGGGCGGCATTACCCTCAGCAAGTACCGTATCGCCTGACGTACTTCCTGAAGTAGGCACCCCTCCCGTATCACTGCTGTAAGTACCTGTGGTGTCGGGGCTAAAGGAGTCAGGGTCTGCGCCATCAGGATTTGTGGTGCCAGGAGTCATGGTGCCGGGAGCTGCTTCTCCCGTGCTTTGACCTGGCTGCGCATTTTGCCCGCTACTTGGTTGGCCAACCGAAACACCGGAGCCCTCAGCGGGCGTGGTGGACTCTGTTGTAGTGTTATTAAAATCTGACGCGGGAGTGGTTTCAATGGAAGAAATCTCACCAGCGTAGGCAAAGGGGACAGCCGCAAATGTCATGCTCACAACGAGCACGAGAGTTAATACACCTGCTGCCATCTTCTTCATCATCGTCCCCCGATGCGAAGGATCCCCAGTAATAGAAAACCCAGACCTGTAGACACACTCCGTATGTTAGCATATTGAGCGGTTAAATACTAGGAAAATGCAACTAAATTGCTAGAGAATCTGCACATAAACAGCCGGTAGGCCAAAGCCTGACCAGAAGGGCTTTCAGCAGATCTTTTTCAAGCCAGTCAGAAAAAGGAGCACGGGTGAGCGAGACAAGCAAGCAACGAGTTATCGTGGTAGATTTTGGGGCGCAATACGGACAACTGATTGCCCGCCGCGTACGCGACCTTCATGTGTTCAGTGAGGTCGTGCCTCATGATATAGATGTTGCTTTGTTGCAAAAGGATCCTCCGGCAGCACTCATCTTAAGTGGTGGCCCGGCAAGTGTTTACGCAGAGGACGCTCTGGAACTTGACCCCCGCTTACTGGAGCTGGAAATACCTGTTCTGGGTCTTTGTTATGGTATGCAGGCAATGGCCCAGGTACTTGGAGGCAGCGTTGCACATACCGATAACGCGGAGTATGGCCCGGCAAAGCTGCATGTTGTCGAGGCAACAACCCCCTCCCTTCTCTTTGCGCAAACACCTCAAGACCAGGTAGTATGGATGAGTCATCGCGATGCAGTGAGCGAGGTGCCGGATGGTTTTGTGGTTACGGCCTCCACACCTACAACGGCCATTGCCGCCATGGAGAATGCTGAGAAAAAGCTCTATGCCACACAATTTCATCCAGAAGTACATCACACCGCCCAGGGCACGGCCATCCTCAGCAACTTCCTTTTTGATGTGGTTGGGCTTGAGCCCAGCTGGACCATGGACAACGTTGCAGAGATTGCTATTGAATCTGCACGCGCACAGGTAGGCAGTGACCACGTCATCCTGGGTCTGAGCGGTGGAGTAGATTCCAGCGTAGTGGCTGCTTTGCTTTCTCAGGCTATTGGCAAACAACTCACCTGCATCTTTGTAAACCACGGTTTGCTTCGTAAGGGCGAACCAGAGCAAGTGCAAGAGGTCTTTACCAGACAATTTGATGTGGATTTTGTATACGTTGATGCCGTGGATCGCTATCTTAAGGCATTAGCCGGCGTAGAGGACCCTGAGAAAAAACGCAACATCATCGGCTCGCTGTTCTGGAAGGTATTCTTTGAAGAAGCGGAGAAGATCTCCGAGCGTACCGGGGAGCCGGTAAGGTACCTTGCACAAGGAACGATCTACCCCGATGTTATCGAGAGTGGTGCCTCGAGGGGCGGCGGAGCAGGGGACGAGACAAACGTAACGGGCTCAAAGAAAGCCTCTACTATCAAGAGCCACCATAACCTTGTGCCCTTTCCCGAGGGCGTGCACTTTGACCTTATCGAGCCACTGCGCAACCTCTTCAAGGACGAGGTGCGTGCCCTGGGGTCTTCACTCGGATTACCTGACACGCTGGTGTACCGTCAACCCTTCCCTGGACCGGGACTTGCTGTACGTATCATTGGTGACATTACGGCAGAAAAGCTTGACACCCTTCGTGAGGCCGACGCCATTGTGCGCGAAGAGATCGATGCTTATAACAGGGAGCTTTTTGAGCAGACGGGCGTGCGCGACAGCGAACGAAGCGTGTGGCAGTACTTTGCCGTTTTACCCGACATCAAAAGTGTGGGTGTGATGGGTGATGAGCGCACCTACGAGCACCCCATTATCCTCCGAGCCGTTGAGAGCAGAGATGCTATGACAGCCGACTGGGCACGCCTGCCCTATGACCTGCTCGCCCGTATCTCCAACCGCATCGTTGCTGAGGTAAGCGGCATCAACCGGATGGTCTATGACATAACGTCAAAACCTCCGGGAACGATTGAGTGGGAGTAAGAGCTATTACTCTTGAATGCGTGATAAACCGACATTTTTTGGTTCTGCTGATAGCATTTTGATAGCATAATCACCGCCCAGCGCTTTCTAGACAGTTGTCTCTGACGGCTTGCTCCACTGTTTCGACGGTTCTGCCTTGCCGAGATCACCGGCAGTCTGTGGCTAGTTAAGTTTCCATTCTGCGTCATGATAAAAGTAGGATGTTAATCTTTAGGATCGACGTTCTCTTCATGCTGAGCCAAGCTCTCAATTCTTTTAAACTCGGATTTGATGTCATCAATCCGCTTTAACTCTGATTT
>JAVBUQ010000006.1:0-20136 GCA_031555185.1 Coriobacteriales bacterium
GGCCAACTTGTCACGAGATACACACGTGGCAGAATGGGTGCTTTCGTAGTTCTCCATCATATGGATAACACAGGTTGTGCGGCTCCCCAGGAGATTCATATTGTCTTTGAATCCAATGGGCACGCCAGCAAGCAAGCCGATATCCGCTGCCTTTGAGCCGCTGGAAAGTTGGGCATCAACCGCCTCGGCAGCCTTAAAAGCCAACTCAGGTGTCTCGGAAAGGAATGCCTCAACCTGTCCGGGCTCTAAAGACTCGATGGTTGCATACGCAGCCTCCGAAAGCTCTCGCGCACTGAAGTCTCGTCTGTCAAGACCCTTTTGGATATCACAGACAGAAAGTGCCCTATACTCAGCAGTGTAAAGTGTCATCTGTTGCCACCGTTACCAAGAATGGGTGGGATCTTGAATTGTCCGTCCAGCGTGGATGGGGCATTGGCCAAAGCCTCCTCCTGAGTAAAGCCAGGCTCTTCCTTGTCTTCGCGCATGATATTACAGCGTCCGGCAATAGGATGAAATGTTGGCTCTACACCTTCTAAGTGGCATTGGGTAATGGGGTTAAGGCTATCGATGATATCATTAAGATCGCGGGTCATCTCCTCGACTTTATCATCGGACAAAAAAATGCGAGAACAACTGGCGATTTCACGTACTTCTTGTGCAGTTACATGCATACGGAGTCTCCAAACTTTTGCAGTGCATAATGATACCGAAGTCTGCAGCCATTGTGTTATGAGATGAGAGGTGTTGTGCACTGGCACAGGGAGAAGCGGAGGCGATTTCTGCCACAATACCTGGCCGGGCAGGTTCAGTGGCAGAGCGACGGACACTCGAGAGCAGATGAAGAGTCTATGGTGAATAGAGTTGAGGTATGCTGCGAACGGGAGAGGAGCGAGCTACTGAGCCTGGCCGGGCAGGTTCAGTGGCAGAGCGACGGACACTCGAGAGCAGTTGAAGAACCTATGTTAAATAGAGTTGAGGTATGCTGCGAATGGGAGAGGAGCGAGCTACTGAGCCTGCCCGGCACATCCTATGGTTTGCCACACTTCAATCGCAATGGCACCAGGAACGTCTCTCTATTGCAGCCGCTTGACAGCCGAAACCGCCAAACAGAATCTGTCGGCAAAACGGCTTAAGGTCTCGGAATCATTCCCGGCTAAGTGGATCTGTATGGCACGTCTGTCACGAGAAGCCAGGGCTGCAAAATCAGCCTGGGCCTGAGTGGCGGCTAACTCTCCAAGAGTAAACCCTTCTCCTGGTATCTCGATATCCTCATCTTCACCGGCAGAGAGATAACAGAACACGCCGGTATTGGGGCCGCCCTTATGGAGCTGTCCGGTGGAATGCAGATAGCGAGGACCTATTTCGAGACAGGCTGCAACACCAAGACGACTGGCGACACGATTGCGCATCCGTTCAAGCGCCTCACGACGACCATAACCACGGAAGGGCAGGAAGGCATTGAAGCAGAAATAATCGCCGGGACGCATGGTACCAACCAGTGCCCTGAGTACATGGTCTACCGTTATCTCATCAGGAACCAACTCAGCACTTTTGATGAGCGCTCTGGAAACACGCACACAGCGAATATAGTCCATTTCTGAAAAAGTGAGCTCAATATAATCGGAATGCTGCACCCTGCTTGGAAGAAGAGGTTCGTCTGAGCCCTCATCCTTCTGGCTATTAAGATGGGCGAGCAACTCACGTACACGCCTTTTGGTGTCTTCGACATCGGGTTGATCAAAGGGATTGACCTCCATAAGCAGCCCGAGCAAGGCAATGGCGTTTTCCCAGATCACAAAACGATCAAAGAGCTCATCCACCGAGTCCATGCGATACTTTCGCACGGGAATTGAGGGATCAAGGTGCTCAAGAGACTCAGCAAACCCTTCGGAATGACCCACGGAATACGTAATGATGACCCGGTCGTTCAGCGGCATCTGCATTATCGAAGCATCCACCTCAACATTGGGCAGGATGCCACGGCCCCTCTTGCCAAGACTTTCGGCAATCAACTGCTCCAGCCACAGACCAAACACTGCCCCAGACCTGGGCATGACCAGAGATATCTTGTCACGTCCTTGTCGGTAATTTCTGTAGAGAAAACACGCCAGATCAAGTGCAGGGTTATCCTCGCTGTCCTCGGCGCAACGCTGCTCAACACGGGCGGCTCTGTTTGCCACCTGCTCTATATCAATGCCGATACATGCAGCGGGAAACAGAGCAAACACACTCAGGGCTGAGAATCTTCCGCCCACATCAGTGGGCGAAGAAAGTACGAATCGATAATCCTTGACACGGGCCAACTGCTCCAGCCTGCTACCAGGATCGGTAATGGCCACAAAACGTTTGGCGGCACCCTTGCTCCCCAAATGACCGGTAACATATTGCCAGGCCACACGTTCCAGCATCAGCGGCTCGATGGTAGAGCCGGACTTACTTGAAACGATATACAGCGTCCGCGCTGGATCGGATGCCTGAAGGATGTGATTCACAAAGACCGGTGAAAGTGAATCCATGGTTCTAAAGTCAACGTCACCGCCATTGTTCTCAACTTCATAGAGTTTTGTGATAGTCATGGACGCCTGGGAAGAACCACCCTGACCAATGAGCACTACCGCGTCCAGGCCCTCCATGCGAATACCGGCAGCAATTGCCGCGATCTCAGCAAGATCAAGAGGAGGGTCAGAAGCCAGGCTTGTCCAACCAAGACACTTCCTGACCTGCGCCTCATCTGCAAGCTCAGCAAAGAGACTTGCATCTTTACTGTGCAATCTGGAAGGAGCCTGCTTTAAGAGCAGACCCTCCAGATACTCACAGCTCTTTTGGTTATTTGTTTGGCTCATCTTCTGTCGGAGCTTCCTCGGCCTCAGGTGCTTCTTGCGAAACATCTTCTGCAGGTGTTTCTTCCGCGGAAGTCCCTTCGTCTGTATCAGCTTCCTCCGCGGGTTCTGCTACGTCCGCTGTTTCTTCTGCCGGAGCCTGCTCTGCCTCAGGTGCTTCTTCTGCGTCAATGGCTTCCTCGGCGGGAGTCTCTTCACTTACAGCCTCGTCTTTCACGGGCTCTTTCTCGTTATCAGATGCCTGCTCCGCATCGGCTGCTTCTTCCACGGCAGCCTCCTTGGCTTCATCTGCTTCCACAACAGAAGTCTCCTCAGTCTGGGCGGATTGTTCAGCCTCGTCGGTCTCTGCTAAAACAGCTTCTTCTGTAGCAGCGTCAGTGGCCTTTTTAGCCTTGCTGGCCTTTTTCTCTACCTTCAGTCCACCTTTTTCAGAGGACTCATCGGCTGCAGCCTTATTCTTGAACTGCACCGGCTCTTGTACCAGCTCCATCAAGACGATGGTGGCATCATCACCACGACGTTTGCCCACCTTGAAGATACGGGTATAACCGCCGGGGCGATCCTTAAAGAGTCCTTGCTCGACCTTTGCAAAAATCTCGGCTACAAGTGCCTTATCTCCCAGCTTGGCAATAGCCAGGCGGCGAGAATGCACGTCGCCTCTTTTTGCCCAGGTAACGATCCTGTCCACGTCGCCGCGAATCTCCTTGGCGCGCTCCAGGGTAGTCTTGATGCGGTCATTCAAGAAAAGATTGACCATCAAATTCTTCTTAATAGCCGCGGTATGGCTGGCATCTGTGCCGAGCTTGCGACCTTTCTTGTAGTGTCTCATTTCAGTCTCCTGATTATCGGCAATCCACTCAAAAGAAGTTCAGGTGCTGCGTGCCTGTGGCGGTTTGTTCACACACCAACTGCATCACCGCGCTTCTCGCGCAAGCAGAATGGTTATGGTTTGAGGCCGAGGCCCATGGTCTGGAGCTTGTCCTTGACTTCTTCAATGGACTTAGCGCCAAAGTTGCGGATGTTCAGCAGGTCATTCTCGGAGAAGTCCACCAGCTGACGTACGCTATGAATACCCGCCCGCTTGAGGCAGTTATAGGAGCGCACCGAAAGATCCAGGTCTTCCACCTGCTTCTCCAGCTCAGTATTGGTTGTTGTGTCTTCATGAGCGAAGATAGACTGTGCCTCGGCGGCGACCTCTTCATCGTCGCTCAGAACCATAAAGGCATCCATATGCTGCTTGATGATGTTGGCAGCGTGTACGACCGCCTCAGAAGGTGAGGATGCACCGTTGGTTTCTACCTCCAACACCAGTTTGTCATAGTCGGTGCGCTGACCCACACGGGTGTCAGTAACACTCATCGTACAACGACGTACCGGGCTGAAGAGTGAATCCACGTGGATATAGCCAATGGGATCAGACGGCAGTTTATTACGCTCGGCAGAAATATACCCACGTCCAACACCCAAACGAAGACTCATCTCTAACCTGCCGCCTTCAGCGAGCGTAGCAATAACATGCTCGGGATTGATGAGGGTAAAGTCGGAGGGAATCTCCAGATCGGCTCCGGTAACAACCGTCTCCTTTTTGGTGCCCTCAATTATGACCGTGGCTGTGCCCTCACTGGCAGTACCAAGTGAGCCAAATACCAGGCCTTTGACATTAAGAACAATGTCGGTAACGTCTTCTATGACGCCCTCTGCAACACTGAACTCGTGCTGCACGCCCTCAATCTTGATGGCCGTGACTGCGGCGCCATCCAAAGAGGATAGCAGTACACGACGCATACTGTTGCCCAAGGTCTGGCCGTAACCGCGCTCAAGCGGCTCGGCAATAAACCGGCAGAGGGTGTCGTTGACGTTTTCTACGGTAACTTGTGGTCTCATAAACTCTGTCATCGAAATATCTCCTTATCTCGCAGGCGCTATTTGGAGTACAACTCGACGATGAGCTGCTCGTGAATATCCAAATCGATCTGGTTACGCTCGGGCAAACTGAGTACTGAACCCTGGAGTTTCTCGATGTCGACCTCCAGCCATTGCGGCACCTCGGTGCGCTCGGAAGAGATCAGAGCACTCTTGATGACCAGCAGTTCGCGAGCCTTGGGCAGCACGGCCACCAAGTCGCCGGCCTTGACGCGATACGAAGGAATATCCACGCGACGACCATTGACAGAAATATGACCATGGCGCACCTGTTGGCGGGCCTCATCACGGCTCTTGGCAAAACCAAGACGGTAGACCACGTTATCCAGGCGGCTTTCAAGGATACGCAAAAGGTTCTCGCCGGTAACGCCAAGCTGACGGTTGGCAAGTTCATAGTAGCCACGGAACTGCTTCTCAAGCAGGCCGTAGATACGTTTGGTCTTTTGCTTCTCACGCAACTGAATGCGATACTCAGATTCTTTGGGGCGCTTCTTGCCGGCGTCTCCAGGCGGATAATCGCGGCGCTCAACGGCGCACTTATCCGAGTAGCAACGGTCTCCTTTTAAGAAGAGCTTTGCTCCCTCGCGGCGACAGAGCCTGCAATCTGCCCCTGTATATCTAGCCATTATGTTTCCTTTCGTAGTGCACTGACAACGTCGGGATACCCGAAGCGTCATCAGAGTGATAGTTAACTGCAGTTGACTAAACGCGACGACGCTTGCGCTGACGCACGCCGTTGTGAGGTATGGGGGTGCAGTCCTGGATGCTGGCAATCTCCAGACCATTAGCCTGAAGTGTGCGGATTGCCGTCTCGCGTCCAGAGCCGGGACCCTTAACAAAAACGCTCACCTTGCGTACACCATGCTCGCTCGCAATCTTGGCACACTGTTCGGCCGCCAGTTGCGCGGCAAAGGGTGTTGATTTGCGGGAGCCTTTGAATCCTACCGTGCCCGCGCTTTGCCAGGCAATGGTATTGCCCTGGGGGTCGGTAATGGTAATGATGGTGTTATTAAAGGTGGATTTGATATGCGCCTGTCCAACAGCGATGTTCTTGCGCTCTGAGCGCCTGATACGGGTACGTACTTGTTTTTTGGCCATTACTTCTTCTTACCTCCGATCTGCTTCCTCGGACCTTTGCGTGTGCGGGCGTTGGTGTGGGTACGCTGACCACGCACAGGAAGGCCACGACGATGCCGGAGACCGCGGTCGCAGCCAATGTCCATCAAACGTTTGATATTCATGGAGGTTTCGCGGCGTAAATCGCCTTCGATCATCAGATTCTTGTCGATATACTCACGGAGTTTTACGGTTTCCTCTTCAGAGAGGTCTTTTACACGTGTGTCGGGGTCAACACCTGTTGCAGCAAGGATTTGCTTTGAGGTGGTGAGCCCAATGCCGTAGATGTAGGTCAACCCAATCTCCACGCGCTTCTCGCGCGGCAGGTCAACACCGGCAATACGGGCCATAGAGTAGCTCCCTTCCTAGCCCTGGCGCTGCTTATGGCGGGGGTTCTCACATATGACAAGAACCCGGCCATGACGCCGGATGATTTTACATTTATCGCACATTTTTTTTACTGAGGGACGTACTTTCATCGTCTCTTCCTAACTTGTCTATTTGCCTTCCAGCTTTGTGCACGGCTATGCCGCGGTGGCTATGCTACCCATCACAGCCACGTATTCAGTGATACGTTTACGTGCGATGCACTTTTGTAGCCTTGCCGGAAACCAAATATTCTGCGTTAAATCTTAGTGTGTACATATCTTCACGCCGCAGCCGCAGGCGGTAGTTTTTCTGCACTCTGGTTGGTTTCGTTATTTGTAACGATAGGTGATCCTGCCGCGCGTGAGGTCATAGGGAGAGAGCTCCACTGTGACCTTGTCTCCAGGCAGAATACGAATGTAGTGCATGCGCATCTTACCGGAGATATGCGCTAACACAACATGACCGTTTTCCAACTCTACTTTGAACATGGCGTTAGGAAGCGGTTCGATAACCGTTCCTTCAAGTTCTATAGCATCTTCTTTTGCCAAGTTATCAGGTCTTTCTTATTTGGGCACAAAAAACACAGCCGTTTATGATACCGCAACTTACCTACTTGAAACAAGGGGTAATCTTTGGAAGGTTCAAGGTTCACGAGACATCCCTTCGTCGGTACGTCACAAACCCTACTGCAAAAAGCGCTGCCGCCACTATGAGCATACCCGCTGAGAGGGCTATATCCACATCATGCGCAGGCCAGGTGGGCAGCAAGCTGAAAGGCGAGATCTTGAGCAACACATCAAAGACATCTTTGAGCGTTTCTCCCGCGGCCGATGATGCCATCAGATTACCCATATAAGCCATAAGGAAGCAGTACACCAGAAAGACCCAAACTACGGGTGTTGCCTTGGGTAGCGCGCCAACAAGCGCCGAGGCAAGGCCGGCTATCGCCACTACCGCGGGCAGATAATAGAGAGAGGCTTTTACCATCATATCCAACGCCGGTGGTGATTCCATCATGGATGCGGCAGCAACATACATTCCCAGAGGGGTGGCAATAAGTAAAACAACACTGAGGATGAGTGCTATGAAGATAAAGCCGCCCATGAGCTTTGGTCTGCTCACACTCTGTGCCAGGACCTGCTCAAAACGTCCGTGTTTTTCCTCGCTCTTGAGTTTGAGCACGACCATGCACACCGGTATGGTCGAAACAACAGCCATGAGCATAAGCAGGAACGAAATAAAGGAGTTGACTACATCTGCCTGTGCGCTCGGATCACCGCCGATTATCGTCGCATAGACAACGTTACTGTCCATAAAGCTTGCCATGTCATTAAAGACAGAGCCGTAAGCCGCTCCGAGGATGAACATTACAACAACCCAACCGATAAAGATCCCACGGGTGAGCCTCCACGCCAGACCCCAGGCACCTGTAAGCAATACGGAGGCATGAGGCCTGCCATTGCGCTGTGGAAAAAGACCTGCTCCGGTATCTCTTATATAAGAGAAGACAAAGGCCACTACGATAAGACACAGCGACTCCACCATAAGCACAAAAAGAGGCCAGTATTCGTTGGAAACCCATGCCTGAACGCGTTCAATGATACCCAGTGGAGAGATGAGCGCAAAGACTTCATAGCTGCTGTCCATGTCTCCAAAGGCACGGATCAGGTACGCAATTCCTAAAAGCACAAAGGCGCAGACAGTAGTGCTCTTTGACGTTGCAAAGAGTTGTGCGAGCAGCGCGGTAATGGCCGCGAAAGAAAACCCTCCCACACCAATTGCAGCCGAGTAGACAAGGGCTCCTTGCCAGTCAATGCCTTCCAGACCAAAGACAGGAATGACGACTGCTGTTAAGAGGACGATGGCAACATCCGCGGCCAGGGCTACAAGCAGCACCGCCAGCAGGTTGGCGCTGCGTCCCACCGGCAAGGCCGCTATGATCTCGTTTCTTCCCTCTTCTTCATCCTTACGCGTGTGACGTATCACCAGGAGAATGTTGAATATGCATGCTCCCATCGCGCTCCAGACCAGCATGAACAGGGAGAACATGGCACCAAAACTGTCGCCATAGGGAATACCGATCATGGCGACCATAGCGGGGTTCTTCATCATTTCTGTGAGTACTGCCCGTGACTGTTCGTCACCCAGGAAATCGGGTAGCAACGGCGCAAAGAAGATCGCCAGACCAACGAGCGCACCTATCCAGATGGGCAGATAGAATCTGTCCCGCCGCAAAATGAAGAGGATGAGCTTGCCAGAATTATGAATGACACGCATGACGCCTCCCTTATGCGGCTCCGGCGTAGTGGCTCATGAACAACTCCTCAAGCGTTGGAGGTGTCGAGGTGAGATGCGTAACCCCTTTGTCTGAGAGAAAAGCGAGCACACCTGCGGTTTTATCGTTGTCCATGTCAAAGTGCGTGGTGCCGTTCTCAACACTCACGTTGTACACACCTTGCAGAGTCTCTATTCCCGTGAGCGGTGAGCCTGCTACCACGCTGATCTTATTGCGTGTCAAGTGGCGCATTTCTTCCAAGGTCCCGCTATCGATGACTTTGCCCTGTCGGATGATGCTGATGCGACCACAGAGCTTCTCGACCTCACTCAGGATATGACTTGACAGGAAGACACTGGCTCCTCGGGCTTTTGCGTCATCGATACACTGTCTGAAGACCAGCTCCATGAGAGGATCAAGGCCACTGGTGGGCTCATCCAGAATATACAGTTTTGCATCTGCGGAAAAGGCAGCTATCAAGGCTACCTTCTGACGATTGCCTTTTGAGTACGTACCGCATTTTTTGGTGGGATCAAAGTCAAAGCGCTGGACGAGTTCTTCGCGATACGAATGCCCCTGCGCCTTGCGCAGGCGTAGGAACAGATCAATGACCTCACCACCGGTAAGGTTAGGCCAGAGATTGACATCGCCGGGGACATACGCGATGTCACGATGAATCTCTACAGCATCCTTCCAGGCATCCTTGCCAAAGATTCGTGCTGTACCTGCGTTGGCTTTGATGATTCCCAGCAGACAACGGATGGTTGTGGATTTTCCGGCACCGTTAGGACCGATGAATCCATACACCTCACCCTCCTCAACAGAGAGATCCACACCGGCTAACGCCTGCGTCTTGCCAAATCGTTTCTCAAGCCCCTTTGTTTCCAAGACGCTCATCTCGTGCTCCCTTCACCTACCGTCTCTCTGCTTTGATATTCAGAAACCGCGCACAGTTGCCCTCCGGCAAGCCAACCATAACGATAAGGAGATTTCAACCTCACCGTCTCTGTTCATTGTTGCCACTATACTCCTCCACGCCCTGTCCTGCTACGAAACGTTTGGTGTAATCGAGGAAATGATAAGACAGTCGTCAATAGCCTCCTCGGGTGTTTTGTCGCCCCAGACGATATATTTGACGTCAGCAAAAAGCGCCACGCGCGCGTCCGGCGTGAGACCGTCCTGGGCTGCAGCAGCCACCCCGGTACTACCTCTTGTCATAGCAAGAGCTGCCATAACAAGACTGTCAGCATCAAGAGGAGGTGTGGTACCTTCTTTGAGCGCGGTAATGGACAGCGCTCCAAAACTATTAACGACCTCGTCGGTAGTCATTGCCATAACGAAAGAAACACACGCCTCACGCTTGGCAGGATCGTCCCATGCCTGCTGTGTTATGTAATAGCCCATAGAAAGGCCCCCGATGATCTCTGTGGGTTTTCGCTCACCCATGGCAGGAACATAGGTCACGGTGAAGTTATCGATATTCTCTGCATTCGTCTGGATCCAGCCAAGTTTCCATGACCCATCAAGTAAGAATGCCGCCTCGTTCGTAATGAATAATTCGCACGATTCATCGTCAGTCATTGTGGCGGTTTCTGCAGGGAAGAACCCTCTGTTGTAGAGATCCTTGATGTCGTCAAGTCCTGCTGCCCATGTCAGACCCGTGCTGTCTGCCGAAGTTTCCGGCAGCACCGTGTGACTGGTAAAGTCGCCATTATTAAAAGTACAGTACTCAAACCAATAGTGCGGGACCTCTCCAAGCGAGCAGGCAACAGGCACATAACCATTGTCCTTGATTATTTGACAATCCTGAAGAAACTGTTCCCAGGTATAGCTGCTGCCGGGCACCTCGATCCCACATGCTGCTAATACTGTTTTATTGACATAAAGGCCCTCCCAGTATCCGTTTACCGGCACGGCATATTGTCTGCCATCTGCCGGTGACACCGAAATCATTGAATCCTTCATATTTGAAGCATAGTGAGGATATTCCCTGCGAATCTCACCGAGAGAAACAACCTCCCCGTTTTCTACCATACTGTTGGCATCAGCACCGGTAAAGTAGAACACCACGTCCGGCTCGGTGCCCTCATCAAAACTCGCCAGTACCTCCGCTTTCCATGCTTCGTTTACAACAGCCGAATCATCGATGATACTATTGCCTGTTTCCTCCTCATAAGCTGTATAGGCGGCCACATAGTTATCGTGGTTGCCGTCGCTGCTGTCAAAAGGAGATACAACTGTGATCTCTACCCCTGTCTCGCCGCTTTGACCACTATCGGTGGGAGCTGAGCTGCAGCCAGCAAAAGGGACGAGCATCAACAGAGCAAGGATGATACCTGTCTTTCTCATCTTGTTACCCTCTCTCAAATACTTTCAAGCATGAGATACTATCATGTTATCTCACCTATCCACACACAGCTCATAGATCATCTGCTTGACCGCTTCAATGTCAATCGGTTTTGAGAGGTGACCGTTCATCCCCATCTCAAAAGCCCTTTCCATATCCTCCTTGATCACGTTTGCCGTCAGCGCCACTATCGCCACTGTCTCCGCGTCGGGTCTGTCTAACGCGCGTATTGCCTTGGTTGCCTCAAAGCCATCCATCCTTGGCATTTGTAAGTCCATGAGGATGAGGTCATAGTAATCAGAAACCGAGTCCTCAAAGATCCTCACTGCTTCAACCCCATCTACCGCTTCAGCGGTCTGTATCCTTGTCTCTGCCAAAAGCTCGATAAGTATGACGCGATTGATCTCAATATCGTCAACGATAAGGACTTTCAACCGAGAAAAGTCATAGTCCTGCTCGGGTTTTTCCTCTTCTGTACTCTGAAGGGCAAGCTGCCCCTGGCGCCCCGTTTCTCTTGCCGCCAGCAGCCTCACCGTAAAATGGAATGTACTACCCACCCCCAGTTCACTCTCTACCCAGATCTCCCCGCCCATCATCTCTACAATGCTCTTTGATATGGAAAGCCCCAGACCTGTACCACCAAATCGTTTAGACGTGCTCAGCTCAGCCTGCATGAAGGGCTTGAAGAGGCGCGCGATCTGATCCTCGTTCATACCTATGCCGTTATCCGTTATCGAGAAATGGTAGAGAGACCAATCTCCCTCTGGCATCTCAGAAACTTCCACATTGATGTGACAGTCTTCGGAAGAAAACTTGATGGCATTACCAATCAGGTTTATAAGGACCTGGTTCAGACGTAACCTGTCTGCAATAACCTTGTCTCGAGTAATGGTAAGTTCGCTGCTGATGGTCATACTGCGATCGCTGTCTTTGAGACGCATCATCGATATGGTCTGCAAGATATCCTCAGAAAGTGTCATCTCCTCCTCAGATAATTCCAGCCTGCCGGCTTCGATCTTAGACATGTCTAGGATGTCGTTTATTACACCAAGCAGATGCTTAGATGACCCTTCGATGCTGTCGAGATAATCATCCATCCTGGCTGAATCCTTGTTCTTACGAGCGATCTGTGTCATTCCGATGATGGCATTCATCGGAGTCCGTATCTCATGGCTCATATTTGAAAGGAATTCTGTTTTTGCCAGATTTGCGCGTTCGGCATCTTTCTTTGCAGTAGTGACCTCAGTAATGTCTATCAAGGTCAGCATTGCGCATGATCCCCTGCCTCCTTCAGCGCCTGCGCCAAAGACACGCCTGAAGGCGAGACTGTACACCCATTCTTCTCCCTCTTTTCCGGAGAATGTAAAGGTGTCTGTATACACGGGAACATCTTTTTCGTCGGTAAATATGAGGGCAGCCTCCTCTGGCAGTCTCTCCTCATTACCTGCGGCAAACAGATGTCGTAAAAGCTTTTCGTCATCCGTTGAGAAATCACACTTCTCGAGCATGGCATGCATGGAAGTATTGCCGTAGGCAAATCTACCGTGAAGATCAAAAAACGAGATTGCTACCGGGAGCGCATCGAGATGGCGTGAGAATGTCTCCAGGGTAAGGTTCATGCCTCCAAGGATCCTCTGGTAATCGCCCTTATAGCCCGTAGTGTCTATCCTTGCGTCAAAGCGTCCTGCTCCCACACGAACCATGGCTTCATAACTATCTGCGATAAGATTCGTAATACTGTTGGCCACTCTTTCAAGCGCGCTAGCAATCTGCCCCATCTCGTCATTGGGAACTCCCTCAAAATCGGAGTGGATGCTGCCTTCGGCAAAGTCCTCAGCTGAGCCTACGATCTTACGCACCGAGTTGGATATCGTCCTGATCATAATTATGCCCATGGTGATCATGACAGTCATAACCAGCACTACCATCGTAATGATCCAGACTGTGGACGACTCAAAGCTTTCTTGCGCACTTATACGTCTTTCCGATACCTGCGCGCTATTGAGATCTACCAGTTCATCGGTAAGACCGTTTATGATGGTTCCCTGTGGAATGACCTTGTTATAGAGTTGATCTATGGCTGCCCCGTTTTGCCCATTGAGTGAGAGCGTAGCAACGTTATTCATATCGCTTGACCAGCTTGCAACGATAATGCTGAGCTCTGAAACCAATCCTGATTCCAGCGTGGTATCGAAAGGAGCGTTATCGAGGGTATCCATGTATTCATTTATATTCTCGCGCAGGTCCTCTTGATACTCCCGGATATCCTCAAACTGAGCCTCCTGTGTCTCTGCGCTCCCATCAAGGATGATATCTCTGACAAGAACCCTGATCTGACCGGTATCAAAAGTAATACGTTCCAGATAGATCAATGGTTTTACGATGTTGTCGTCGGTGTACTTGATGCTGTTGTTCATCGCTGAGATATTCAGGTAACCAAATACTCCAATGGCAAGAACAGCAACGCTGGACACAACCAGATATACGATGAGTTTGGTTTTGATCTTGATGTTTCTCAAACGCTGGCGCTCCTCTGAGGCTGTGCCCCTTATCTCTCACCTTTAACTCGCTTGCGGCTTCCCAAGAGAAGTACCCAGAATATCATCCTTTGAGAGGACAAAAAGGGGCGACCTCGTAGAGAGAACGCCCCTTTGCTCGTACTCAGTGTTTAACGCTCTTTGTCCGTGATAAAAAACAGAGCAACGGTACCTGGACCGGAGTGGGCTCCAATAACCGGATCAAGATCATTTATTATAAAGTCGCTTACGCCAAAACGCTCCGCGATCTGGGAGCGAACGAACTCTGCATCTTCAGCACAGTCTCCGTGGCTGATAGTAACCAGTTGACCGTCCTTGGGTTCGGAGGCAGTCTCGGCAAATCTGTCAACGAGGGCTTGAAGGGATTTCCTGCGTCCGCGTACCTTTTCTACCGGCACAAGCCTTCCTATCTCATCAACGTGCAAAACCGGCTTGATATTAAGAAGCGATCCGGCAAAGGCTGCCCCCTTGGAAAGGCGGCCACCGCGTTGCAGGTATTTGAGATCCTCAACAGTAAACCAGTGGGCAAAACTCAGAGTATGAGCGCGCGCCCACTCCGCTGTCTCTTCAAGGCTCAAACCCTGGTCGCGCTGTTTGACGACTTCGAGAACGTAAAGGCCTTGTCCTAAGGCAGCAGCCTTGGTGTCAACACACTCAAGTTTCTGGTTGGGGAATTCTTCGGAGCGTACCTTTTCCAAATAGGCGGACGTGTTATCAAACGTACCGCTTAAGGCTGAGTCAAATCCAAGATAAAGAACGTCGTTGCCTGCCTCAAACTCTTCACGAATAAGAGTATCGACATCCTCCAAAGCCGGCAGGCTGGTGGTAATGACTTTACCCTCTCGCATCATGTCATAGAACTTCTTGAGGTCGGTAACAGAGCCTTTGAGGTAGCTGTGATAAACCTGACCGTCTACCATGAACTCCAGGGGCAGAACCTTGAGATCATAGGTATCGATAAGATGTTCAGGCAGGTTGCTGGAAGAATCCGTGAGAATAGTAAATGACATAGGTGGCTCCTTGTGCTGGGTTAAGAGGTGCACTGTTTTGATAATGATAGCAAAACAAGAATCAATCACAGGCTGGAGTAGGGTTTTAGCTTTTTGTCCAATGCCTTTTGCTCGATGTGTATCTGAAGCAGCTTATGGCGGGAGGTATGCCCACTCTTTACGACAATGCTGCTCTTGGGAACAGCGAGCTCTTTGGCCAAAAGCCTGATAAGCGCTTCGTTGGCTTTACCATCTGTGGGAGCAGCAGTGAGCTTGACTGCCAACTCAGGCCTTTTTTCTGAGTCAGTGCTCCAGCCAAGGATCAGATTCTCGGCACTTCGCGGACTCACATGTACAGCCAGGGTCGCCAAAGCTCACACTACCGGGACAGGATCAGTCTATTTCCTCAATATCTATGTCCAGATCATCGTCAAGCTCAAAAGTGGCTTGGGTATTCCGGGCTGGCGCAACCTGGGCTGGCGCAACCTTGACCGCCTGATCTGCAACAAACTGGTCGGCATTTGCAACGGGGCTGAAAGCACCAAAGTCGTCATCAAAGATCGTCTCTGCGCGAGTTGGCACGGGTGCTTCAAAGGCAGCGTCAGCCTCTTGTATGACCTCTATTGCTTCTGCCGTGGTCCTTTTTTCATCGGTAATGTCTGGTGTCGCGTTCTCAAGTCTCGGCATGACTTTTTGAGCGTCTGAGGTAAAACGACTGAGTACAGACATGTACTCAGAACGGAAGGACTCCGTTGACTCACGTAACCTGTCTACTTCATCGATAATGCGCTGTTTTTCTGACAAGGCATCGCGAACGATATCCCGGGCACGCTTCTCTGCGTCGCGATAGGCTTTCTCGGACTCAACTCGTGCCGCATCACGAAGATCATCGGCACTCTTTTGTGCAGCTATCAGGGCCTGGGCTATTTGACGCTCGCTGGCAGATGATCCACCAGAGGCTTGAGCGGAGTTTGCCATCTGAGCGCTTTGCGTTGCCTGGCGTTCTGCCGCCTGAGCACGAGCTTCCGCGGCTTCGATGCGTGCAGCGGCCTCGATAAGGGCTCGATTAAAGGAATCGACCTCTGTGGCTATACGCTCCAGCAGTAAGTCGACCTCTTCAGGGTCGTAACCTTCGTTCACAATGTTCAGGGATACGTTGTCGATATCTTGCTTGGTTATTGCCACGGTAGTTCCTTTCGGTTGGACTGCGAGACACGGCGCTCTGCTATCCGCGCTCGATCTTCTGCCGCAATAAGTGTCTGGTTGTGAGCGTCGACTTCTCCGGCTCTCTACGTTTCAGCGGCGCGACGACCTCTTTGGTGTCGTAGCCGTCTCTTACCCTGTTAAAGGATACGTTGTCGATATCCCTACCAGTAAGTGCCATGCTTTTCCTCTCAAACAAAACAGCACCTATCTTAACATAAGAGTACCTTCAGGCTAAAAAGCCAAGCAGCAGTCTTGCTACTAATTGCAAAACGATAAGCGCAATAAAGGGAGAGAGGTCAACACCGCCCATAGGAGGAATAAACCTTCGGAACAGATTAACGTAGGGTGCCACGATGGTATCAAGCACTCGATAAATGTCTCGTACCATCTTGTGAGAATTCTGGAACCAGGAAAGTATCGCCCATACAAAGATTATCAAGCAGTAGAGATTGATGACCGAGCTCAGTATGGAAATTACCATTGACATAGATAAAACCGCCGTTCTGTGCGAGAAGCCGAGGTGTCTGCACAACTCTGCCGCTCTGTAGTATTCTGCTTATAGTGTGCTCTGTCGTAGTGCGCTTTGTAGCGTCCTCGAAACAGGTTCATTGTATTATGCCAGTTCCTCTGCTCGATCACAGGCTGCCTTGACAGCCTGTTCAACGATAAAGCCAAAATCATTGGATGCGAAAGACTCCAACGCCGCCTGCGTTGTTCCGCCCGGACTGGTTACCGCCTTGCGGAGCTCCTCGGGGCTCTCTTCGGTAAATTGCAACTGACGTGCCGTGCCAATAAGCGTTTGGCGTGCCATGAATTCAGACTGTTCTTTGCTCAGGCCAGCCTTTTCTCCTGCACGTGCTAACTCCTCGGTAAGCAAAGCAAAGTAGGCAGGGCCAGAACCAGAGATCGCGGTAGCGGCATTGATCCTGCTCTCAGGGAGTAGCATAGCCTTGCCCATCAGCGAGAACAAATCCACTACCAACTCGCCTTCTGAGTTCTGTGTCTGTTCAGCCACCGCCACAACACTCATACCGGCAGAAGCCAGCAAGGGTGCATTAGGCATTACCCTCATTACCTGGGTGTTTGGAAAAAGCTCCGTGATCGTCGCAGTAGTGATGCCTGCGGCAATGGAAACAATACGTACAGGAGTAAAATTGACAGCCTGAGTCAGAGGTTCTGCCACCTGTTTGAAAACCTGAGGTTTGACTGCAAAAAGCGCTGTCTGAGCGCCCGATATACGTGCAGCATCCTCCACACAATCGACGCCATAGGTCAGTGTGAGATGGGCTCTGCGCTCTTCGCTGGGTTCGGCAACCACAAGAGACGCAGGATCAAGCAGAGCACCGTGTACCAGACCTGCGATGATAGCCTCTCCCATCTTGCCGCCGCCAATGAGGGCTATTGTGCCGAGCCGTTCAAAGACCTCTGGCTGCACCTTGTTCCCGCTCATATGACTCCCCTGGCATGAAGCAGTTCAAGCTCTGTGTCAGTAAGGGGATAGTCGCAGGTAAGAGCATAAATGCGCTCGCCGATACTCGTGACCTGTCCTTCTGATACTGCCGCAGCACCAAAGGAAAAATCCAGTATCCTCTTAGCCAGCTCGGGGCGCGTCTGGGTAAGGACAAGCACTACCGCATTCCCCCGTCGTAGATTGCTGGCAACCAACTCGGCTTCTGCATAACTGTCTGGATTGACAACAACAGCCTCGCGGAACTTCTGGGTCCTGCGCGCCTGCCCAGCAGGGCGAACATGCCCTACCCCACTCCTGCTGGCGTAATAAGCCGGACTGGTGGTTGAAAAGTCACCCGTGTTAGAAAGGGAGTGTCGCTTAAGCAGCGGATCTGAGGAGTCGTCAACAGCATAGATCGAAGCGCTGTTGTGCTGTAGAGGGGCAAGAGGGCCGGTAGTGTAGTTGGACGGATCCTCTTCTCTGTGTGACCTGAAGTCTTCTGCGGGATTTCCTACAAAAGGAAGACTGGTCCTTATCTGCGATGCTGTTTGTCTGGTGCGGGTAGCAGGTGTTGTTGGTGTATAACGAGGCAACTCCTGCGAGCGAACATCGCTCATCGAGACCAGAGGGGTGTAGTCATTAAAGACACTCGACCGTCTCCCGCTCGCCAGAGCCGGATCGTCTGGGGCGTCGTCATAGTAGCGGTCATCGCCATAGTACTTTTCTTCTTCATTGCGCCTGTCTTCGTAGGCTTCTTCTTTGTCAGCCTCGTAGTATTCCTCATCGTCATAGTACCTGTCGTCCTCAGCGTATTCGTCGTGGTCTCCCCCGCTCAGGCGACTTTTGATTGTGTCAAAGATTCCCATTTCTAACTCCAAAGTCTGCGACCGATACGAACAATAGTTGCTCCTTCTTTGACGGCATCCTCAAAATCATCAGACATGCCCATCGATAACTCATTTAAGCTGATATTATCGGCGGTGGCATAATCCGGTACCAGATTGTCGCGAAGCTCCCGCAGTGTTGCAAAGGTACGTCGCGCAGTGTCATCTTGTCCTGAGAGAAGGAGTGGTGCCATGGTCATCAGGCCTTTGACCTCAACACCAGGCAAGGTGGCCGCCTTCTCCAACAAGAGCGGTATTTCCTGAGCACATACGCCATCTTTGCTGGCCTCTCCGGATACATTAACTTCTATCAGGACTGCCTGGCGTACTTCTCTTTCGCTGGCAAGCCTGCTGATGACCGCTAAGGCGTGCTCTGAAGCTACCGAATGGATAAGGCAGGACCTGCCTACTACATCCTTAAGTTTATTGGTTTGAATATGACCGATGAAATGCCAGTGTTCATTGGGGAACGCCTGCTGTTTTTCAAGGAATAACTTGGTACGATTCTCACCAAAATCGTGAATTCCGGCATCTATCGCTTTTTGCACGTCGGAAATCCCGACCGTCTTGCTTACAGCTACCAAGAGCACCTCGCCTGGATCTCTGCCCTGAGAGATGGCGGCGGCATTAATTGCTAGCTGTATATCTTGGCAGTTCTTTTGGATCCGTGCAGCGATCTCAGTATCCTCGTTTAAGGAAGTCCGGTATGAACTCATCATCAAAAGTCGAAGGCTGGGGCTGACCATAATTGGTGCGGGCACCTTGATAACCGGAATCCAGCTCGCTCCCTGCAGGAAGACCAGGAGCATAGTCGTCAAA
Organism: Coriobacteriales bacterium; assembly: GCA_031555185.1. Classification (GTDB taxonomy): domain Bacteria; phylum Actinomycetota; class Coriobacteriia; order Coriobacteriales; family UBA8131; genus WQXH01. Next base: position 18,756 of record JAVBUQ010000006.1, read on the forward strand.
GTCCATAGCAGCCTGGGTTCCTACATTATCAAAACCGGTGGCAATGACCGTGACCCTGACTTGATCTCCCAGTGTGTCATCGATGACCGAACCAAAGATGATGTTGGCATCAACGTCGGCACTCTCGGTGACAGTAGTTGCGGCTTCCTGCACCTCTGCCAGGCCCATGTCGGAAGAACCTGCCACAGATACCAGGATGCGTTTGGCGCCGATAATGGAAGATTCGAGCAACTTGCTGGAGATGGCCTGGATTGCCGCCTCAACCGCACGGTTCTCGCCAGAAGCAGAACCAATGCCCATCATGGCAGTACCGGCATCCTTCATAACCGTGCGAACGTCGGCAAAGTCAACGTTGATGGTGCCGGGGATGGTGATAAGGTCGGTAATGCCCTGGGTGCCCTGACGCAGGATATCGTCAGCAATACGGAAAGCATCAAGCATGGAGGTCTTCTTCTCAATTATCTGAAGAAGACGGTCGTTAGGAATAACAATAAGAGCATCAACATTCTGCGCCAACAGCATGATGCCATCTTCGGCCTGTCCCATACGTTTGCGCCCCTCAAAGCTGAAGGGTTTGGTTACTACACCAACGGTGAGCGCACCGATGACGTCATGGGCTATCTCGGCAACGATGGGTGACGCACCTGTGCCGGTGCCTCCCCCTTCGCCGGCAGTGACGAACACCATGTCTGCTCCGTCGAGCGCCTCAGTTATCTCTGCTCTTGATTCTTCGGCGGCCTGGGCTCCCTTGCCGGGATCAGCACCTGCTCCGAGCCCTTTGGTGAGGCTTTCGCCAATATGCACAATACGATCAGCGTTGGACATGAGGAGATCCTGGGCATCGGTATTGATGACCACGAATTCCACGCCCTTGACGCCGGCCTCTATCATTCTGTTAACGGCGTTGGTGCCACCTCCACCAACACCCACGACTTTAATAAGCGCAAGGCTACTGCTGCTGGTACTAGCTATTGTGCCTTCTTGTTCCCACATGGTGCGCCCTCCGTACTGTATATGCTGCGATTATGAGCTTGGGTAAACAAAAACGTTAATCCAATTATAGTATAGGAAATAGCACATTGGTCAAGGGATACACGCGGATTTATTCGTATTATACACACCGATCAAGCTAAAATACACAAATAGTAGACACACTCTCAGGGCAATGAGCCTTGGAGGTAGCACTTTGCTGGAGTTTTTTGGACACACCCCCGCATTCTCCGAAAAACTCGTAACAGAGAAGGCCAACTACTTCTGTCCCACATTACCGGTTTGTCCTTTGTCAGAAGCCTCAGCCCGCCCTCTATGATTTTGGCAAGGGGTACGTGTTGTTGCCTGGCGATTTCGCACAATGCGGTTTGCTCTGCGCGGTGCGTGAGCT
>JAVBUQ010000076.1:0-4439 GCA_031555185.1 Coriobacteriales bacterium
TCCTTATCGTGCTCGTGATTATCGTTGCGGTCTGGCTCGCCAACTATCTTACCCGCCGCATTCAGCTGCTGGTGGATGGATTTGATAAGTTCCGCACCGGGCAGCGCCAGTTCCGTTTTAACTCCGATGCTGCAGACGAACTGGGTGACCTGGCCAATGCCTACGATGACATGGCAGACGCAGTCAACAACTCCATCTCCTCACCATTGTTTATTACCGACAAAGACTTTGCGATTATCTATGCCAACAAAGAGGCGCTGGAAATATCTGAAAGCAACCTCTCCGAGATCGAGGGCAAGGACTATCATATCTTCTCGGTTTATCCTGAGGACAGCCCCTATGATCCACTTAAGGCGCTGCAGAAGGGCGTAGAGGCCAAGGTCTACTATCACGCCCCCACCGACAGTTATGTGCGAGGTAAAGCAACCCTGCTCAGAGACAAGTTTGGCAATGAGGTGGGTTATTACATACTCAGTACAGATGTAACCGAGATTCAGGTGGCTCGCGAAAAGGCCGAGCAGGCCTCGGTGGCAAAGACCGCCTTCCTCTCTAATATGAGCCATGAGATGCGCACACCGATGAACGCCATCATCGGCATGTCATCCATTGGTCTGGGAAGCACGGATCTTGAAAAGAAGGATTACTGCTTTGATAAGATAACCAATGCCTCTAATCATCTTCTCGGTGTCATCAATGATGTTTTGGACATCTCCAAAATCGAAGCCAACAAACTGGAGCTTTCGTCTAACGAGTTTGAGTTTGAGAAGATGCTCCAGCATGTCATGCGGATCAACGATTACCGTATTGATGAGAAGAAGCAGGAATTGATCGTGACCATTGATCCCGCTATTCCGCATACCCTGATAACCGACGAACAGCGACTTGCTCAGGTCATCACCAACCTGCTCTCCAATGCCAACAAGTTCACGCCTGAAGGTGGCAGTATCCGCGTGGAATCAACACTAATCTCCGATGATACGGATTCCGTCAACATCCGTGTTTCGGTGGCTGACTCAGGTATTGGTATCTCCGAAGAGCAGAAGGACCGCATCTTCAATGAGTTTGAACAGGCCTCAAACGATACCGCGCGTAGATTTGGCGGTACGGGCCTCGGTCTTTCCATCTCCAAGAAGATCATCAATATGATGGGAGGGGACATCTACGTAGAGAGCAAACCTGGAGAGGGTTCTGTCTTTACCTTTGACTTTGTTGCGGAGAAGGGTATTACCTACCGTGGTGCCCTGCTTACCAAAGGCATAAATCTCGATAATGTCCGGGTCCTGGTTGTAGACGACGACCCAAGCATCCTCGAATTCTTCCAGAGCGTTACGAGCCGTATGGGCGTGCAGTGCGACTGTGCCGCAGGAGGCAGTAACGCCCTGGAGATGATAGAGAAGAGCGGTGCCTATGACATCTACTATATAGATTGGAAGATGCCGGACATCGATGGTATCGAGCTTTCTCACAAGTTGCGTGAACTCACCAAAGAACGCAAGGAGCGCTCTGTGGTCATTATGATCTCTGCCACCGAGTGGAGCGTCATCGAACCAAAGGCACGTCAGGCCGGTGTTGATTTCTACCTGCCTAAGCCACTCTTTCCCTCATCGATAGCCGACAGTATCAACCAGTGCATAGGCTCGGATAATTCTGTTGAGAGTGCTAAGATGAAGTCAGATGCCTCCCTGGCAGGCAGAAAGGAACACGAAGAGCTTAAGCTCACCGGCAAGAAGATCCTCTTTGCCGAGGACGTAGCTGTGAACCGCGAGATCGCTCTGGCACTGTTAGAGCCTACTGACGCACTCATCGTCAATGCTGAGAACGGTATTGAAGCCGTGGACTTTTTCAGCCAGGATCCGGAGAGCTTTGATCTCATCATCATGGATATTCAGATGCCGGAGATGGACGGGCTGGAAGCCACACGCCTCATTCGTGATATGGATAACGAGAAAGCAAAGAAGATCCCTATTGTAGCCATGACGGCGAACGTATTCGCCGAAGATATCGAGCAATGTATCCAGGCTGGTATGAATGACCATATTGGCAAGCCGCTGAGCTTTACCGAAGTGCGGAGCAAGCTGCGCAAGTATCTTGCTGATCAAAAGTAGAGAGGTATGTATAAGTGCGCGCGCGAATACTGATACCAATACTTATTCTCCTGGTAGTGTTTTGTGGGGCGTTGGGTTATGCCGTATACGCCAATATTTCATCGGCTACCAGCGACTTACTCAACAAGCAGATCGACGACACCCTCAATTTTGTTGAGAATGAGATAATCGAAGCAAAAAACACGAGCAGTGGCACCTTGTCCGACGCAAGTTATCAAGAGCTTATTGCTGGGTATGCAACGGCGGATGGCGGCGTGTTTGTGGTTAACGAAAGTGGTACGGTTATCGCCGATACCCAAAGCATCCTAACAGGCATGAGTGTTACCACGCATGATTGGTATCAAGAGGCCAGCAAGGAGTTTAACAGCGAGTTCTATGCTTCCTATGGGGGGACGCAGATCTATGCGCACGGCGTTTTGATGGACGGTAAACTGATAGTAAGCTACATGTCCAGCAAAGCCATTCGGGAGCTCCAGCTCACACCACTTTATGTCATTGGGGTGGTTGGGGTCATATGTGTGGTCATCATGGGCATTCTTATCTACTTCCTTATTACCAGGCTGCTCATTAATCCCATAGAATCCCTGGATGAACAGATCAGAGAACTTCCTCATGGCGAAGAGATCGACCTTAAGCCCCTCAAAAGTTGTCCGGAGCTGGCTGCTTCTGCAGAAGAACTCAACGAATTGTTTGAACTGAAGTTCAAAGGTGGCGTGCCCCCCGAAGAAAACCAGTCTCTTGCGCAGAGCGAGGCGCAGGGCGAGGACAGCTCTCTGGTCCTGGGTGAAGGTGCTGTTGGAGATCGTGAGATTGCTGTGGCGGTTGAGAGCCTGGTTGCTCAGCAGGAAGCCGCGGCTGCGGTTGAACGGTATATAGCAGAACATGAACCAGAACAGGAACCAGAACAGGCACCAGAGCCTGCGGCTGAGAGCCCTGTTGATAGGCAAGAAGTTGAGCAGGAGGCAGCCAAAGAGGAAGCCGCTCAGCAGGATGTTGCCACAGAAGAAAGCATTTCAGGAGAGCCAGGAGCCGAGGCTGCAGGCGTAATCGCAGAGTTGGAGCAGGAGCATCCGACCAGTTTTGTGTTTGTGGATATGCTTCGCGAGGTATTCGAGCAGCGCCGCGAGATAGTCACTGCCAACAAACTCAAGTTCTCGCTGCTTGTGGACAATAAGATGCCTCAGAGTATCCGTGCAGACAGAGACGAGATGCGTGCCCGGATAGGCGGGCTCTTGGACAACGTGTTCTCTGAGACTGAACCTGGCTCAATAGTTGAGGCAGAGCTTTCCGTAACAGCGACCAATCAGGTTTCTGACAAAGAACATATAGCCATAACCTTTGATGTTCATTACAATGGGCAGGAAGAAAAAATCCTGCTACAAGCTATAAGGGGATACTAGTTGCTACCGGCGCGTGAGGGAGTCCGTAGATATGTGGTGCTTACTGCCCTGTTGATCATGGCTGCTCTTGCTATTCTTACGCTTTCTTCCTGTGACAGCTCCGGCGTAGGGAGTGGAGGTTCCGGTATAGAAGGGCCACCTCGTGATACCACACCGGTAGTGCTGGAGGTGAGCCAGCCGGGCGCTTTGGTGGCAGCAAATGAAAGCGCCGTCCTGGATTTTTCTAACACGGCAGAGGGATATATCTGTGTAATGAGTTATCTGGAGGGCATTCGCGTTAAGGTACTTGTTGATGTTGCTGGGGCCCAGTATCAATACACCATCGATACTGCCGGCGCATACATCACCATCCCACTCACAGCGGGTAATGGTCTCTATTCGGTTGGTGTTTGGCAAAATGTCTCCGGAGATTCTTACGCGGCGGTATTCTCCCAGGATATCGATGTTGTCCTCAACGACGAATTCAGGCCTTTTCTCTATCCTAACCAGTTTGTCAATTTTGTTGCCGGAGACGAGGCCACAACCTTGAGCCAGCAACTTGCAGAAGGTTCGGTCACTGATGTGGATGCCCTCAACTACATATATAACTGGGTGTGTGACAATATCGACTATGACACAGCCAAGGCCACAACCGTTGCCTCGGGGTATCTGCCCAATAATACCGACACCATCAATTCCAAACAGGGTATCTGTTTTGACTATGCGGTGCTCACAGCCAGTATGCTCAGAATGCAACGCATTCCCGCAAAACTGGTTATCGGTTATGCCGGTGCGGCATACCATGCATGGATGGAAGTCTACTGTGTGGAGACCGGCACCGTTTTACGATACACTTTTGAGGGAAACTCGTGGGTGCGAGAGATGGATCCAACATTTGACGCGGCCTCGGGGGGAGCACAGGACCTCAGTTCTGTTATTGGTGACGGTAGCAATT
>JAVBUQ010000022.1:0-6973 GCA_031555185.1 Coriobacteriales bacterium
AAATAGTAGGCGTTGTTGGGATTATATCATTACAGCTCGGTGCCTACTGAGACACCGGCCTATATGTTACTTAAGCGGTAGCATTTAAGATACAGGTCACTCTCCTTTGGGCCGGTCAGGGTATTTCAACCCTCACAGCCAGCTATCGTTAGGAGCTAGCTCGTTTACCTTTCGCCACCACTGAAGCCTGGCTACAAGCGAGCGGATCTCCTCACTGCTCGCCACATCGGCTTTTAATACCCTGGCCAGCCCAAAGGAGAGTGGCCTGTAATGCATTGAGGCTGTTTTCAGAAGCGCAGAACGGTAGCCGCGTTGATATTCCAGGATGAATAGCACACTACTTCGCCCGGCTGAGGCGCATGGATATAGGAACCGCCGCCGGCATAGATGGCCACATGTCCCGGCCACCAGAGTACGTCACCCGGCTGAGCGCCGCCACTGGTATAGGCCCAGCTGGCAGAAGCACTGCCACGTTGACCATAGTCTGTACTACCAATCCAGCCACGTCCCGTCTGGCTGTAACACCACGAAGTAAGGCCGGAGCAATCAAAGAAACCCGGTCCCTTCCCTCCGGAAACATAAGGACACCCGATACGCGAAGCAGCAGCAGCAACTACATCACCATAGCCACCGTCGGGTATTGGTGGGGGGACAAAATTTGGGTCTGGGTTGTAACCCGAGCTCGCCTGAGCTGCGGCTGCGTCAGCCGCCCTGCGTGCCTCCTGCTCGGCCGCAACCAGCTCAGCAACCTCCGCCTCCAGCCCGGCTAACAAAGCCTGTTGTTCTGTTACGAGTTGCTCAGCCCTGGTGTAGAGGGTTTGGGCTTCAGTCTCACGCTCCATCGCGACCTGTTCCTGGGCGGAATACTCATCATGAGCGGCCTGCGCCTCAAAACGGGCGTCTTTGTTAGCCTGGATCAACTCAGCGTTTTCCTGGTTGATAGCATTGATAAGATCCCAGGTAGTGGTGAATTCCTCAAAACTGGCAGCGCCAAAGATCACGTTAATAAAGTTGAAGGGACCGTCTTTGTACATCTGGTTGGCGCGCACGCCCAGGCGCTCCTGAGTATCGATGATGATTGCTTCAGCGGCATCGATACGGCCTTGCGCCTCTTCCATCCCTGCCAGAGCAGCATCGTGTGCCGCAACGGCCGTATTATAGTCATCACGGAGTTGTAACATCTGCTCTTCAGATGCCGCTAGCTGAGCGCTGACCTCATCGGCTTCCGCCTGCTTCTCAGCCGATGTGGGCGTTGCGTAAGCGGACGGTAGATTAAAGGGAAGAAGTAATGCAAGAGCAAGAAGTGCTACTAACGCACAGCGCAGGGTCTTTTTAAGTTTTACAGATCCCTGTGACTGAGTTGTTTCATTCATACGGAAGGACCTCTCGTAAATACCCGGTATCTGGCTGGTTGCTATATCGCTCTTTTGATTGGCATCAGGACACGTAGTTAGTATAACGCCTTTTTGGAGGATATGGTGGTTTAGAACCACTTTTTTTGGAGGAGGGGTTGATGGTTGTCACGGTTGTTCGTAATCCTCCGAGGCAATCAGGGTAGAGAGAGACGATGGGACGGCTCAAAGGCCGCGCACAACAGCAAAACAGCCCCGCGATACTCAGTAAGGCAGGGCTGAAATCTGTAATAAGTAGCTATAGGGCTACAACGCTGAAAGCTAGAAGCGCAGTACGGTTGCCGAGTTGATGTTCCAGGATGAATAGCTCACCACTTGTCCCGGCGTAGGTGCGTGAATGTATGAACCGCCGCCCGCATAGATGGCAACATGTCCCGGCCACCACAGTACGTCACCCGGCTGGGCGCCACCGCTGGTGTAGGGCCAGCGAGCAGAGGCTGCGCTGTACTGCGCGCCATCGTAGTGACCACCGATTGAACCCCGCCCTGCTTGTGCGTAGCACCAGGAGGTCAGACCAGAGCAGTCAAAGGAATTTGGTCCGGAAGCCCCCCATACATAGGGACAGCCCAAACGAGAAACAGCTGCGGCAACTACATCACCGTAGCCACCACCGGGAACCGGCTCAGGAACATAACCCCCGCCATCAGGAACCGTATTATCATACGTCTGCTGCGCAGCAGCAGCTTCAGCCACTCTGCGTGCCTCCTGCTCGGCCGCTACCAACTCAGCAACCTCAGCTTCCAGCCCGGCAAGCAGCGCCTGTTGATCAGCTACCAGTTGTTCTGCCTTGGTGTAGAGGGTCTGGGCTTCAGTCTCACGCTCAGAGGCAACCTGCTCCTGGGCGGAGTACTCCTCATGTGCGGCCTGCGCCTCAGCACGAGCGTCTTTATTAGCCTGGATCAGATCTGCGTTCTCCTGGTTGATGGCATTGATAAGCTCCCACGTGGTGGTGAATTCTTCAAAACTGGAAGCGCCAAAAATCACGTTAAGGAAGTTAAGAGGGCCATCTTTATACATCTGATTGGCACGTACGCCCAGGCGCTCCTGGGTATCGGCAATAATCGCATCGGCGGCATCGATACGAGCCTGTGCCTCATCCATCCTTGCTACTGCCTCATCGTGTGCTACAACCGCCGCGTTATACTCATCACGAAGTTGCAACATCTGCTCCTCAGAAGCAGCCAGCTGCGCGCTTGCCTCATCGGCCTCAGCCTGCTTTTCCGCCGAAGTTGGCGTCGCATAGGCAACTTGTAGGTTAAGAGGTAAGAGGAGGGCTGCAGCCAAAATGACCACAAGGGCGGCGCTCAGGGTCTTTTTGATTCTCCCCGAGAGTATAGACTCACTTTTTATTTCCATATTCCTGCGTTCTCCAATGGATGCTCGTGGGTACAGTTAGTCATCTTATCGAACATCAACATGCGTCAAAGCGCATGTAACCAAAACGTTTGACGCTCAGTATAGCGTTTTTTCCTTAGAATTCCAACTTTTCCAGGCGCTCAAAGAGCAGCGTGCTATTCTCTAAAAAGTTCCATGGGTCAAAAATCGCGTCAAATTCCTTGCCATCCAGGAATGCCACAGCCTCTGCGTCGGCCTCTAGAGATTCGCGAAAACTCAAGCCCGCCCGTGCCTGTTGTATATCATCCCACACAGCCATGGCGTTGCGCTGCACGATAGCATAGGCGTTCTCGCGAGTACTTCCTTTATCGATGAGAGCCAGAAGCACCTTGCTTGAATAGATGAGGCCTCGCGTGCGCTCCAGGTTTGCCCGCATGTTGGCAGGATAGAGGACAAGGCCGTCAACGACCCATAGCGCTTTGGCAAGGATGTAGTCCAGGGCGATGAAAGAATCAGCAAGTGTGACTCGCTCAGCAGAAGAATGGGAGATGTCGCGTTCATGCCAGAGGGCAACGTTGTCTAATGCCACCTGAGCGTTTGCCTTGATTACCCGTGCCAGACCACAGATGCGCTCACAGGTAATAGGGTTACGTTTATGCGGCATGGCGCTCGAGCCTTTTTGTCCCTTGGCAAAGGGCTCCTCTGCCTCAAGTGTATCGGTCTTCTGCAGGGCGCGTATCTCGGTTGCTATCTGTTCAAGGGTGGCAGCACAGCCAGCCAGGGCTGCGGCAACATGCGCGTGGTTGTCACGGGCAATGACTTGCGTGGAGAGCGGGTCGGGTGTGAGACCTAACCTCTTGCACACTGAGGCCTCTACCTCAGGGTCTATGCTCGAATACGAACCCACCGCGCCAGAAAGTGCTCCTCGGGCTGCGCTGAGGTTACGCGCGTCCGCCAGGCGCTGCTCCGCACGCTTCAATGCCCATGCCCAGGCACCAAACTTCATACCAAAGGTCATCGGCTCGGCATGGATACCATGCGTACGGCCTACGCAGAGGGTGTTCCTTTCATCAAGCGCCCTGCGCCTGCAACTCTCCCCTAACGTCCGCACCGCGGCACATATCAGATCGGTCGCCTGCGTGATCTGGCAACACAATGCCGTGTCGCCCAGATCCGAAGAGGTCAAACCATAGTGCACCCACCGCGAGGGCTTGGGATTTCCTTCGGGCACCTCGGCATCAATATGGGCACCCAGGTCAGTTAAAAACGCGATTACGTCATGGTTGGTTGTTGCTTCAATCTGGGCAATCGCGTCAACATCAAAACCAGCATGAGCGCGTATCCACTCTGCCTCCTGTGCAGTAACTCCCACTTTGCCTTGTTCGGCAAAAGCCTCAACAGCCAGTATTTCGATCTCCTGCCACAACGCATACTTGTTCTCAAGTGAAAAGATAGAGGCCATCTCAGGTCGGGAGTATCGGTCAATCATGTAAGTCTCTCATTCAACGTACGGAAAATAGTGGACTGTTCTATCGGTTTGGCTATATGAGCATCCATACCTGCTGCCAGGGAGGCTTCGATATCCTCTTTAAAGGCATTGGCACTCACCGCGACAATGGGCACTATGGCAGCATCCGCGCGCTCCATCTTACGGATAGCACGGGTAGCGTCATGGCCGTTCATCTCCGGCATCAACAGATCCATGAAGATAAAGCAATAATGGCCCTCTGCAGAGACTGCAAACATCTCCACAGCCTCCTTGCCGTTGACAGCCTCTTCCACAGTGGCATTGGTGTCCTTAAGGAACTCACGTAATACCAGGCGGTTGGTCTCAAGGTCCTCGACAATCAAGATGTTGAAACCGGTAAGATCAGGCGCCTGTACAGGCTCATTTTTTAATAAGGGGGCAGCAGTGTCAGAGCTGAGCAAGGCAAAGTCCTGGTTAAAGTCATCACCCGCAAAATCCAGCTCAATCTTAGTGGTGTCGATGATATTGTCCACGATGCTCTTGAGCTTTTGAGAGGCCTGATCAATAGCTTCAAGGCTCTCTCTCCTGCTTGCGGGGTCTTCAGTCTCCTTTGCCAGGAATACCATGCCAGAGATCGTATTCATGGAAGTACGCATCTCGTGGCTCACCCGGGTAAGAAAGCGTGTCTTGGCCAGATTGGAAACCTCTGCTGTACGTGCCTTTTCCTTGTATTCTATCGTGCGTGCTTCTATCAGGGTCTCGAGCTCCACCCGTTGCTGCTCCAGCTCTGCCTTAGCAATGACATTCTTTTCTACAAGACCAAAGCTCAGCCAGGAGGCACACAGACTCGCCGCAAGTACTGCCACCACTATGAGCACATACAATGAGGCGGCAAAAGAATGCAACTGAAGGTCAGGGGCAACAGGTGCCATATGAGAAAGGAAGGCCTGCAGAGACAGGGACAGGCAAAACGCATACAGCAGGGTAAATACCCCCAGATAGAGGATACTTTGCAAACGGGGCACAAGAGGCAGTATGCCCAGCATTAGCACGTACACCAGGCAGTTGATCAGAGACAAAGGGAAACTCGACAATTCAACGCTCATAAAGACGGGATTGGACAATTCCAGGGCGAGTACGACGAATTGCAAAAGCGTGAGGGCTACAAGACAGGTTTGGAACAGACTGTTACGTAGTCTGAAGCTGTGAATGACCTGCGAGGTCATCAATCCAAACAGAAGTGCATACACAACTCCCAGGATAATCGCAACGATCTTAAAAGAGAGCCAGATGCCACCAAGGCTTTGTGCCAGCTGCGCTATCTCGATGACAGGAGTCATGCTAAAACCGCTACTTGCTAAAAGCGTGAGCGCCTGCAACACCGCAAAGGTAATACAAAAGGCAAGCATGCGCGGCGCATTGAGCCTGAGTAGTTCCTGTCTTAAGGCCAGCTTGAAACGAGGGGAACTCGTATCAATACCCTCAGATGCAGAAGCACTCATAGGGATTCCCCATCTAGGCAATTCTTATCTTGGGGATTCTTATCTTGAGGGCTCTTGTTTTGGGGGCTTAATTCTCTCTTCACTTCCTGGCTATGAGGGCTGTCCTTCACGCTCATGTCTTTATCAAAAGGGCTGTCCCCGTTGTGCATTTTTGGGGTATCCTGGTCAGTAGCCGGGCGGTGTTCACTTTGCCCGTAAAAGTTCAGCCCTTTTGTTATCTCAATAACCGGGACTCCCGCGTTAAAGATCTTTATGTCTGCGAGAGCCGTTTCAAGTGCTGTGTCAAACAACTCATTAAACGAGGAGGTGCTTTCTTCCCGAGTCTGTGGGTGTAGCCAGCGCTCGTTCTCTTCATTTGCAAACCAGGTATCTTCGTGCGCGTCGCTTTGGTGACTCATCGCCTGCAAAAGGCTATGCGGACGTACCAGGCGCTCCACCTGTCCTATGACCTTACGCTTGGTGCCGCCCGGTGAATACAACACGTGCACCGTCGCACGCATATCCCTGATGCTACGGGTAAAGGCACCGCGAGGCACTTTGATATCAAAGAGGTGGGCGGCAGCGCCATAGAGCACGTCGATACTCGAAAGTACCGCATCACTGGCATACAGTACCTGCTTGGGGATATTGTATTCCTCAAGTGTTCGTCCGGTGAGCCTGTAGAGCAGGTAGACGTCGAGATCTGCCTCAATCTGCCCGTGCACAAAGGATCTGTCACTGGGGTCAAGACCCGAGACCCCTGCATGACAAATCGCTTCTTCATAGGCATGGACCAGGGGGTGCGTAGCCCGGTCCAACACATAGTGGCAGAGGAATCCATAAAGATATGCCCTAAGCACTGTATACGTATGGTCTTTGATCTGGAGGCGATCAAGCATCTCCCGCCACAGACCCAGATAGTCCTCAATACGCTCTGTGTGCATACATGAACCCAGAGTTTTGATTGTAACCAGAGAGGGGGTACGAGTGGCAAAAAACAAGGGATCCGGACCCTGGTTGCCCAGCAAAAAGGCATCGCGTGCATCGCGGGTCATAAATGCCCGGTTATTCTCACGAGCTAAAAACGTACGTCCAAAAAGATGATGTGAGAGTATGGCAGGCATACAACTCCGTTTTCTCCACTCTAACGAGTGGGTTCGCCCTTATCCAACACAGTACCCGTCTAGCACAGTACAGCATGTAATGCTTCACCTGCCGACGAAAAACCTCAAATACTTCGCTGCTACTCCGACCGGGGCGGCAGGGATGGTATAGCC
>JAVBUQ010000069.1:0-5570 GCA_031555185.1 Coriobacteriales bacterium
AAGTTCATAATCGAGATCTGAAACAGGGTCATAAGCGACCAGAGTGCAACGGATGAGAAGATCATCAGGCAAGCACAGATCAGGCATATAAGCGAGCCTTTGCGTTTAGGCATCCAGGTGAGCCACCTTTTTGCTTTGGGCAACTCGCCGGAGCCATCTTGCGGGGCAGCAAGAATGCCTGTGTTAACCGCGTTGATTACACCATTGGTTACCAGGGCGCCCATGATAAGGCCAAAGATCAACCCCGTGACAGGGATTCCCTGCACCGTTGTAGGGTGGATAATCACTTCGCTTCCGGCATCAATGACCACTCCGCCCAGAGCGGTGCCGAGGATGAGGTTAAGTGCCAGATTGCCTGTAACACTGCCATAGAGCTCCTTGAAGATACTGATCCGTGGTAGCGGGTTCTTTACCGGCTCCTCCGCAACACCTTGTTGCACTTTGGGCTCCGCTCCTTTGGGAGCAGCCCAATCCGGCTGCACGTATCTGAAGATAATGAACTGAGTGATATACATACTCAATATGACGGCGTATATGAGTTTGTACGCGAGCCACGGTACAAAGGCCATGCTCGTCATGCCGAAAAACCACAGGACAAGGGCGTTGATCCCAACGGTAAGAACTCCAAATACCACGATATACACCAAAGCAAGCAGAAGAGGGTTTTTGGGCAACTTCTGCATGAAAGCACTCACAGGCGCATGGACGGGCAGTGTGTGTGAGGTTTTCATTCTTTTCAGGCAAACATACACAACCACCATATCCACAGTCACCGTGATAGCAGCACAGAACAGCGAGTCCCACAGGGCACCGGTATAGGTGATACCATCGGGCCAGTTAAAGAGAAACACAATAGCCAGGTTGATGAGCAGCGTGATCAACACAGCAAAGATGTTATCAACATAGGGCAGAGCCACCTTACGCTTTTTCATAAAAGCTCCTCCAAAGACCCGCTTGCCTGGTCCCAACCATACTAAACTGCCAGTAAATTGCCTGCTTGCCGCTCCCGCGCGACATTATTCATGTAGGTATCCACGCCTTTTTGAGCAAACACGGCAAAAGCTGTGGAGGCACCCGCCGCGTCAGAGTCATCGCCAAAAATCAGTCTCTCGTTATTGGTTACGCCAAGAAGCATACGTGTGACCGCTTCTTGCGGGGTCTGTGCTGTTCCCGGCGTACCTGATTCATCCCAGATTGCCGTTGAGGTAGTACCGGGGGTTGCAGAGGAGATCAGGATATTGTCTTCACAGAACTCTGCGCGTATTGAGAGCGTAAGAGCATTGAGTGCTGCTTTGGTTGCGGCATAAGGACTCCAGTAAGCCAAAGGAGAAAAGGCGGTGCCTGAAATAACATTGACTATCTGCCCGCCACCCTGTGCTTTCATTATCGGAATCACTGCACGCATGGAATAGACGGCAGCATAGAAATTGAGATCAAAAGCTGCCTTCCACTCGGCATTGTCCACCTCTTCGAACCATCCATAAAAAAGAGCTCCGGCGTTATTGAAAAGCAGATCAAAGGATCCCTCAAAGAATTCTGCGGATTGCTTGATGAGATCCTGTACATTTTTTTCATCGGTTACATCACAGAGGATACCCCTGGCTCTGTCGCCGTACTGCGCATTAAGCTCCTCCACGCGCGCGTCCAGGTGCTCCTTGTTGATATCGGCCAGAACGATCTGCGTAGCCCCACACGAAAAGAGCTCCTTTACAATCTCGAGCCCTATCCCTGATGCCGCTCCTGTTACCAGTGCAGTCTTGCCTTTAAAGTACTCTCGATCATAGTTCATACCTCAGACCACCTTTCACCTTCGTATCGTTTTGGACTCACTTCATATCCTCGTTGTGTTGAGACGTGCCGCTTCTCAACAGTCATCCCTCTGCCTCCGTACTACATTCATCTTCCTCGAGAGCTCATTCATGATGCTGATGCTTTTCGCAGAGCATACTACGGTCATACCTTCCGGTAAAGAGAGAACGCATCGCCTCCATAGCTTCGTCTTGCGGATAACGGTAGAGCACCGAGAGGCCTTTGATCCAGTTGTCGGTTTTTGCCCAAGCCGCCCCCAATACGGAGATCAGAGGAATCTCTCCCCAGGGATCATCGATGGTAGAACCAAGAGTGACCGTTGCCGTTGCGGGCTCCCAACTGTAGTAACGGGTAGGGCTGTTGTAGAACAGAAGCTCCATGTTTTTGGCGGTGCTGCTTTCTAGTTTATAGGTATGGAGAAGGCAGCCGCCGTCCTCCATAAGAAGGCCTCCCTCCTTACCATTACATTCCTCCGCCGGAGAATGATACTCAGGAACGTTATACTGGCCGATCTCAAGCTCCACCTCTACCAGTATGGTACCGTTTCGCTCAATAAGGCAGTGTGCCTGCTCATCCGTTCTCTCCACGACAATACGCTCGCAGATTTTTTTGGGGAGCCCGGAAGTCTCACGCCCGACGTAAGCTCCCATTAAAGCTCCCGGACCACTCAGCTGTACATTAAAAAAGTAGATACCTACCGTTTTGTTATAGCGTGCAAGCACTCCAATACCACCCTCCATATACCAGGGGGCAAAGGTTGGTTCACGAATGGCAACAGCGTACAGGTAGAACAGGGGTAACGAAGCGTCTGCCAACTCAAGTGGGGCGGGCAACAGCTTCTTTACTCTCGGGTCACACACACCATAGAGGTATATGCCCTCCTGGTTATTCATCCCTACGTCTTTTGCGAGCCTCTCTACCTTCTCTTTTGGTAAAAAGTAACTTCCCTGCATGACGACCTCCTTCGAATCCGCTGAGAACCTGCTCGAGGTTGTGCTCTAGGTTGTGCTCGAGGTTATGCTGTAACCTGCACCCAGCCTATACGAGCGCAAACGCCTTACCATGGGCATCTTGGGTTGCCTCCAGAATGCGCGCGCCTCTGACAGCGTCACCAACGATGACCACTCTTTTGAACGCAGCTTTGAACTCCTTAACCACGGTGGTACGCGGTTGAACACCCAAAGACAGCACGACCCAATCTGCCTTGATCTCTACCGATTCGTTGTCTGATAGTCTGATCAGCATTGCCGCATGTGGCATTATCCTCTCCAGACGATGATGCGTGAGCACCTGCGGATCATACTCTTGTATGCGCCCCATCACATCTTCTACTACGGTGTGGTACATACCGGCACCAATCTCATTCAGCATCTCCACCAGTACAAGTTCACAACCCCTGTTGGCAAGTACCTCTGCTGTCTCCAGCCCCGTCATACCAAGGCCTACGACTACAACGGTACCTTTTGGCTGAACCTTGTCCAACAATACCTCTTCTGCGGTACAGACATTCTCTCCGTCTATACCCGGAATGGAAGGTATGAAGGGTTCCGCGCCGCAGGCAACAAAAACTGCATAGGGGTCAAGTTTCTTTATCATGTCCACGCTGGCCTGTTCTCCCCTGCGAACCTCTATACTCCTTTGCTCTATCTGCGTGGCTAAAAAGGTAATGTAGCGCGTTATCAAAGACTTTCCAAAACCTTTGTCGGCACTGTTCAAGGCCCCGCCCAGTTGCTGTGCACCTTCAAAAAGCACTGGCGAGAATCCACGTTCTTCAAGCGTCAGAGCAGCCTCGATACCAGCGGGTCCTCCACCGATTACCGCGACCTTGCGTCCTTGCCCATTTCGCTCCAGACAGGCGTATTCACGCTCACGGCCTGTAACAGGATTAACGGCACATTTGATCCGATGGAGCTTGCTGATCTCATCAAAACACGCGAGGCAACCAATACAATTGCGAATATCCGCTTCGCGCCCGCAAAAAGCTTTGTTGCACCACTCAGGGTCAGCCAGATGTGCCCTGGCTACACCAACCAGGTCGCAGACACCTTCTTGCAGAAGTTGTTCGGCAATATGGGGTTCTTTGATGTTGTCAACCGCTATGACGGGCAGTGAAACCGCTTGTTTTATTGCCTGACCCAGGTGTTTCTTCCAGCCTTGCGCAAAGGTGCCCGGCTCAATGGTCCCTATTGAGAGACAGCTCACATTGATGGCATCTGCTCCTGCCTGTTCCAAGGCAGAAGCGATCTTCTGCGCTTCGGAAAGATCGAGTCCTCCTGACAAGGCTTCCTCGGCATTGATCCGGACCGAAACAGGAAAGTGTACACCGCAGACGTAACGGATCCCCTGCAGTATCTCTGCCACAAAACGCATGCGGTTCTCAAAACTTCCGCCGTATGCATCTGACCTGTGGTTCATCGCCGGGCTCAGAAAGGCATTGATGAGATAACCATGCGCGCCATGAAGCTCCACCCCATCCGCTCCGGCTGCTTGTGCTACAGCGGCACCTGTGACAAAAGCTTTGACCAACTCCTCACACTCCTCGGCAGACAGCTCATGCGCGGTGTTTTCTGGAGTTCCTTTGAGCATTGAGGGAATAACCGGCAGAGTGCCCGTTATCAAAGGCGTAGCAAGCCCACCTGGATGCTGGAGTTGGATAAAGATCTTTGTGTCATATTTATGGATGGCGTCTACCAGCCGCTGCAGATCGGGTATGTCATGAGCTCCCCGTGCCGCGAGCTGGCAAGGTTCTCCCGCTCCCGCTCCGTCGGTTACGCGAGTCACTTCTGTGATAATAAGCCCCACGCCACCTCGCGCCCGCGCTTCGTAATAGGCAATGACATCATCAGAGACCCCGCCGCCTTTTGTGGCGAGATTTACTCCCATGGCAGTCATGGCAACTCGGTTCGCCACTGAGAGATGGCCTATGGAAACCGCGCTGTTCATCTTCGCGTACATGCTCTTCTCCCTTTCTCCGCCCTGCTTCTCCGCCGTGCTTATTCGCCCTGCTTCTCCGTCGTGCTTCTCTGCCACATTTCTTCTCTCTGCTTCTCCGCCGTGTTTCTTTACCACACCTTGCCCCTCTTGCTTGTACATACGCTTGCTATTGTGCGCTCATTCGTTACCTGGCCCAAAAAGCACTATATCCATTAATTCTTTAGCCGTTACCTTTACCCGCTCATCCCAAAAAACGTAATCGCCATCAGTGGCAACACGACGAACAAGAGACTCGTTGTTCAGGTCCTTATATTTCATCGTGTGGATCTTTACCGATAGGTCAATGGTCACGCTGCTACCGCTCTCCATTTCCATGAACAGACGGTGTCCTTTCAAAGGTACAACGGACTTGATATAGCTCATTGCCATTCTCCTTCGCACCGTACGCATAAACCAGTGGGCCTTCCTCGTAAACAGGCCCGACGGGTCTCTGCGCGGTTCTGCCCACGGTTCATGATGAGTCAAACCTCTCTGAGACAATCAGGGTATCCTACGCCGATTGGCGAGCAGTGAGGAGAGCTCGCCCTCTATCGGGTCTCTGTGATGGAGAGAGGTATGCGAGCCAGCTCCAAACGATAGCAAGTTCAAAGCCTTGCAATACTCTGACCGTCTCAGAAGAGAGTGACCTGTAACAATGATGAAGAGGGTTTTTTCATTACGCATCGTCCATATGGACTATCCTTCAGTTTGAATGTACTGGTGGGTCACATGCCCGCACGTGAAAGCCCCGCAAAGGCCTATCTCATCTTCTCGGCCAGCCTGGCACG
>JAVBUQ010000147.1:0-5299 GCA_031555185.1 Coriobacteriales bacterium
GAAAGTCTCAAGGCACAGGCACATGAGCAGGGATGGGTAGAGACCATTTTTGGCAGACGGCGTCAGATAAGAGAGATAGCGTCAAGAATACCGGCACGCTGTAATTTTGCGGAGCGCACGGCCATGAACCATCCCATGCAAGGATCTGCGGCCGATATCATCAAACTAGCTATGAATCGCGTAGCAGAACAACTTGAGAAAGAAGGGTACCGATCCCGCATGGTGTTGCAGGTGCACGATGAGCTTGACTTTAATTGCGACACGGCAGAGCTGGAGAAACTCACCACTATGGTAAAGGACATCATGCAAAATGTCGTGGAGCTCAAAGTGCCTCTCATTGCCGATGTTTCCAGCGGCCCAAATTGGGCTCTGGCCCATTAAGAAGGCAGACGAAAAGTTGAGAGAGCTCTATTCCGCCCATGCTGCCTTCTTTACCTCTACAACAGAGCAGGCGAGCGGATCTCCTCGCTGTTCACACTTCTGGGCACTCACTCGTTCGTTTGAGTGTTGCGGGGATCCCGAGACGCCAGATCGGCTCGGGGCACCCTCATCGCCTCAGAGGGGCGTGACCTGTAAATCAAAAAACTACCCAAATTAACCCGTTGTACTAAAACAGTTGGTTATGCAGAGAAAAAGAGCTATAATTTCTGTCTTGCGCTAGTAACGAAGCAGGTAATCACAGTCTTAGCGATATTCTGCCACGTCTTCTCCGGGGGAAGAGATGTGAGCAAGGAGAAGGTAGAATCATGGATAAAGAAACGTATGTCAAGAGGTCTTATCCTGTTATGCTGAAGAAGTTTATATCCTTCTTCCTGGCAGCATCACTTGTCTATATGCTGCTTCCCTCTTTTGCCTATGCGGACCCAGACGATCTCATTTTGCCCTATACGGATTTCAGCCAATTCCAGGATGGCTCTCTGAATATGGATATCAGAGCAATGCTTGTCGATGGCAGGATTGATACGGGCTTTGGACCTTATTGGGCTGGAAGTGAATTCTTCGACTCCAGGCTAAACGGGGATGGGACAATTGAGGTTGTAACGTATACCGATAGAGCGCCGACTATGATCCCGAGAAAAGATGCCCCTGAATTCAACATTCTATTCTCTCCCACACCTGACAATGGCGTGTATGCTTACAATTATCAAAACTTTCGACTATGGGAATCGTTCAATACATCAACGGGAGAGTATGAGGGCGTTGTAGACCCAAACTATGCACTTTACGGACTTATGCAATGGCACCCAACGAGTGAGTTTGTGCAGATAAGCGACTCCTATACCTTGAGTACTTCCTATGTAGAACCCCAGGATTTTGATAATCCAAACCTGTTTGATGACATGATACCAGTAGACCTCAGCGACACCATTTCTTCAGACGCTCTTGCCTATGAAGCCTCTAACCAGGACGGAGAAACCGTTATTAATCCTCTCCTTGTGCTGGGCATAAGAGAGGCTTTTTGGGGGTTCTCCTATCTCGGGCTTTCAACAGCATGCACTTATAAGGTAAAACAAGGCTATTTTGGCACGATGTCCATTCTGGGCAATATTACTACCAGCAATTGGCCTTACTATAATGAATATGGTTTTGTAGATATGGCTGAAGAAACTGAGAATCACGATCTCATTCCAAGTGATCATCATCTTAGTGTAAATACCTTTGAATTCGTGCCACAGGTCACTCTCGCTGCGCCAACGAATACCAACCTCGGCGTAATGGTCGAAGTATTTTCCGACGCAGCACTGACAGTTCCGATTACTCAGGCGAGCGCGGGCGCGACGGTATACTATCGAATAACCACCAGTGGCATCAAAGGTTTAAACGAAAAGGACCTTACCGTTACCCCATCGCTTCCCCTCAGCAACATGAGATACATGAGCGGTACCATGAGCAGCTATGCCACGGTTACACCAGATATGGTCTCGGGCGGCGATATCTCTCTTCCCATAGCCGGTGGAACACGCGTCATAGTAGCTGGCTCCTATACTATTCCCACCAACTATTCGGCTGGCACCCTTGAGCTTCTGTCAACTTCTGTTAACGTTGATTCCTTTATTGAGATGTCTACAGATTATGAAACTACGACTCCAGGAAATGACAACTATTGGGCGCTGCGTGAATACAGTAACACTCCTACCGGTACAAAAATGAGCGAGACAGGCAGCGAGAAAGCTGTCATCACGGTTAACTCGACACAGTCCTACATCATTTCCTACGACGCACAGGGTGGCAATGGCACGATGGCAACTCAAACGGCGCTTCCTGGGCAACGTGTCACGCTTTCACAGAATGCCTTCAGTAGAGCAGGGTTTACCTTCCAAGGTTGGGCTACCTCACCTGCTGGGGGTGTGGTTTACGGAGACGGTGCAACACTCACCATGCCAACCAACAACCTGACCCTGTATGCGGTTTGGGTACAAAACCCACCTCCTGTACCTCCGACCTATTCGGTCGTCTATGCGGCTGGCGGTACGGATGTCACCGGTTTGCCCGGAGGTGCTTCCGGACTGGTGGCGGGAGCGAACTATACGGTCTCGTCTGCTATTCCCCATCGCGTTGGTTATTCCTTTGAGGGCTGGTCCGCCTCCTCTGGTGGCACCTATGGTGGCGGCCAGGGTTTTACCATGCCTGCTGCCAATGTGATCCTCACAGCAGTATGGACTGCGCTGGATACCTATACGGTAAGCTACAACGCAAACAGGGGAGCCGGACCTGTT
Source organism: Coriobacteriales bacterium (assembly GCA_031555185.1). GTDB lineage: Bacteria > Actinomycetota > Coriobacteriia > Coriobacteriales > UBA8131 > WQXH01. Next base: position 2,718 of record JAVBUQ010000147.1, read on the forward strand.
CCCATTGACCCTACGGCCTATCATCTTAATGACATTGTGACCGTTCTTGACTCACCTACCCCAACGCGCACCGGATATACCTTCCAAGGCTGGGCAACATCTGCAAACGCTACTACCGCTCAGTACCAGGCGGGCTCGACCTTTGCTATCAGAGCAAACACAACACTCTATGCGGTCTGGGGTCAAACGAGTAGTGGGGGTGTGATAAAACCTGATACGCCTTCTCCTGATGACAGTACGCCGGATAATCCTCTCTCACAAGAAACCGTAGCCGCACAGGCTGGGGCAGAGGGTATTCCCGTTCTTGAGTTTTTTGGCATATCAATCCCACTGGCAGCGCCCCAGGGAGTGGCTGCGTGGTCGCTTATGGATCTGATTCTCATGCTCTTTACCGTGGTTATGTGTGTAATATGCATCACGCGAGCGGCAGCTGCGAAGTTCAGACAAAGGAGAGCAGAAGGGCACTACGAATATAAGGCCCTTGAAGAGAGCACAAAACATGGCCGCAGGACTGTACGGCCTATCATGGTGATACTGAGTGTGGTTGCAGCAGGTACTGCAGTCATTCTCTTCTTCTTAACGCAGGACATACGCCTTCCCCTGGTGCTTTTTGATCTCTGGACACTGGCATTTGCCTTTATCTTCGTGGGAGCGCTTACGGTTATGATTTTATGTGTTTCACGGAAAAAAGAAGAAGGGGAAGTACAGAGAATGCAGATGGAACAGAGTTGACGCACGAGAGACAAAGAGAGCAGAAGATAACAGAGGGGCGTGTCCTGTAGCCAACAGAGACACAAACGAGGCAGCGAGGCCTAGAAAGACCGGTGAAAGAGCATACTTGGTGCTATACTTCACTATGAGTTTTCTCGGGGAACCCTCCGAGCCTGGAGGCCAGGAAGCACCGACTAATTCATTGCACGTCCTCTTGCGGCCAGTTTGTCCCGGCCCTGCCCGTGCGAACGACGCCATTACCGTAAGGAGTGCCGCCATTCACCCGAACAGATCAAGGATAGACTGCTTCACAATCTGACGAGCAAGCAATTAATCGGTGCTTCCTGCGGGTTTCCTTATTCTGTGGTGCATTACAGGTATGATATGAAAGGTATACACCGTGCAAACAGTTGATATCAAGGCACTTCAAGAATCTGCCTTGCACGATATCGCCGCCGCTTCTTCAAGTAAGGAGCTGGAGCAGGTACGCGTTGCCGTTCTCGGCAAAAAAGGATCGCTTACCCAGATACTTCGCAGCATGGGTGAGGTGCCCAAGGAGGAACGTGCAGGTTTGGGCGCAAGCGTTAACACGACGCGCGAGATTGTGGAAGCCGCGCTCTTTGAGCGAGCGGCAACATTAAGCTCAAGTGAGCTCGACGCTTCCATCAAAGCCAATGCTGTTGATGTGACCTTGCCAGGACGCAGCCATCCCATTGGTTCGGAACATCTCATCAGCCGCCTCACACGAGAGATCGTTGATGTGTTCCGTGGTATTGGTTATAGGGTGGTTGAAGGTCCTGAGGCGGAGACTGAATATTACAATTTTACCGCTCTTAATGCACCTGCCGACCATCCTTCTCGCAGCCTGCAGGACACTTTTTATATACATGATCGCTCCGGCGCTGAGAGCAGGGTAGCGGGAGAGAGCGAGGTTTTGCTTCGCTCACAGACCTCAACCGTACAAGTGCATGCAATGGAGGATGAAGATCTTCCCCTGTACATTTTGTCGCCGGGGCGGGTCTATCGTCGCGATGTGGCCGACCCCTCGCATCTGCCCCAATTCACTCAGATTGAAGGCCTTGTAGTAGACGAGGGTATCACGTTTGCCCACCTCAAGGGCACGCTTGAATACTTCTGCGCCGAGATCTTTGGGCCTGAGAGAAAAACGCGCTTTCGACCGCACTTCTTTCCCTTTACGGAGCCGAGTGCCGAGGTAGACGTAAGCTGCGGCATCTGCGGAGGAACGGGGTGCCGTTTCTGCGGCGGAACCGGGTGGTTGGAGATACTGGGCTGCGGGCTCGTTGATCCCAATGTCTTTGGGTTTGTGGATGTTGATACGGAGCGCTATAGCGGTTTTGCCTTTGGTATGGGTGTTGAACGCATAGCCTGCCTCAAATATGATATTCCGGATTTGCGCATGCTTCTTGCGGGTGATATGCGCTTCCTTCGTCAATTCTAAAAGGAAGTGATGATTAATTGCTTGTACATCTAATTGTGAATCAGCATGTTTCTGGCCAGTTTGTACACGTAATGGCACTACGAGCGGTAATGCCTTTACGTGTACGGACTGGGCAGGGGCATACGGGTCGCAAGGCGGTGTGCAATGAATTCAACATCACGTCTGTATCAAGCTTAATGGAGTAACAATATGAAAGTAAGTCTCAAATGGTTGCGAACGATGGTTGAGGTGCCCACGGATATTGGGGCCCTTGCTGAGAGGTTCGATCTTACTGGCACGGCTGTGGATGATATATATGAAACAGGCGCAAGCCTGGAGAATATCGTTGTGGGGCATATACTCAAGCGTGACCGTCACCCCAACGCGGACACACTATGGGTCACTACCGTGGATGTGGGCAAGCATAATCTGG
>JAVBUQ010000039.1:0-23164 GCA_031555185.1 Coriobacteriales bacterium
ATACTCCTCGTCTGGGAAGGCTGCCTTTGTACCTGCGCCTTTCTCAATCACTACCTCATAACCCAGCTTCACAAGCTGGACTACAGACTTGGGGGTAGCGCTGACGCGGGTCTCCCGGGGTTCGGATTCTCTCGGAATCCCAATCTGCATACATCCTCCGTTCTCTGTCCTTGAGACGACTCATGCTCACTACGTTTCTCGCAGGGCATCCATGCTGCCAAAGCTCACTACTACCATACGTAGGGAGGGCAAAACGATAAATAATATTGAGCATAATGGATGATGACGAATAATCAATTGGACATTTGCACATAACTACTGGTCGTTAAGGCTTAAAAATTCATTTTGCCCAATTGAGCCCTCATACAAAACGCCTAACACCAAACACTCATAGGATACGACTAGTGCCGGTAGGACAACAGCAAAAGCGTAGTTCCGTTGCCTTCATGCAGTTCAAAATGCAACACATCTGAGCGCAAGACATTAGAAATACCCCGTGCACTATACGGGCTCAATACATGATAGTCAAGAGGCCATTCAGTGCCCTGTAGAGATACCACTACCGCACCACCCCAGGCCATGAGGGAGACATGCTGGGGGTTGGGAGGAGGCGGCAAAAGAGGTTGATCAACAGGGGGATTGTCCCCAGGAAACGGCGGCTGTCCCCGTTGGGACTCACACTGAGAATGCTCAAATCTCAGTTCGAGTATTCTTTGGCTGGCATTACTGCTCACAAAATAGCAGACCTCATGGGTGTCTCTGAGAGCCACTTCCATGTCAAAGGTATGCGCAGCAGAGGCGAGGGCGCCCAATGAACCGAGCGCATGATCCGTACGTCCGCCCAGTACATTGGTGGCAATAAGGCGACGGAACCCACGCGAGTGAAGCTCCTCCACACCCAACTCCACATCCGTGGAGTTTTTGTAGGGGTCATAACTTTGCACGGGTACGCCCTCTACTTCAAGGCGACGCAAGGTGCTTGGAGAGATGGAATCAAAATCGCCCAGGAGGAGATCAGGGGTGATGTCTGCGGCTACAAGTTGTTCTGCGCCGGAATCTACAGCGAGGATAAACGTTGCCCTCAAAGCCAACTCGCGCAGGAGGACGGCATCAACCCCTGCAGGGGAACCCGAGACAAAAAGTGCGATGTCGTCAGTGCAGGCATCTATGCGAATATCTGAGGTAGCACAAGTGGGGGCAGTTTCAGTTTCTTGAGAACTGCCCCCGCATCTGATAGAACTGTTCCCACATCCAACATCAAGAGGCTGGCTGCTGTTTGGGCTCTCGTGCATACTGCTTCCTCACCGGTACGGCCTTAGCCAGTATAGGGGCAATCACCAGTGAGCATATGCCTACGCAGACTAATGAGGGCACCACATAGGTTGCATTATAGCCCACGGAGTAGATCCAGACATTGAGTCCGGAGTCTACCGGACCAGCCAGCAACAAGGTAGGCGCTGACTCAAAGAAGTCCGCCGCATATTCCGCAAAGAAGAACACGCCGCTCAACACATGAGGGAGAAGGCGCAACAACCCGCCACAGATAAGGGCAGTGATGATGATCACAGAACCCCCAGCCAAAAATCGTCCGGTGACCTGCTTGCCATCCTGATAGGCATATTTGTTATAGAGCTTGGAGAAGAGCCCTACCCCCAGACCAAACAAAAGATAGGGGAGCGGGTAATCAAAGAGCACCTGTATCGGCACCAGTATGAAGGGCTCTATCAGAAGATCCAAAAAGCCAAAGATCCCTCCTGCTACCATACCGCTTACCGGGCCGCGGCGTAGCGCCACAAGGGCAATGGGCAGCATCGACAGATTGATCGATCCTCCTGCAATGTTGAGAGGCAGCCTGATCTGAATGAAGTTCAGGACAGTTGCCAGCGCAATGGCCAGTGCTACCTCCGTGATGATGAGAGTTCTTGTATTACTCATCTTTACCTACCTCTCTACGCTTGCACACAAGCAAGCTCACTAGAGAGAGCTGTCGAAGACGCGGTTGGGATGTGATGTACATCTCCCGCTTTGACGCCCCGCATTACCGGAACGCTCTCCTCGGTCGCGAACGAATCGCCTCTCAGCCTAAAGGAAACATTTGTCTTGCTCGGCTTCCTTAAGTCACAGCTCCCGATGGGATACTATGCGCAGGTCTCTGCGCATGATCAGGGTAACATATCTTTGCTGAAGGTGCTTCTGGAATCCGTATCTGTCTTTGCTGGTGTCGCAAAGGTCACAGGTCACAGCCTTCTGAGACCTATGCACGAGACTGCCGTGTGCTGGATTTCTCCGTCATCTATGGAGCCTTAAAAATAACAAATCGAGCTGGATTGCCTGCGACTCCTGTAAAACACTCACAATCAGGCCTAAGTTTTTCTCTTTGTAAAACTTAGGCAGGCAAGGGCAAAAAACGCCACGATAAAACCCCAGAGTATAGCCAATTGAGGTGCGACCTCGGTAAAGGTAGCGCCACGGAGCATGATGTCGCGTAAGGCTTCTGCGCCATAGGTAATGGGAAAGAACATGCTGAGTACCTGCATCCACTCCGGCGCCTGAGAGAGGTCAAAGATACCGGAAAGCAATACCTGAGGAATCACCAAAACCAACATGAACTGGATGACCTGCAGCGGTGTACGAGCCAGACCGCTCACGAGCAACCCGAGAGTAAGCGAGACCAACGCCAGCGTCACTGTAACACCAATGACCAGGAAGAGCGAACCCTCATTGGGAAAGCCTACTAAGGTAATGCATGCCCACAAGACGATGGCTGCCTGGATTATGGAGACCAGCCCAAATCCCAGGCAATAACCCAAGACCAGTTGCCATGCCTTGATGGGTGTGGCAAGAAGACGCTCCATAGTGCCACCGGAACGTTCGGTAATGAGTGACATGCCGCTGGTAATAAACACAAAGATGAATATGAAAATACCAATGAAGACGGGCCCAAAGAAGTCAAAGCTGTTCCAATCCTCGGAGCCATGAAGGTACGAGACCTCAACATCCTGAATGAGCATCTCTGAGTCGAGGTCATCAAAACCAGTAGGATCCTGGGCGGTGGTTGGTGATACTTCAAGAGAGGGTGTCAAAGTCATACTGGAGGGGCTGTTATCGGTTGTGGTTCCTCCTCCTGTTTCCGAAGCCTGGGCTGCAGGGGCCTGTGCTTGTGCCTGTGCCAAAGCGCTTGTGGTTTGCTCCAGCGCAGCCGCCATCTTTTCCATGGTGTCCTTGAGCTCGTTTACCTTTGCAGTAAGCTCTTCAGAAAGCTCCTCGCGTTGATCAGTAGCGATCTCCTGAATACTTGCGTTAACAACACTCATGACAGCAGCAGTGTGAGAAGTGTCTGTTCCCTCAACTTCGACGTTGAGTACACCGTTATCAAGAGTGAGGATAGCGTCGATTTCCTGATTGTTAAGCTGATCGTCTGCTGTCTGCATATCCAGGGATTCATAGGTGGCATCTTGCTCTTCAAGAACCGAAGTGATCTCCGAAGGCAGATTGACCCCTGCCAGTTTGGGCTCATAGGCCCCGCCTCCAAGCAGCACACTGAAAAGCCAGAGCACCAGGATAGGCGCAACGATGAACATCACCACGGTGCGAGGATCATGGCGAAACTGCTGAAGAATACGCAGAGCCAGTGCCAGGGTGCTACGCATGATCCACCTCCTCCATCAGAGGTTCCTCAAAGCTTAGAAACGCCTCTTCAAGAGTTCTGGATTGTGTGCGTAAGATGATCTCTTCAGGAGTTCCGTGTGCAATGATCGCTCCTTTATAAAGCATAATGAGGTGGTCGCAGCCCATGGCCTCATCCATAACATGCGTGGTGATGAGCATTCCGGAGCCAGCATCCGCCAATAATCTAAAGGAGTGCCACAGCTCTCTACGGTGTTTAGGGTCAAGCCCTACCGTAGGCTCGTCGAGCACCAGGAGGCGCGGTTCATGCAAAAGCGCAATAGCCAGCGAAAGCCGCCGCTTCATGCCTCCGGAAAATGACCCCACCACTTTTTTGCCTTCATCTGCGAGGTGTACAAGACCAAGCACTCGAGGAATGGCAGTGGTGAGTTCCTTGCGTGAAAGTCCATACAGCGCCCCAAAGAAATGCAAGTTCTCACTTGCTGTGAGGTCATGGTAAAGCGCTTCGCTTTGAGGCATATACCCTATGTGAGCACGTGCTTTGTGCGGAGGAGCAGGCTCGCCAAGGACCATGATTGTGCCTGCGTTGGCTCTGATGTTTCCGATGATGAGATTGACCAGGGTGGTCTTTCCGCTGCCACTGGGACCGAGAAGGCCAGTTATGAGCCCTGGCTTCAATTCCAGATTTATAGTGTGCAGTATTTCCTGCTTGCCAAAGCCTTTTTGCACATCCCGCATCTCTACCAGAGGCTCCATGAATATCATCCTCTCTACAGCGAAAGCATATGGTTACAATGATAACTATTAACCCCAGCATACCTGCTGACTATATATCGGCAGTAGCTTCCAGTGCGCAAATAAGTATCATCAAAGCCTGGATCATGCGCGGCATGCGGGAAGCACGGAAGAAATAGCCACTCTTATCAGCGGTTTTGCGCAAGGCAGTATTAAGGAAATGGCAAAGTCTCAACGTAAGTCTCAGATGCAAAAGAAGGATTAAAGAAATAGGTTAATACTTCAGTAAGATGCGATATAAGCACTCCAAGTTACCTGGGCCTTATCCTGGTCTTAAAAACCAGGATAAGCAAAGATACTGAAGATGAGAATCCTGGCTCTACCGTGCCTCAGTATTAGAGACAGGATACTAGTTGCAGTTGCCTGAACGGGGAAAGGCCACCGTGACCTGTGTACCTTTTTGTGGTTCGCTTTTCAGTGAGAGGGAGCCACTGTGATACTGTGCACCGTGCTTAACGATGGCCAAACCCAGGCCGGTGCCTCCTGAATGACGCGAATGCGCCTGGTCTACCTGATAGAAACGCTCAAAGACACGAGGCTGATCTTCTTCAGAAATACCCAGGCCGGTGTCGGTCACAATCAGGCGCACCGAATCACCGAGTCCCTCAACCTCCACGTGCACGGTACCTCCCGGAGAGTTGTAGCGCACAGCATTCTCGCTCAAGTTATACACAATACCGGTAAGCAGCTTCTTAAGGCCGATAACAGTAGTGTCGCCAGATGTTTCCAGGCTGCACCGGATATCGTTTTGCCTGGCGAATGGCTCAAGTCGTGCCAGGACCCCTTGTGCCACTGCTGTCAGATCAACTGGCTTGGCATGAGCGCTGGTGTTGCCTGTGGCTATGTATTCATCTACCTGAGAAAGAGTAAGGATATCATCCACCAGGGTGAGCATATAGCCTGCTTCTTCATAAATGACGGAAGAAACATCGGCGATATCTTCCTGTCGTACCAATCCGTCCCTGAGCAGTTCGGCATATCCCGAGATAACGGTGAGGGGTGTCTTGAGCTCATGAGAGACGTTGGCAGTAAATGCGCGTCGTGCCTCCTGAGCTTCATCAGCCTGCTCACCGCTATTCTGTACGTCTTCTGTGCCTGGGGATTCCTCGATGCGCTCATCAACAGTTTCTCTGTTGAGTCCATCTGTATGATGACGATGTTTTGTTCTCCGCATCAGGGAAGAGAACAGCCATCCTATGCCTATGCCGCAGGCAAGGATAACAAGGGCGAGTATAACCACCATAGCGGCACTGGTAAGCCCCTCAAACACAGTGTTTGTGACAATGTATGTAAAATCGTTCATATCTCTTATTATGACGTATTATGACTTTACGCGGGCACGATAACCAACGCCACGAATAGTCTCGATAATATCGGCGCTCGATCCCAGCTTGTGTCGCAGAGTCTGGATATGAACATCAACGGTACGAGTATTACCCGCATAGCTCCATCCCCAGATAGCTTCGAGTAGTTGCTCGCGTGTAAAGACCTGACCGGGGTTTTGCATGAGAAGGCGTAGAAGTTCAAACTCCTTGTTGGCAAGCACAACCTCTTCACCATCAACTTCTACTGTGTGTTGTTTAGGGGAGAGGGTAACCTGTCCCAGTGTTTTGATCTCGGAGCCTGTGTCTGTGGGAGTTCCATTTGTATGACGGCGTAACAGCACTTTTACCCTGCTTACCAGTTCCATCATGCTAAAAGGTTTGCTTAAATAATCGTCAGCACCACTGTCAAGTCCGGTGACCACATCAAACTCAGTGCCCCTTGCGGTGAGCATGATAATAGGAATATCCGCAGTTGCGGAGCTACTACGGAGACGCTTGAGAATGCTGATGCCATCCTCATCCGGAAGCATGATGTCAAGGATATAGAGATCGGGCAAGACATGGGCGCAGGTAGCGTCCAGCTCTGCAGCTGTGGAGAAGCCGATGATCTCAAACCCGGCTTGCTCCAGCGCATACATAGTCAGATTTCGAATGTTAAGGTCATCTTCGACGTAATAGACCAGATTACTCAACCAAATCTCCCCTTAACATAGTCATCGGTGCGTTCGTCATTCGGATCAGTAAAGAGCTGTAGGGTGTGATTGTACTCTACCAGCTCGCCTAAGAGGAAGAAGGCGGTCTTATCAGAGATACGAAGCGCCTGTTGCATGTTATGGGTAACAATGACTATGGTGTAGCGTTCTTTAAGGGTGAGGGCTAGTTCCTCGATACGTGCCGTTGAGATGGGGTCAAGCGCTGAGGTGGGCTCATCCATCAACAGCACTTCGGGCTCAACAGCCAATGCGCGGGCGATACAGAGGCGCTGCTGTTGACCACCTGAAAGGGCAAGGGCGCTACGCTTGAGTGCATCTTTGACCTCGTCAAAGAGAGCGGCATCACGCAAAGCACGCTCGACGATCTCATCAAGCTCGGCCTTCTTCTTGATACCGTGGGTACGGGGGCCAAAGGCGATATTGTCATAGACGCTCATGGGAAAGGGATTGGCTTTTTGAAATACCATGCCTACGCGTTTGCGGAGTATATTGACATCCATGCTACGCGCATAGATATCTTCTCCATCCAAAAGGATGCTGCCCTGGATCTTACAGCCCGCCACCAGATCATTCATACGGTTGATGGACTTGATAAGTGTGGACTTGCCACAGCCGGAAGGCCCGATAAGCGCTGTGATCTGGCGAGGGTAGATATCCATGTTCACCTTATGAAGGGCCTGGACGTCGTCATAGAACAGATTGAGGTTTGAGACGCTGATAGTAGCCTGCTCTGTAGTCGTTGCTATTTTCTGAGGGATATCTAACAGGGTCAGTGCATCAGGCATGTTTTTCTCCAAAATGATAGTTTTTCTGTTCACTGGACTGTTGTTTCTCTTGTGATACGTCGCGCTATAAACGCTGAGAGCATATTGATGGCAAACACGATGACCAACAGCACCACTGCGGTCGCATACGCCTTGTCGATATACAGACCTTCGCTTGCCAGCACATACATATGCACACTGAGGGTACGGGTAGAGTCAAAAAGGGATTCGGGCAAGGCAGCTACGGTCCCTGCGGTATATATGAGGGCGGCGCTTTCGCCAAAGATCCTGCCGATGCTCAGGATTATTCCGGCCAGGATTCCGGGGATGGCCGCGGGGAGAAGTACTCTGAAGACTGTGCGTAGACGCCCGGCACCCAGGCTAAAGCTGCCTTCGCGATAAGAATCGGGAACGGCTTTAAGGGCCTCTTCTGCTGTACGAAGGATGACCGGCATGATCATAATACCCAGGGTCAGGGCACCGGAGAGGAGCGATATACGCCATCCGAGTGCCGTGACAAAGAAGAGGAGGCCAAAGAGGCCGTACACGATGGAGGGAATACCGGTGAGGGTCTCGGCGGTTAGACGGATGACCTGCACAAAGCGGTTGTTCCTTCCCGTATACTCCACCAGAAAGATAGCTGCTCCGAGCCCCAGAGGGATGGCAATAAGTAAGCTCAGGACGGTCATCAAAAGCGTATTTATCAGCGCAGGCATCAAGGAAAGGTTCAGGGAATCGTAGGGGAGTGTGAACATATCCAGGCTGAGGTGGGGAATTCCCATGATGGCAATATAGATGATGATAAAGAGCAGTATTCCTAAGGTGAGCCCTGCAGCGCCCTTAACAAGCAAACGTTGCAGTTGTGCTGCTGCACTGGCATTTCGTGCATGTCGGGCTTCCCGGGCTTTATCGAGGCTCATTCTGGGCTGCGCTTGTATAGCTTCGCTCATAGTCCCGCCCTCCGTTTCATGAGATTGAAGAGCAGGTTAACCAGCAGGATAAATACGAACAGTACGAGCGCAGTAGCAATCAGGGCTCCGCGGTGCAGATCTGCTGCATAGCCCATTTCAAGGACGATGTTGCCGGTGAGGGTGCGGATGCCATCAGTAAGTGCAGTTGGAAGGCGCACTTGATTACCTACGATCATGACAACGGCCATGGTCTCACCGATGGCACGGCCAAAGCCAAGAATGACCGCAGCGGTAATGCCCGAGGCGGCGGCAGGAAGCAGGACCCTGAAGACGCTACGCTCGTGGCGGGCGCCTAAAGCGAGTGCGCCTTCGTAATAGTTCTGGGGCACGGCGTCCAATGCAGTTTTCGAGACGGTAATGATAGTAGGGAGGATCATGATGTCGAGTATCACCGAGGCAGCCAGGATAGAAAGACCGGTGCCGCCTAACATTGTACGGATAAAGGGCACAATGACGACCAGGCCAAAGAAGCCAAAAACGACCGAGGGGATGCCAGCTAAGAGCTCGACACCGCGTTGCAGGTAGCGGCCAAAACGCCCTTTGGCAAAACGAGAGAGATAGAGGGCTGAGAGCAGACCAAGCGGCACGCCGATGATGAGGGCTCCTGCCGTCACGTACAAACTGCCAAGGATCATGTAGCCAATGCCATAGTGACCACTGCTCGGCTGCCAGGTGGTGCCACATAAAAACTCAGTAATGCCTATCTCGGCAAGGGCAGGTATGCCGCTGATAAGTAGGAAAACGCAGATAAGTGCTACCGCAAGAATGCAGCAGCAGGCAGCCAAAGTAAAGACTGCCTGTGCTACTTTCTCGCGTATAACAGTGTTTGTTAGAGCTCTTTTTATCATCAGTTGATTTCACTCCAGTTGGTGATCTCGCCAAGGTAGATACCTTTTACCTGTTCGCTGGTAAGACCAGATACAGTGTTGTCGTTATTGACGATGACTGCAATGCCGTCCAGAGCTATGACCTGAGGAACGAGGCCTTCAGAAAGTTCTGAATCCTTGAGTTCACGTGAGGCCATCCCGATGTCGCATAAACCCTCATTAGTGGAAGACATGCCGGTAGAGGAATCGCTCGTCTGGATCTCGATGGTCACGTTGGGATTGATAGCCTCGTAGGCTTCCTTAAGTTTTTCCATGACGGGGGAGACCGAGGATGATCCGGCTACGACGACCTTGCCCTCAGCGCCATTGCTGGAGAAAGCCTGCACTACATCCATGATGGGGATGTAGTGGTTCTCTTCAATGACTTCCTGGCCTTCTTTGCTTATGATGAAGTTCATGAAGTCTTTTGCCGCATCGCTGACCTCATCTTTGGTTGCGATATTAAAGGGCCTCTGGATGGGGTAGTCGCCCGTCTTGACACTGTCAGTTGTGGCGGCAACACCGTCGATGTCCAGTGCTTTGACGGTATCATTCAGTGAACCAAGGGAGATATAGCCAATGGCTGCAGGGTCGCTGGATACGGTAGTGAGCATGACAGAGGTCGAGTTGGTTACTACGGCACTGGTGGTGGTTGCGTCCACCTTTTTGCCGTCGGGGTTCTCTGTTTCTACGCCAAAGAGCTCAACGAACGCGCTGCGGGTACCGGAGCCGTCTTCGCGGCTTACTACGTTGATAGTTGCGCCGGTCGAGCCGCTGTCTGCGGAATCATCAGTCTCCGCAGCAGTGCCTGAGGCACAGCCGTTTACCAGAGTAAGAAGAAGCACGGCTGTGATCAAGAGCGCGACCCCTTTTACGAGATAGTTCCTTCTCTCCAATTTTATTCCCATGTTGATTCACCTTTCCGACAGCCTCCTGCTGTCATCCTCTGTAGTGGCAGGCGGCATCGTTTGCGAAGCTTGCCTGTCTACAGCATAAAAGGTGAATATCAAGCCCTTATTAAGCTAAAATCAAATCAAGGTAAAGATTGTGAGGAAAATATCAAATTAGTGTAAAGTCATCACGTCGAGACAAGGCATGGAGTGTGGAATGTTTGGCAACGGCTGGGGGCATAACGGTGCAAAGAGCTAGAGTGGTGCGCCGGCAACGGCTGGGGGCAAAACGTGGATTATTGAGTACTCTGCCTGTCTTAACCAACATCGGGAGGTCGTCCCATTATGAGATGTGTGCAAAAGTCCAGCCTTCCTCACCTTTATTTCAATGAGTGCTGTCTGTCTCTAACGATGAGTGCTGTCTGTCTCTTGCGATGAGTGTTGTCTGTCTCTTACGATGAGTGCAGCCTGTCTCAACCTTCTAATACTTCTCTGTTCTCAAGGGCGCATCCACTACAATGAGGCACAATACAAACAAAATAACGAACAGGAGCTCTCATGGCGAATATACTCAAGGGTGCCGAAGTCGTAGAGGCACTGAATGCAAGCATTGAATCTGAGGTAACAATCCTTAAGTCACAAGGTGTTGAGCCTACGTTGGCCATTGTCAGAGTGGGGGAGCGCGGCGACGACATCTCCTATGAGCGTGGGGCCACCAAGCGCGCAGAAAAGCTGGGCGTGGGAGTACGGTCTATCGTATTGTCAGAAGACATCACCACCTTTGAACTTATCGAGACCATCAATACCCTCAATGAGGATGACAGCGTGCACGGCGTGTTGATGTTTCGGCCACTGCCCAAACATATTGATGAGGATCTTGTGCGAAACTCCCTCGCGCCTATCAAAGACATCGACGGCATTACCGATCTCTCTCTGGCAGGTGTGTTCTCCGATACTGCCACCGGCTTTGCCCCGTGTACGGCGCAGGCCTGTATGGAGATACTCAACCACTTTAATATTGAGCCAAAAGGCAAGAAGGCCGTAGTGGTAGGGCGCAGTCTGGTCATTGGCAAACCGGTAGCTATGCTGTTGCTGGCCCGCCATGCCACGGTGACAATAGCACACTCACGTACCGCTGATCTCCCAGGCACTGTCAAAGAGGCGGACATCGTCATCGCCTGTGTGGGCCGTGCCCAGATGGTTGATGGCAGCTACCTGAGTCCAGGTCAGATCGTCATTGACGTGGGTATTAACGTAACGGAGGATGGCGCTCTTGTGGGCGATGTCAACACCCCTGAAGCAGAAGGGATTGTAAAGGCCATTACCCCGGTTCCCGGCGGCGTAGGCACGGTCACCACCAGTGTACTTGTCAAGAATGTGGTGCAGGCAGCCGCAAAATCATTGCTCTAACACAGACGAATCGTCTCTGCATGAGCACCCAATCAACCCCTATTTTAGTGCGTGTGAATAATCTCTGCACTCATACATACAGGTAAGAGAGATACAACATATGACAGAACAAGAGTTAGCCAGTATAGGTCCTGACGCATTGCTGCCGTCCGAGATAGAAGCCAAAGCAGAGCGAATCGGCAAAACCAAAGTGGACATGGGTTCCGGCAAAGCCTTTCTGCTTGCTATTATGGCGGGTATGTTCATCGGCATGGGCGGCATGTTCATGTTGCTTATTAAATCAGATGCCAGTTACTCCTTTGTTACCTGTCAGCTTTTAGGAGCTCTGGTCTTTTGTCTCGGTCTTTTTCTGGTTCTCATGGCAGGCGCAGAGCTTTTTACCGGTAATGTGCTCTTGATTTGCGGTCAACTCTCTAAAAGATACACCTTTATACAGGTGCTCAAGAACTGGGTCATTGTGTACCTTGGCAATCTGGTGGGTTCGCTGCTTCTTGTGGTCATCCTGTTCTTTGCCAATTATGGAGGCGTCAACGGAGGTGCAGTAGGAGACGCAATGATCACTGTTGCTACCAACAAGGTGGCACAGCCATTTGAGGTACTGTTCTTCAAGGGTATTATGTGTAACTTTCTCGTATGCCTTGCTGTCTGGATCTCATATTCGTGTCGTACGGTAGTGGACCGGTTCGTGGGGATCCTCCTGCCCATCAGCGCTTTTGTAGCCTGCGGGTTTGAGCACTGCGTAGCCAATATGTTCTTCTTGCCCATGGGCCTTTTGATGAAGGAAACCGGATTTGACTATACCGGAGCTGCAGATGTTTCTCTCCTCAACGTAGGAGGGGCGCTCAATAATCTCGTAGCTGTGACCATAGGTAATATTATCGGTGGCCTGGTCTTAGTGGGCATTGTGTATTGGGTCGTGTATCATAAGAAAGAATCCACCCAGGAACAAGAGGAAAAGCTCTACTGATACCTTAAAGGAGCCACATGCCCGATACACCTACCAAAAAGAAGTATCTGAGAGAAGAAGTGCTCGCACTTCGAGATGCAGTAGATGAAGGCGTCTGGTCTGCCGCCGATGCGCTTATCAGAGCAAACGTGGAAGCACTCCCTGCCTATAAAAAAGCACAGACAGTTTTTTGCTATATCAGCGTGGGCTCAGAAGTTGATACTCTGTGGCTTATCGAGGAGATGCTGGCAAGTGGCAAGACGGTGTGTGCTCCACGTTGTGTGGGTGATGGTGTGATGTATGCTCATGTTTTTTCCAGTCTCGATGACCTTGAAGAAGGTGTGTTGGGTATACCTACTCCTGCGCCTGACAGCCCGGTCATAGATCCGTGTGATATTGATCTGGCTATCGTGCCATGCTTATCCTGCGACAGGCGGGGCTATCGTCTCGGTTATGGCGGCGGATATTATGATCGTTATCTGGCCAACGCCAAAAAAGCCGTCAAGATCATTCTCTGCAGAGAAGGCTTGCTTGTGGCAACGCTTCCGTCAGAGCCGCATGATATTCACGCAGACCAAATCGTTACCGATAAAGAGGTCATTGCCATTTTATAAAGGGGGCCATCCTCAGAGGAGCCCCGGGCAAAATGCAGCAAGTAGTGTGGTAGAGAGTCAAGTTCTACACACAGAAACGATGGAGCGGACTTAATCGGCCGCTTTATCAGAAAAACTGTGTAATACAGTGAAGCGAGCAATAAACCGGGTTGCTGAGGCAAGCCACATATGAAAAGCCACATATGAAACCGCCCCTTACGAGCGAGTCGTAAGGGGCGGTTTACTTGTCGATGAGCTACTTCCTCCAGCCTGAGGTAAGGCTCTGTTTGATGTTGGCTTATTACATCAGTTTCTGCGCGGCAATCAAAGTTGAGGCAATCTCATTGAGCATGGCACCGGTTGCGCCGCTCTCAACACTTACTGAATATACGGTACCGGAGATGTCATCGTACCAACGCGCATAACCAGGACCACCTTCAATATACTCCATCACATAGACCTGTCCTGTTGTATCTGCTGTTTCGGTTGATGAGAACTCATAATACAGACCGCTGATGTCCTCATCATTATTGGTGACCATTCCACGATAGTTATAGAGTTGACCGTCCAGGTTAAAGTTGACTTCACCAAGCGAGTTATCGATGATCGCGCAACTCTCTACCGTGGCGCCATCCGGTATCCTCATATTAAGACCCAGGTCTTCGTTGATGGTGTCAACGCTGTCAACTTCTACTACAGGGTTTGCAACACTGGCGGTACCTGAAGTATCGGTTGCGCTCCCTTCTGTTCCACTGGGCTCTGTTCCATTGTCGCCGCCACAGCCCGTAAGCGCAAACAGAGTGCCTGCAGCTAAGACGACTGCCAACAGCAAAGGAAGCAGTTTTGCGAGAGATGTTGGTTGTTGTGTGGTACCCCGAATTTGTTTTCTCATAAGTGCCTCTCCTCTCGAGATAGCAGTTCCCACCACTGTCCCACTAGCATACTTTGAAATGCAATTCTAATACACATTTATTCATTGTGTGGAAAACTGAAGCTATTTGTAATATTGCTGACAGTGTGACAGTTTTTGTTCAAAGGTGACTGCACTGTGTGAGTAACACAAAGATAACAGCAGACAGAAAAGTAGAATCGATCAGAAAATGACAGGACGAGACCCTGGCTGTATTCATGTAAACTTTGTTCAGCATCCTTGTATGAGAACGTAAGCAGTTATTTTTTCAAAAGATCAACCAATTTGTGTAAAGCATCCAGGTAGCCCTTGAACCCACGTCCTGTGATTGTCGCAACACAGGCAGCACGGATAAAGGATGTTTTTCTGAACTCCTCTCGAGAATCCAGCTCTGAGATATGCACTTCTATGGCAGGGATTCCTACGGCCTTTACGGCATCAAGCAGGGCGACGCTGGTATGCGTGTAAGCGGCCGGATTGATAACGATACCATCCACCTTTCCGTAGGCTTCCTGTATCGCATCTACTAACGCCCCTTCGCTATTTGATTGAAAGAAGGTGACCTCAACACTGAGCAATTCTGCCTCTGCTTTGATCTGATCCCTCAGGTCTGCGTAGGTAGCCGTTCCGTAAAACTCCGGCTCGCGAATGCCCAGCATATTGAGGTTAGGACCGTTGATAACCAGTATGTTCACGCTGTCTCCTTTCTGTTGAGACTACTAACAACAGGTGCATGTGGGGTTCTTTCAGAGATACGCACTATCCAGTAGGGACTCGTGTTATTCAATAGGTGTTTATATTATCCAGCATTGTTGCAAAAATCGTCCCATATACGCTCTGCCGTCTGCCTTGGCGTACCGGAGTTATCTACGACCACATCTCTGAAGCGTGTATACAATGGCAGGCGCTCCTGATACATCTGCTCAAGATTTGCCTTAAGAGAGAGCGGCCTTTCTTCCCGTGTCAGCAGAGCGGTCTTGCGGGTAATATGGTAGAGTCTGCCATTCTGGTGCAGAGGCGCGTAGTTACTCTCACGCTTTACGATCCCTCCGCCGGTTACGATAATCTTGCCCTGCAAGGCGCCGTAATAAGCGGCTTGCCCGCTCTCCAGATCACGAAACGCCTCTTCTCCACTACGCTGGAAGATCTCCGTTAGAGAGGCCTTGGCTTCCTGAGCGACCTTTTTATCCAGATCTACCAGTGGCCTGCCTGTCATCTGGGCAAGAGCAGCGCCCACGGTGGTCTTGCCGCTTCCCGGCATCCCGATAAGCACGATATTCTCCTGCTCAAAGTGGATGAGGCCCAGAATGCGTTCGTTTACCGATTCGGGAAGCGCGCGACCCCTATACAGCTCTTCAACAGCCTTTGCCTGGGCGACCAACATAGGCAGACCACCTTCACAGGGGATATGAAGTTCGTGTGCTTGTATGAGTAAAGAAGTACGGAAGGGATTATAAACAAGGTCCAAAACCCCTTCGCAGCAGGGAAAGCGCGAAATATCTACTATAGATTGTCCTGTCTTCTCAGGGTACATGCCTACGGGAGTCGTGTTGATCAGGATCTCTGCATCACCTTGATCTTTGAGCGTTTCATAATGGTTCTTACCGTTTCGTGAGACTACCACGATGTTTTGCGCGCCCTCTGCTCTTGCCACATAACGAGCGGCAAGAGAGGCTCCTCCACTGCCAAAGATAAGCACCTTCTTTCCGGCAAAGGAGATACCGGCGTGCCGAGCCATAAAGGAAAAGCCATACGCATCCGTATTGTGCCCGTAAAGACCGGTGGATGTAGACACTATGGTATTCACGCTTCCGATAGCCTGCGCTTCTTGAGAAAGCGTAGCGCAGTAGGGGATCACCCTCTTTTTATAGGGAATCGTTACGTTGAGGAGGCTTATGTGATTATCACTGAAAAAAGCATCAAGCTGCGCTGGTTCCTTTTCATACAAGCGATACTGAGGATTTCCCAGCTCCCGATGGACGGATACAGAAAAACTGTGCGCCAGTGTGCGCCCAAGAAGACCGTTGATTTTTTCTGACATCGTTTACACTTCACCTTAGCATCAGACGGGGGTTCTGAAAGAGGTAATCCGCTTCAATTCAAAGAGGGACAGTTCTCTGTTCTCCAGCTTGCCTTACTACCTTCGGCAGCTCGCACTGAGGGATTATGATCCAACCGGACATTCATTTTTCTCTTATCACACCACCGAGTAATTACCCAGGAAAACGCAGTATTCGTTGCTGTTTTCGAGTTCTTCGAGCATACTTATCACTCCCTGTTCTCGCACAGAAGCTTCAAGATCAATGTAGAATGCAAATTCAAAGTTACGTCCTGCAACCGGATAGCTTTCCAGTTTACTCATGTTGATTCCCCTTACGGCAAACTTTGACAGACTGCTGCAGAGAGCGCCGGGCTCGTTCTCGCTTGAGAGGATGATACTGATCTTGTCTGCTCCCGCATAGATAGCAGGTTTCTTTGAGATACACACAAAACGGGTGTAGTTATAGATCTCGCGGATATCATCAAACTCCACACCAGGGTTTGCCATGAGTTCATGAGAAACATGCAGGTTAAGCATACGCACTATCGAGAATCTCCTGTTTAGAAGTAATTCATAGACCGAGCGTACCGAGCCATTGGTACTGTTTTCTATGGGCACCACCCCAAAGTCGCAGAAGCCGGAATCCACCGCATCAAATACCGCCTTAAAGGTTTTTACGAATAAAACGGTCCCTCGCGGGAACAGCTTGTCACAAGCAACTTGCGAGTGCGATCCTTCTATTCCCTGGCAGGCTATGGTCCCCGTTCGCGGAAAGCACTCTTCTCCTGCCGCGAGCGCCTCTTCAATAGAGGTGCGGATATTTGAGGAATGAGGGAAGAGCTCATATTGGCGGACCTTGGAAAGTCCGATTATGGTGCTGAAGAACTCATAGGCATAGTATTCATATTCTCCAGACCTCTCCTGCATACGTTGGAGCACTTCTCGCTCACGCATCTTGTGTATAAGCGGGGTGTTGTTTTGTTGTTTAAGCTTTGCGATCTCCTCGGACAGGTGCATACGTTCAATAAAGGAATCCAGCAGATTGTTGTCTACTTCATCTATATTTGATCTGATCTCATTGAGTTCCATAGTAATTCTCCAAAATAATATCGAGTAGCACCAGGGCCGCTACGGCCTCTACAACAGGTACGGCTCTCTGCGCAACACAGGGGTCATGTCGTCCCTGTATCGTCAACTCTGTTTTTTGCCTGGTAGAAAGGCATACGCTCTTTTGAGGCATACCTATAGAGGGAGTGGGTTTCATGGCCACGCTGAATACAAGTGGCATACCATTGGTTATCCCACCTTGTATTCCTCCTGAACTGTTCTTTTCTGTGGCGATGATTCCCTTTTCGCTAACGACAAAGGGATCGTTGTGTGTACTGCCACGCTGCCGCGTGCTGTTGAAGCCATCGCCAAAGGCAATACCCTTGACTGCCGGAATGCCAAAGATCGCTGCGGCGAGCCTGTTCTCTATGCCCTCAAACATCGGAGAGCCCAGCCCGGCGGACAAGCCGAGTGCAACACATTCGATCACACCACCCACAGAGTCCTTCTCTTCAGCTGCTTCCCTGATGACGGCTTGCATGTTCTCGCCACAGGTATCGTCGATAACAGGAAAGTCCTTTGCAGCCACAGACGCAAGCAGCTCTTGTGTAGGAAAAAGCGGAAAGACAGCCTCCTCCACACAACCAACTGAGAGAAGATGCGCACCCACAAAGACACCTTTTCGTGCGAGGATCTGCTTTGCGATACCACCGGCAATACAAAGCGGAGCGGTAAGCCTGCCGGAGAAGTGTCCTCCTCCTCGTTTGTCGGTTTTGCCATTCCACTTCATGAAAGCAGCATAGTCGGCATGAGAAGGTCGGGGGATGTCAGCTAACGCTTCGTAATCCTCTGACCGTACATCCTTGTTCTCGATAATGGCACAGAGAGGGCTGCCACAGGTCTTACCGTTCAGCATGCCTGAGAGAAATACAGGAACGTCATCCTCCCTGCGTTTGGTAGAGAGCTCACCCTGAGGCCTTCTTCGCTTAAGAAAGGAACGTAACTCATGCTCATCAATTACCTCTCCGGCAGGCAGATTATCCATTAACACACCAATCACCTGCCCATGTGACTGGCCGAAAACTGATACACGCAGCATTTTGCCAAATTCAGATGACATCTACGATCCCTCCTAGCTTTTGATAGTCGGCAAAAAACGCGGGATAGGATTTTGCGACTGCCTCCGCGCCCTGGATGATCACCGGTTCAGTGCAGGCACTGGCAGCCAAAGCTGCGGCCATTGCGATCCGGTGATCGTTACAACTGTCTACCCGCCCTCCTGTAAGCCTGCTTCCTCGTACCAGCAGACCGTCTGGAAGAAGTTTGACCTCGCCACCCAGCGAGCTAAGCAATGTTGCGGTCGTCAACAAACGATCGCTTTCCTTTAACCGGAGGCGTGCTCCGTTAGAGAAATGTGTCTCGCCTTGTGCATAAGCAGCGACTACCGCCAATGCCGGCAGGAGGTCGGGTGTCTCTCCAATATCGATGGTGCATCCCTGCAATGTTTTGGGAAAGACACTCACCTCGTCATAGTCAATAAAGACCTCCGCACCAAACCGCTCAAGAAAACTAATCAGCGCACGGTCTCCCTGCAAAGAACGGCGAGGAAGATAAGCGACGGTAACGGGTCTGCCCAGAGCGCCTGCTGCGAGAAAGAATGCCGCATTAGACCAATCGCCCTCGACGTATACCTTACCGGGAGAACGGTACTGCTGGCCTCCAGGTACCGAGAAACCGTTTGCTCGTCTCTTGATGACGACGCCATACTGCTCAAGTATCCCGAGTGTGATATCCACGTAACCGGTAGACTCCAAAGGTGTGGTCAGTACGATTTCACTGGTGCCCTGGAGCAAAGGCAACGCCAATAACAGGCCGGTAATGTATTGCGAGCTGATATTACCTGGCAGGGTGTATTGTCCACTCTTGAGCACACCCCTCAGAACCAGAGGCAGATGGTTTGAGGAAAGCTCCATTCCGTTTTGTCTCAGGGTGTTGGCAAGGTCTTCAAGTGGTCGCATAGGTAATCTGCCTCCACCGATCAGGTGAACATCCTCATTACAGGTAGCAGCAGCAACCGGCAACATAAAACGAAGCGTCGAACCACTTTCTGCACAGTTCAAGGTCACCTTTGAGACAGCGGTTGCTGCCTGAGAAGTTGGCGTTATGGTTTGTGAGGTGTGTGCCGCCACGAGAGAGTGGGGCGCTGCCATAGGATGAACGGAGAGTGTGTTCCCCTCTCTTGTTATGGTGGCACCCAACGCACGCAGACAACCCGCTGTAGCCTCTATATCCTCTGAGTGTGTGCAGTGCATGATCTCCGTGGTGTTATCCGAAAGCGCCGCACAGATGAGATGGCGATGTGCCGCCGATTTGGATCCAAGAGCGCTGATAGTTCCCTGGAGGACAGCGGGTGTTATTCTTACGTTCACAAGAGGTCTCCTTTCCCTGCTTCCAGTAGTGTCGGCAGTGCATCAAGCGCAATCTCATGCAAAAAGCAGGAGCCTATCTTTTTTGGCAGGACCAGGGTAATGCGGCTGCCTGCGCGCTTTTTATCGTGAAGGATCACCTGCATGAGCTCATCGGTAGAGAACTCCGTGGTAACGGGGAGACCGATGGCAGAAAGCAGCTTTACAATGCGCAGTGCGTCTCGCTTATCACACATCTCATAGTATGCCGCGGCTCGAGAGATCATTGCTATACCGATGGCAACGGCATGTCCATGCGAAAGAGTGTAGTTACTGCAAACTTCAATGGCATGTCCGATTGTATGGCCCAGGTTCAGGATTGTGCGTAATCCATGCTCGTGTTCATCTGCCCTGACAACAGATGCCTTAAACGTTATGCATCCTGTGATGATGGCCTCGATGTGGTCAGAGAGAGCTGTGGCTGGGAGACAGCAATAATCATCATGCGAGGTGTCGCTGTGGTTATCAGGGTATTCAGCATGGTGGCAGTCATACAGGATATCCTGCTCAAAAAGAGCAAACAACGTTTCATCATCGAGGATGCCTGTCTTGACCGCCTCGGCCAGACCGTCCAAAAAGACCTCGCTCGGTAGTGTCTGCAGACAGTTAGTATCACAGATGACCGCGGAGGGTTGCCAGAAGAGTCCTGCCAGGTTCTTGCCTGCACAAAGATCGATAGCGGTCTTGCCTCCAACAGAAGAATCAACTGCCGCAAGCAGGGTGGTTGGCAGCTGCACATAGCGAATGCCTCGCAGGTAACAACCCGCTACAAACCCGGCAAGATCACCGACGACTCCGCCGCCAAGGGCAACAACACAGTCGGATCGCTCCAGCTGCTCAGAAGCCAGAAACTCAAGTGCCGCTACAAAGGTCTGAGAAGTCTTTGAGGTTTCTCCGGCGGCAAAGGTAAAGATGCTTGTGGTAAATCCTGCACACGTTAAACTCTCCCTCACCACCGAAGCATAGAGCGGTCCAACGACGCTGTCGGTAATGATGGCCATCCTGCGGGGCTCAGACCATCCGGGTGACACCCTCTCCGCATGAGGTCCGAGAGTTTCTCTTATCATAGTGCCGCATTGGTCCAGTAGACCGGCGCCAATTGAAACGGTATAGCTGTTTTCTGTAGAGACTACAACTCGCTGCATGTGCCTTCCTCAATTCTCCCCAACTCGCGCCTTGATATCGTTGCCCTCTTTGAGAAGCAGGCGTAGTCTTGCTTCGTCTTCTGCCTCAAGTGTCTCCCTGAATTCACTGAGGTTGCCAATGAGAAGGTCGAGCTGCCTCATCAGATGATCTGAATTTGCCAGTAACAGTTCTGCCCACATATCCTCGTCCAGGCGTGCGACGCGGGTCATATCTCTGAAGCTGCCCGCGGAAAAACCTCTTCTTTGGAGGGCCTCCGGACTCCGCACATAGGCGCTCGCAGCGATATGTGCCAGTTGTGATGTATACGCAATGATTCGGTCATGCTCTTCGGGGGTTGAGAAGGTGAGGTTGGCAAACCCGATATCAAGAAAGTAATTCTTCAGGTCCTCAAGGATAGTGATATCGATATCACTGTCAGGTGTAAGGATCATGGATGCCATTGCGAAGAGATCATCTGTTGCGTTGACAAACCCCCCTCGCTCTGTTCCTGCCATGGGATGTCCGCCTACATACGTAAAACCATACGTGTGAGCCAGAGGTTTTATCTGCTTACAGACCGTGCGTTTGACGCCACAAAGATCAACCACAACAGTATGAGTTGCTATTTCCCTTGCATGAGCTCGCAACCAGTCAAACGCGATGTACGGTCGTACTGCCAGGAGCAACAGGTCACACTCGGCAGTATTCTCTTCGGTAAGCGGCTCATCTATGGCTCCGCAGAGCCGTGCGAGCATCATGGTTTCCTCGTTAGTATCGATTCCTGCTACGCAATGCATAGTGCGCGCCTTGGTGCTTTTTGCAAACGATCCGCCTATGAGCCCCAGGCCAACAATCCCTATCTTCATGCTTGACTCCCCTCAGTCGCCTCATTGCGGCACGAATTCGTTTGGGAGGAAAGGTCACCTCTCATGATGGCTCTACCTCCATCGTTTTCATAAACGCATGCATGGCGAGCATCTTATTGGCAAGATCCTCAAACGTGTTCATTCTGAGACTCTGGGGTCCGTCACAAAGCGCCTTTTCCGGGTCGTTATGCACCTCAATGAGCAGTCCGTCCGCGCCAACAGCAACAGAAGCCATGGCGCTTGGAGGGACAAGGTCCCACTTGCCCGAGGCATGGCTTGGGTCGATGATCACCGGCAGGTGACTGAGCTTCTTCAGCACAGGGACTGCGGTAATGTCCAACACATTCCTTGTGTATGTCTCAAAAGTTCGGATGCCACGCTCGCAGAGGATCACATTCTTATTACCGGAGGCCATCACGTATTCGGCGCTCATCAACCACTCTTCATAGGTGGAAGAGAGTCCCCTTTTGATCATCACCGGCTTTTCCTGTTGCCCTAATACTCTGAGTAGATTGAAGTTCTGCATATTCCGCGCGCCCACTTGAAACACATCCACATCATCAAAGAGAGGGAGCTGCGAAGCTTCCATGATCTCACTTACTATCGGAAGACCCGTCTCCTTTTTAGCAAGTGAGAGGAGCTTGAGTCCGTCGGCGCCAAGCCCTTGAAAGGCGTAAGGCGAGCTTCTTGGTTTGAATGCCCCGCCACGAAGCAGGGTAGCGCCACTTGCTTTGACGGATCGCGCAATAGCGAGTAGCTGCTGCTCGTTTTCAACCGAGCAGGGCCCGGCCATGATCGTCAGGTTTCCGCCGCCGATCTGTGTGGCGCCCACTGGTATCACGGTGTCCTCGGGATGGAATTTGCGATTTGCGTTCTTGTAGGGCTCCTGGACACGTTTTACATCCTCTACGATGTCGAGCGCAGCAATCAGATCAATGTCCAATACCGAGGTATCGCCCACGAGCCCCATAATCGTCTTTGAGACACCCTCACTGGCGTGTATCTGGATGCCTTTGCTTTCCAGCCAGGTCTTTAAACTACCAAGTTGCGCCTGGTCAGGATTATTCTTTAATACAATGAACATAATTTCCTCCACATAGAAAAAGAGCCACAACCGATTCGGCTGTGGCTCTGACTGACCTTACGTTTTTTAATCAGATGACCTTTTGTGCGTCGAGCGCCCTAGCCGAACCCAAAGAAGGCTTGCCGTAAAAATAGCCGGCAAAGCCAAAATAGGTATAGCCATAAAATCGATTCAAAAATCTTCGATCTGCGCTCACTGCAAGAACCTTTCTACACATGACCCTACAAACGTTAACATGTTTCAAAAGGATGTCAACCGGCAATTGCCCCCTTGCACCGCTGTCAAGCGAGAGTGTCTTCCTGCCGCCAGCAGATTTACAAGCCAGAGGATTCTGACCTGTAAACCCTCAAACGATATTTTCTGCCTGTCTGTTTGCCTGTTTACTTGTTCATCTGTATTACACAACCTGCACGGAGTCCTGTGCCAACGTTGTTTGTATGAGCCAGTGTTCTGCGTACAGAAATACATGCCTGTATACATGAGCGCAGTTTAGAAAAAGCAGGCTTTGATTCCAATAAGCACAAGGACGATGCCCCCAATAAGCTGTGCCTTATCTCCAAGTAAGCAACCAAAGCGTTTGCCAATGAAAAGAGCTAGCAGGCAGCAGGTAAAGGTTGTAAGTGTAATAAGCAAAGATGCCTCAAAGATATTCACATCAAGCGCCAAAAACGTGACCCCTACGATAAGAGCATCGATTGAAGTAGCCAATGCCTGTATGAGGATAGC
>JAVBUQ010000134.1:0-4860 GCA_031555185.1 Coriobacteriales bacterium
AGCGGAAGAGTTGGCACACGAGCTTCTCAAGGACAAGGCGTACTGGGGAGAAGAGGGCGGTGACACACTTTCGGGAGGAGAGGCGCTTTTGCAAGAGGATGCGGTAGTGCTCCTTGCGTTGCTCAAAGAAGCCGGGGTACAAACTGCTGTGGACACCTGTGGCGCAGTGCCAACAGAACGCCTCAAGCACGCACTCGCTTTTACGGATATTGTGCTGTATGACCTCAAACTCGCAGATAACGAGAAGCATAAGACTTTTACGAAAGCCGGAAATGAACAGGTGCTGAGTAACCTTGCCGTGACCCTTGCATGGGCGACGGCAGGGCAGGGACGAGTATGGATACGGACGCCAGTCATCCCGCAGGCAACGGACACAGACGAGAATATTGCGGGTATCGCCCGTCTTTTGGATAAGCATGCGAGTGCAGTTGAACGATGGGAACTCTGTGCCTTTAATAACCTGGGAGCATCCAAATACGAAAGCATTGATCGTGAGTGGGAGCACGCAGCAAGCCCTTTGATGAAAAGGGAAAGAATGCTTGCTTTAGTGAAAAAGGCAAAGGAGAGCTGTAGTGTTAAGGATATTCGCGCTACAGGAGCGATGAGCGAGTAATAGATAGTGATAAAGCGACTAACGATGTGGTGATGAGCTATCAAGCACGTATAGAGTTTGGACTACTGAGCAGTCGGAATAAACGAGCAGTATACCCAGGTGGACAACCAAGGCAAAAGACAGGAGAAGTTATGGCAACAGAGTACACCACCGCTGTCAGTAGCGAACAGGCCGCGATCCTGGAGCCTGACAGTAAGATCGGCGTGTTGGCAACCATGAGTGAGGAGGGCTCTCCGCATCTGACCTTTATCACTTCACTGATGGCTCTCGGATCAGACCAGGTTGCTTTTGGCAAATTCAGTCAGGGGCATTCCAAACATAATATCGAGGTGCGCCCTGAGGCTGCATTTTTATCCCTCACACCCGACATGCAATGGCTTCGCGGCAACGCTACGTTCAGCCATACCGAGAGCAGTGGCGCTACGTTCGACATCTTTAATGCCAAGCCATTATTTAGATATAACACGTATTTTGGGTTTGACCACATCTATGTTATGGATGTAGTGCGTATCAGTAAGCCGCAGAAACTTCCCATGCCTCTGATTGTCGCGGGGGCCTTGCGTTCACGTATGGCTGCCAGGGGGCTGGTTGTGAGCAATGAGGACAAGTTGCGGCATTTTGGCAAAGAGCTTCTGGGCAAACTAGACAGCCTCAAGTTCGTTTCATGGCAGGCGGCTGACGGGCTCTTGCAGATCGTGCCAGTCATCCAGGCCGGACCGGCAGGAACCGATCGTATTGTATTCAGCTCAACACCTTATGGCGAGGAGCTGGCAGCGATTCCTGACGGAGCCCAGGCAGCTATTCTTTGCGTGAGCATGCAGATGCAAAGTGTTGAGGCGGAAGGCATTATCCATAAGAAGGGGAGTAACCACTACCTTGAGATCGAGCGGGTATATAACCCCATGCCGCCGGTAATGCAGTACATCTACCCTCGCGCTTCCAGGCCGGAGCCCGTCACGGAGTTTTAAGGCAGAACCCTCCAGTCAGGTGTCGGTAGCGAAGATCTGACACGTGGATTGGTATGTGGTAGAGCCCTTCTCTTTTGAGATGACAATAAAATGCCCCGGGCAGCCACAGTACGAATGTTTGGACGGAAAGCCTGAGGGATCTGAACAGAACAGAGCCAAGGATCTGAAAATATACCATGCCGATGGTTTGAGTATAACTGGCCGTACTTGCGGCTATAATTTATGCTCTCTGTTTTATACAAGCATATTCTCCGCTCAAGCAGGTGGCAACCTTTGCCGATTTGAGTAGAATAGATTTGAGTAGAATAGATAAGTGGTATCTTCAAACCAGCGTTATCGGTGGCAACAGGCGGCGAGTTAAGAGCAATTGTTATCGATGCGGTAACAATACCTTTGAAAGCCTGCGCACAGAGGGATTATCTGGAGAGTAGCACAATGAACGGCAGGAGGACACGTTGATAGAGCTCAAACATATCAATTTTTCTGTGGGTAAAAAAGAGATACTCCACGACATAAGTATTACGTTTGATAATAATCAGTTCGTGGTGATTACAGGGCCCAATGGCAGCGGCAAATCGACCTTGGCAAAACTGATCGCGGGTATAGAGAAGCCAAGCAGCGGCAGTATATTCCTCAACGGTCTTGATATCACTCAAAAAAACATAACAGAGCGGGCCCAGCTGGGCATCAGTTATGCCTTTCAGCAGCCGGTCAAGTTCAAGGGTATCACCGTGTTCAGACTACTGAAGATAGCCTCCGGTAATGACGACCTGACTATGGCAGAGGCTTGTGAGTATCTCTCCACCGTAGGGCTTTGCGCGGCAGACTATATCTCGAGAAGTGTTGACGCGAGCCTTTCTGGCGGTGAGCTTAAACGTATCGAGATCGCAACAGTTATCGCGCGAGGCAAAGAACTCAGCCTTTTTGACGAACCCGAGGCAGGGATAGATCTGTGGAGTTTTAATCACCTTACACAGATTTTTGAGACGATGCATGAGAACATTGCCGACTCGTCAATCATCATCATCTCTCATCAAGAGCGCATCCTGGACATAGCAGACAAGATCGTTGTGCTTGCCGGAGGCAAGATAGTCAAGGTAGGCACAAAGGAAGAGATCCTGCCTGCCTTACTGGGTGATACGCAAGAGGCGAGTTGTGAGTTCAAAGGGGTGGCAGTGTAATGGATAGTATTCAACAGGATCTCCTGGAAAAAGTTGCCGACCTGCACGAGATTCCTACGGGGGCTTATAACATCAGGGTCGATGGAGCGTCGGCAATGCGCAATTCTACAGAAAACATCGTTATCACCTCAAAAGAAGAGGTCTCAGGCATTGACATAACCATAAAGGACAACACGAAAAACGAATCCGTCCATATTCCTGTGTTACTGAGCCAAACAGGGCTTTCCGAGGTAGTCTATAACGATTTTTTCATTGGGGAGAACTGCAACATCACGATCATTGCCGGGTGTGGCATTCACAACAGTGGCAGTGGTAACTCAGAACATGATGGTATCCATACTTTTCATGTAGGAAAGAACAGTCGGGTCAAGTATGTAGAAAAACACTACGGAGGCGGCGAGGGAACGGGAGACCGTATCATGAACCCGCAGACCATAGTCCACGCTGACGAAAACTCAATAATGGAACTGGAGACCGTGCAGATCAGGGGTGTAAGCTCTACCATACGCCTGACAAAGGCAGACCTGCAGGCAAAGGCAAAGCTCATCATCAGCGAGCGGCTCATGACGCATGGGAACCAATATGCAAAAAGTGAGTTTGAGATTGATATGAATGGCGCAGGCTGCGGCGCAACTGTCTCCTCCCGCTCGGTGGCAAGGGATGCTTCTTCTCAGCTTTTTGTATCGCGTATCGTTGGCAATGCGGAGTGCAGTGGCCATAGTGAGTGTGACGCCATCATAATGGACAATGCGACCGTTGATGCCGTGCCCGAGATTATGGCTCATCACCCTGAGGCCTCGCTGATTCATGAGGCAGCCATTGGCAAGATCGCTGGTGAACAGATAATCAAGCTGCGTACCTTAGGCCTTACGGAAGAAGAAGCGGAAGAGCAGATAATCAGTGGGTTTTTAGCTTAGTTGTATTGTTTCATCGACCGTATTATCTGATGACAACACCCCTACAAGTTTTGTTTGGTGGTAAGCTGCACTTTGAGAGTCATTGTTTACATAAGACAAACACAAAGGCCGATCGTGTTTCGGCCTTTCTCTCGTGCGTGAGATAGCGGGCTGCCTTGGTATTCAGCTCCCTTGCGTTTCTCTGTGTTTTCTTGCCTGTGGTGTTAGTGGCCTATTGGCTTATTCCCCATATGGCAACAAGGAACTATCTGCTGATCCTCGCCAGCCTTTTCTTCTACGCCTTTGGCGAGCCCGTCTATGTCGTGTTGATGATCTTCTCCACTGTATTCAATTATGGCTTTGGCCGCTTTATCGCAGGGGCAAAAACTCACGGTAAGGCAAAGACAGGCCTTGTCGTCTCTGTGGTGGTAAACCTTGCCTTCCTCGGTGTGTTCAAATATGCAGGGATGTTTGTAGAGACGGCTGATGCGCTCTTTGGCCTTTCATGGAACATCCCCATCATCGCACTGCCAATCGGGATCTCGTTTTATACGTTCCAGGCTATGAGCTATGTCATCGATGTCTATCGTGGTGAGGTCAAGGCCACAAAAAGTTATGCAAGGGTACTGCTTTACATAAGCTTCTTTCCGCAGCTCATCGCCGGCCCTATTATCAAGTACCACGATGTCGAGGAGCAGCTTTCTCATCGTACACTCAGTGTTGAGAATATCGCCCTCGGGATGAGACGCTTTTGCGTGGGTCTCGCAAAGAAGGTCCTTATCGCCAACACGATGGCGGTTGTTGTTGACTCGATTTATGCTGCCCCCTTATCAGAGATCAATATCGCAGTTGCCTGGATCGCTGCCCTTGCCTACCTCATGCAGATCTATTTTGACTTCTCGGGTTACTCGGACATGGCCATCGGGCTTGCCCGTATGTTTGGCTTTCATTTTAAGGAGAACTTTGACTATCCCTATATCTCCTCATCCATCCAGGAGTTCTGGAGGCGCTGGCACATCAGTCTCTCTACCTGGTTCAAAGAGTATCTCTACATACCTCTGGGAGGTAACCGAAAGGGGCGTGCGCGCGCAGGTCTTAACAAGATCATCGTATTCTTCTTCTGCGGGCTGTGGCATGGTGCCAGTTGGACCTTTGTGGTGTGGGGGCTTTTTCATGGCTTTTTCCTCTTGCTTGAGGAGTAT
>JAVBUQ010000020.1:0-12577 GCA_031555185.1 Coriobacteriales bacterium
AGGCCAGGCACGTTCGCAAAGCTGAAGCAGAGGCTCGTGGTGAGGAGTACAAAGAGGAGTCTGAAGCTCAGAAGAAGAGACTTGTCTGGCGTATCATCACTGCCGCTCTTGCGGTTGTTGCCATCATCCTCTTTATCATTACCCAGGACACCTACCTGCCCATAGTGCTGTTGGACCAGTGGACCATCTTCCATGTGGTCATCATTGCTGCAGAGATAGTGTGTATGATCGTGGCGACACGCAGAAAAAAGGTAACAGAAAGAAACACCGGGGAGGAGTTGAATGCTGCCACACAATCTTCAGGTGGTAGTAACCTTCAATAAGTAGTAAAATACTATTAGTATAATACGGAGTAGCTCCGGCTGATGCCGGGGCTACTCTAGCGTAAATACCATACCTACACCAGAACGTTTGGTGCCTCAGAAAGCAGGTCAATACCCCGACCTGCGAAATTTTGGGAGCGGTTTCTGCCCAAGCCGCTCCCATCCTTTTTCAGGTTTTAATGCTATCGTTGATTTATTATTCCCCTTCTCAGAGTGTTGTGAAGAAGTCTGCGCTGTCTCAGGTGTCTACGACACAAGCACTGAAGATACCGTTGTCGTTACCAAACATTCGAATAGCACCGTATTGGGGACTGGCGCTTAACAGGCACCCCTTTGTCTCTGCGAGAAGCGCAATGCGGAAGCAAGCCAAACGGGCTCACTGCCTATATGCTATCGTGACTCCTGATGCATGAGATTCTCCAACAGATTCTGTATTTCTTTGGCCATGGCTTCTGCCATCAGTATCCTGAGCGGTCTTTTGAGGCTGACGGGCTCTACTTCAGTGTGTGCTCTCGCGATACCGGCATTTATCTGGGGCTTATCTTTACCTTGATAGTCTTGCTAGTCATGTGTGCCCGCATGAAAAATAAACCTGCAGCCATGCCTCCCGTATGGGCGGTGGTAGTGAGCATCTTGCTTATCCTGCCTATGGCGGTTGACGGCGCACGTTCGTATCTGGGGCTTCGAGAGACCAACAACGTTCTCAGGTATACAAGCGGATACCTCTGTGGTGCGGGCCTGGCGGTGTTGGCGAGCGGGGGAGTCTTCAGTCTATGGGCGCATGCCAACCATCAGGAAAGTGCGGTGGATAAGCCGAGCAGGCTTTCTACCCTGTTGGTGGCGAGCGCAGCCGCAGGTGCTGCGTTTTATGTGCTCTATCCTTCTCTGGGAGTGATAGCGCCCTTCCTGGCGTTTTCCTGTCAATGGCTGGCATTTACCTTGGTCAACCTGCTCATCCTGAGCTCCACACGCCTCTGGCCTCGCGGTAATACCAACCCTCCTGACATGGGGGCGAAAAAAATAGAAACAGCGGTAGAAACAGCGACAGAAGCAGAGGCTGAGGCAGCGGCAGAATCAGCGACAGAATCAGCGACAGAAGCAGAAGCAGAAGCAGCGACAGAAGCTGAGGCAGCGGCAGCGGCAGCGGCAGCGACAGGGGCAGCGACAGAAATAGCGGTAGAAGCAGCCCCCGTTGGGAGAAGCCGACCCAGGTTATGGATGCTCGTTGTGCTCTGTATCCTCGCAGCCGTCATAGAAATGGCCGTTCTTTCACTCGTCGCAAGCGGGCTTGGCCTGCTCTTTCCCTGGTATATACATCCGTGATTGCTGGTATCATTGCGTGTTATGAAAAGTGCCATAGACATAACACTTCCTGCTACCAAAAAAGAGCTCGCTCAACTCGTTCAAGGCGACAAAGTGCACCTCTCTGGCAGTATCTACACTATGCGAGACGCCGGCCATACGCGTGCTTTGGAGTGCCTGCAACAAACGGGCGTACTTCCCTTTGATCTCTGTGGTCAGGCCCTCTTCTACGCCGGGCCAACACCCCCGCGTGGAGGAAGAGCCGTGGGGGCCATTGGTCCAACCACGGCCTCCCGTATGGACGGGGCAACACCTGCACTCCTGGAGGCAGGCATCAATCTTACGCTTGGTAAGGGGAGGCGCTCGGATGAGGTTGTAAGGGCGTGCGCTGCTACAGGCAGCGTATACCTCATGGCAGTGGGCGGAGCCGCGGCGTATCTTGGCGGTTTTGTAGAGAAAAGTGAGCTTATTGCCTGGGAGGATCTGGGCACTGAAGCCCTGCGCCGTCTGACTCTTAATGCCCTGCCCGCATATGTGGGCATTGATAGCAGAGGGAATACCGAATGGTAAGACAACGAGGCAGGTTTTGCGGCAGCCAACCATGCTGTTGCCAACCTTACTGTTGCCAACCCTGCTGTTGCCAGCTATGCGGCAGCCAACTATGCGGTAACCAACAGAACAAGGTACAAAAGGATGTGCCAGGCAGGACGTGCAGTAAAAGGCTTACTGCACTGCATCACCATCTGTTAAGAGAATCGTACTTCAGCCCAAAAGGCCTGCTACAAAGCAGGACACTGTTAGCAAAGGGGGTACTGTAATGGAAGCCATCGTCATCTCTTTTGAGGGAGGGGAGGGGGTTGGCAAATCAACGCAGATCCGTCTCTTGGCTGAGCGGCTTACACAGGCTGGTTATGAGGTCTGTTGTCTGCGCGAGCCCGGAGGCACCGCCATTGGCGAGCAGATCCGTCACATCCTTTTAGACAACGCAAACACAAGCATGGCCACTACAACAGAGCTTTTGCTGTACGAAGCGGCCCGTGCCCAGCTTGTTGCCGAGGTCATCCGCCCCGCTCTGGAGGCAGGCAAGGTGGTGCTGATAGATCGTTTTACCGATTCAACTATTGCCTACCAGGCTTGTGCACGAGGTCTCTCCAGACAACTGGTAGAGAGCGCAAATGCCCTGGGTTCGGATGGGCTTATCCCCACCAGGACAATTCTGCTTGAGCAGAACGTAGATGTGGGGCTCCAGCAGGCCACCAAAGAAGGCGCCGACCGTCTTGAGTCCGAAGGGCAGGAGTTTCACCAGCGGGTTCATGAGGGTTTTGCCCAGCTGGCACAAGAATTCTCTGAGCGTATGGTTGCCGTTCCCTGCCAGGAAACGAAAGAGAGCACCCATGAGCTCGTATTTGCAGTTGTGGCCGACCTCTTTAGCGAACGGGCAAAAGAGCCTTTTGAGATTACCGAGCAGGTCTTACAGAAGATAAAGGATACCAAGTAGTGCAACCTTCAGATTCTACAGTCTCCAATGATTCAACTGCATCTCATACTGGCGATACAGCTGAGACTTCTGCTGCCTCAAAAACCTCCAAAACCTCAACCGCCCCTGCCGCCTCAGCAGCTGCATCAGCAGACCCAACCGCTTCAGCAGCTGCATCAACCGCTCCTGCCGCATCAGCAGACCCAACCGTCCCAACCGCCCCTGCTACCTCACCCAGCGCAAAGGCTTCCAGGGGCTCTACGTCTGTCAGGGGTTCCATAGCTTCCCCTTTTGATGACCTGATAGGACAGGACATAGCAGCGCAGTTCCTCACAGCCGTTATCCAGAGCGAAAAACCCGCGCATGCCTATCTCTTTGCCGGTCCGCTTGGTTCAGGCAAAATGGAGGCCTCGCGCGCCTTTGCCCAGGCACTCCTGTGTGAGAAGGGAGGAGGGGACTCGTGTGACACCTGCATGCGCGTTGCCCACTCAACCCATCCAGATTTTCATATTGTCCCTCCATCAGGCGCTGCAGGTTATCTGGTAGAGCAGGTGCAGGACATCATCAACTCGGCTGTTTTGGCACCGGTGCGTGCCCGTCGCAAGGTCTATCTGATTACCCGCGCCGACCTGCTCTCGGGTCATACGGCAAATGCACTGCTGAAGACACTTGAAGAGCCCCCACACGATACGATCTTCCTACTTATGGCGCGTAATCGCGACGCTGTGCTGGAGACCATTGTCTCGCGCTGCCAGGTGCTTCCTTTCAGGCGTATTCCCGAGCCTGAGGCTATTGCCACTGTCGTGGAAAAGACAGGTGCAGCTCCAGAAGACGCTCGAATTGCGCTTGCTGCTACAGGTGGCTCGCTGTTTTATGCTGAGCAGTTCTGGCGTTCGCAGGAACGCCGCAATCTGCGCATTGCCACGCTGGAGGCCCTCGAACGCCTCGTCTATGCCGATGATGCCAGTGTGCTTGAAAATGCCAGGGATCTCATCGTCAAGATGCGCGCGCCGCTGGATGTGGTTAAGATGGAACAGCAGCGGCAGCTTGAGCAGAGCAGAGATTTTCTCTCTGCCGGAAACCTCGGTCGCCTGGAGCAGCAGCAGAGGCGCGAACTTACAAGCAGGGAGCGTGAGACCATTGGGGAGATATTGGATGTGGCTCGCAGCTGGATCAGGGATGTTATGGTTGAGCAGATGCCGACGAGTTCCCAGAGGCCTGTTAATGTGGACTTTATCACCAATATCAGGAAGATGGCAGAACAGGTAGAGCTGGCTGCTTGTG
Source organism: Coriobacteriales bacterium (assembly GCA_031555185.1). Classification (GTDB taxonomy): domain Bacteria; phylum Actinomycetota; class Coriobacteriia; order Coriobacteriales; family UBA8131; genus WQXH01. Next base: position 4,387 of record JAVBUQ010000020.1, read on the forward strand.
TAAGGGCTCTTGGCGCAGTAGATGAGGCACAACGGCAAATCCAGTATAATGTGAGCCTACAGTTAGCACTGGAAGTGATGCTCTTTGCTATCCGTGAAGAGCTGACAACATAAGTGACCCGTAGGGTAACCCAGGCCATTCCCATGGGTAGAAGTCCCCGGACGCATAACAACAAAGGGGTCTGTCAACAACAAAAAGGGGGTTTGCCCCCAGATAGCGAGATATAGTAATGCCACAGTTAGTATCCGTCAGATTCAGATACAATCCCAAACCGCTCTGGTTTGACCCACAGGGAAAGTCCTATGAAGTGGGCACAGAAGTACTGGTAGAGACTGAACGAGGCCGTGAGGTAGGAATTGTTATCGATCCTGCCATTAATGCCACCGATAAGGAAATCAGCAAGCTCAAGTCTCCTCTAAAGCCGGTCATTCGCGAACTCTCCGACCTTGATTATGAGCATGTCGATGCCCTCGACGAAAAGGGCGCACAGGCTATGCCGTACTTCAGGGAGAAGATAGAGGAGTACGAGCTGGACATCAAACCGGTGGAAGTGCAGTACCTTTTCAGCGGCGAGAGGGCCATCTTCTACTTTTCCAGCGAGGAGCGCGTGGACTTCAGAGACCTGGTGCGCGATTTGGCCCAGCATTTTCATGTACGTATAGACATGCGCCAGATAGGGGCACGTGACGAAGCCAAAGAGCTTGGCGGCCTTGCCCATTGTGGTGAGGAGTTTTGTTGCACCCGCTTTGGAGGGGAGTTTCAGCCTGTCTCCATCCGTATGGCCAAAGAGCAGGATCTACCCCTCAATCCTACCAAGATCTCGGGTGCCTGCGGAAGACTGATGTGCTGTCTGCGTTATGAATACGAGGCTTACAAAGACTTTAAGAAACGTGCTCCCAAAAAAGGCACGGTGGTAGAGACACCTTTGGGCGACGCGGTCATCAGCGGTTACAATACTCCCAGCGAGACCATGGAGCTTAAGCTGGAGGACGGAAAGAGGCTTAACGTACCTCTGGCAGAGATGGAAACCGAAAAAGGCAAGGATGGATGCTCGCGCTGCAGCGTTAACCGCGAGACTATCGAGCGCTGTGCAACGCGCAGTATGCTTATAGCGCTCGGTTCACTGGAGCAGCAACTGGAAGACTCACTTGCTTCTGATGCCGAAGTGACAGACATGGATCTTGCAATCGACACGGGCGGCGGAGAACGCAAACGCAGACGGCGCAGTTCCCAGAAGTCCGAGGATGCGGCTACTGAGAGACCTGCCGGCAGACAGTCCTCATCCAGAAGATCCACTACCAAACATTCCTCATCCAGACATTCAGACTCGTCGTCCGGTGCTTCGCCAGACTCCGGACGTTCCTCGGATGAAAAGTCCTCGCAGGGTACCCGTCGTCGTCGCCGGAGAGGCAACGCCAGTGGTGGTACTGTTGGCACAGGCGGCAGGGCAGACAGCACAGGAGGCAACAGCGGCAAGCAGGATACCTCCGCACAGAAACAGCAACAGAGATCGCAGGGCAGGCCTCAGGGCAAAGCTACCTCCGGGTCATCCGACGCATCGCAGGCAAGGACGGAACGCAGGAGAGCCGACCAGGGTGGTAGCGGAGAAAAGACCCGAGAAAAACCTCGTCCGGGACAACGTTCTTCCGGTTTGCGTAAACCACGCAATCGTACCGCTTCAAAAGAACAGCCACTCCAGAACTCCTCACAGGGTGCTTCTCAAAGTTCCTCTTTTAATACCTCCCGAGGCGCTTCTCAAGATGGATCACAAGGCAGAACCCCGGGTACTCTCACCTCAGGTTCTCCTTCTGCGGAGTCTTCGCAGGGAGATACACGCCGCCGCCGCAGACGCCACGAGAGCGGTAACACTGCCAGCGGCAGTGGAGGTAATACCGACAGCGGAGACGCGGGCAGCAGCTCAGGCAAAGATCGCGCAGGTGGGCAAGACGCATGATCCTCAAAGAGCCGCTTCTTACCGATCTGTACCAGCTCACCATGGCCCAGGCTGCCTGGCAGAGTGGCAAGGACGAGATAAGGACGAGCTTTTATACGCATTTTCGTAAGAACCCTTTTGAGGGTGGCTATGCGGTGGCATGTGGTTCGGCGAGTATTGCGGAGTTTATTGATAACTTTGCTTTTACCGATGACGATCTTGCTTATTTGAAAGAACTGCCTGCGCCGCTGGGGGGACAACTCTTTGATCCTGCTTTTGTACAGAGCTTGATAGACTGGCAGCTGTGTGTAGATATTGACTGTGCGCCCGAAGGTGCGATTGTCTTTGCACAGGAACCTGTGTTGCGCGTAAACGGACCTCTTTCTCAATGTTTGTTGTTGGAGACCCCGCTGCTCAATCTGCTGGGTTATCAGACACTTGTTGCAACCAAGGCAGCGCGTGTCTGCAACATAACAAACAAACCGGTAGCAGAGTTTGGTCTCCGCCGTGCTCAGGGGCCTAATGGAGGTAATCTGGCCAGTCGTGCGGCCTACGTGGGCGGATGCGCATCCACCTCTAACGTACTTGCAGGAAAACTCTACGACATCCCGGTGAGTGGCACCCATTCCCATGCCTGGGTCATGGCCTTTGATAGTGAGCTGGAGGCTTTCAGGGCATATGCACGGAGTTTTCCTCGTAACGCAGTGCTTTTGGTAGACACCTATGACACACTCAGAGGTATACAGAACGCCATTATTGTGGCAAAGGAAATGGCCGAGCGCGGCGAGCAGCTGAGCGGCATTCGTATAGACTCAGGAGACCTGGCGTGGCTTTCCATTCAGGCACGGGAGATGCTTGACAAAGCCGGATGCAGCGAGGTCATGATAATTGCCTCCAATGACCTGGACGAGCATACGATACTGAGCCTCGAAGCCGAGCAAGGTGCTCGTATTGATTCCTGGGGAGTAGGCACGAGGCTTGCCGTAGCATATGATCAGCCTGCCCTTGGTATGGTCTACAAACTCTCTGCTCTGCAAAATCACGGAGTGCAGGAATACACCACAGTGCTCAAAGCCTCTGAGCAGTCTTCCAAAGCAACCTTGCCGGGGGTTCTGGCAAGCAGACGTTACTACAGCAGTGAGGGTATTGCCATGGGCGACATGGTGTACGACGAGCTTATGCCCCCCTGCACTGATCACATCACTGACCCTTTTGATCCTCTCAGGCAAAAAGACCTTTCCAATTATGCATACGAAGACATCCTGGTACCTCTTGTTCGTAAAGGAAGGTCGGTTGGCCTGCAACCGAGCGCAACGGAGGCGCGGACAAACACCTTCAAGAGCCTTAAGACCATACCGGCGTCTAATAGACGTCTTCTCAATCCGCACTCATACCCCGTGGGTTTGGAGATGCAGCTTCTGCAGAATCGAGACAAACGTCTCAGGCAAACCCGCTAGTACGCTCAAATGCTCAACAACGTAAACAGCTTGCTTTCCTCTCCATAGACTGCTCTAAAACCGCTTCTACCAGCGCCTTTGTCATAACGGTTATGTTAAAATATTCCGTTGCTTGTTTATTTGGAGGTACCAGCGGGAGGAAGGTCATGAGCAAGCTGGAATCATATGTTGCATCTACAACAGAGGTCGATGATAGTGAGGTCGCAGTCCAGGAGATCCTGGCTCGGATCCCGCTGGAAAAACTCAAGAAAAACTCCGTAGGCATCGTTGCCTGTCACTATGAGTTTGATTTTTCTGGCGTACTGAAAAGCATAGCTGAGGCTCTGCCTTTTGATGTTGTCGGCAGCGTATCTTCGGCACAGGGGACACAGGGCGGCGCAGCCGTATTTGAGCTGGTGTTGACGGTGCTGACCTCCGACGAGGCGGAGATTGCCCTCGCACTGAGCGATCCGCTTGAAGGCGATACTCAAGAAGTCGTCCGTACCGCCTATGACGAAGCGGCAGGTAAACTGGGCTCACGTCCCGACCTTATTCTCATACACGGTCCCTTTATGATCCAGAACAACGGTGATGACTATCTCACTGAGCTCAGTGCGGCTTCCGACAATGCTCCGCTCTTTGGCACACTGGCCATTGACGATACGGAAGACTTTAGATGTTGCTACTCCATCCATAAAGGCAAAACATATAATGATCGCCTCGTCCTGACCTTACTTAAAGGTGTGGAACCACGTTTTTATTCTGCTCACATCGCCCCCAACAAAATCGTCGGAGACCCGGCGCTCGTCACTTCCAGCGAGGGAGCTCTTTTAGCCGAGGTCAACGATCGTCCTATTGCGGAGTATCTTGCGGGCCTGGGTCAGACCTCTCTTGATGATCCAGATTATGCTCTGGTCACTATGCCCTTTGTTCTTGACTATGGCGATGGTACGGCTCCTATCAGTCGTATTTTTATCCAGCTCACACCAGATGGCAAGGCGGTCCTCAACGGCTCCGTGCCGGTGGGGTCAGAACTTGTTATTGGTAGTTTTGATAAAGAGGATGCGCTAGAGACCACGCAGGTGGCCATTGATGAGGCTCTGGCTCAGTCCGCCTCGCCTGTCGACGGGCGCCCTGCTGTTATGTTGATGTATTCCTGCATTGCCCGTTTTTTGGCGCTCGGGGCAGATTACCTGGCAGAGATCGAACAGTCCCAAAAGCAGATAGGCGGTAAGATCCCCTTTATGATGGCTTATTCCGGTGGTGAGTATTGCCCCACTGAACTCACCAAACGCGGAGCGGTCAACAGGTTTCATAACAATGCTCTCGTGATCTGTGTGCTCTGAAATGTGGAGGTCATGAACAGGGGATGACGAGGAGAGATCAGGAAGCTGGAATAAAGAACCGGAGCTGGAGTGGAAAACAGAAACAGAAACAGAAACAGGCAACGAAGACACCCTCCAAAACACGAGAAACACACTGCACTAATACGGTGAATGCTAAGGAAAGCAATTGACGCAGGACCAGGCAAAAAGAGATATAAGCAGCAACGACGAGGTCAAAGAGCTTAAAAAGCAGGTCTCTCAGTTGGAGCGAGAGCTTCGCGCCAATAAGGCTTTTCTTGAAAAGATCACAAAGAGCTACGAAGCCAAAGATGTGCTGGCGCAGACCCTGGCTAAAGCCCAGGCACTGCAAAAGCGTAATATGGATATTTTGCTCAAAGGCTGTCCCAGTATCATCTTCTTGACTAACTTCTATGGCGAGATCGTTCTCACTACCGAGTCTCTGGTAAAGGCGATGGGCGTTCCAAACGATGACTATATCCTCCAGAATAATGTCCTGGTTCTTTTTAACGATTACCTTGATAACGATAATTACGCGCTCTTCAGCTCGGCGGTAGCCGATGTTATGGCTGGAGGTTGCCCCAGATCCCTGGAGCTGCAGTTCAGTTTCTCCGAAAAGGACGCAGGACGTCTGTTTTCGCTGGAGATAAGCCCTGTTGACGGTGTGGAAGAGGATCACGGCAATGCAGAAGCAGTACAAAGGTCAAACCTTTTATTTGTCATGGTGGACCTCACGGAGATCATGACAGCTAAATTGCGTGCCGAGGCGGCAAATGAAGCGAAGAGCGAGTTTCTTGCCACTATGAGCCATGAGATCCGCACCCCTATGAACGCCATTATCGGCATGAGTGAGATGCTCACACGTACCAGCCTGGACGAAAGCCAGCAAAGATACTTGAACGATATCACCCTCTCATCCAAGAGCCTGCTCGGTATCATCAACGATATTCTGGACTTTTCCAAGATTGAAGCGGGCAAACTCGAGATGATCAATACCACTTACGATCTTCTCGCTTTGCTTAATAACCTCAATTCGATCTTTCGCGTGATGTTGGCATCCAAGGATGTCGATTTAGACTTTCAGGTAGGCAAAGGTGTGCCTACACAGGTGTATGGCGATGAGATCCGCCTCAGGCAGGCTCTTTCCAATCTGCTCTCCAATGCAGTCAAGTATACCGACGAGGGCAGAGTTACCTTCTCGATAGGAGTGGGCACAAAACCAAAGGTGCTCAGCGAGGAGGCAGAAGCTGCAGCTCGTGAGATCATAGGCGAGAAAGGCTCACTTCTCTGGCTCTCTTTTATGATCCGTGATACCGGTATTGGTATAAGGAAAAGCGATCTGGCCAGACTCTTTGCCCCCTTTGAGCAACTCGATTCACGCCGAAACCGTCACGTGGTAGGTACCGGGCTCGGTCTTGCCATCACTAAGACACTCTGTGAGATGATGGGCGGCTCCCTCGAAGTCAAGAGTACCTACCATCAGGGTTCTACGTTTATTGTGCATCTGCCCTTCAGCACAGAAGCCGCGGCACCTACTACCCCGGAGCAGGTAGAAAATGAGATACCGGACTTTACTGCTCCCGAGGCCAAAACACTGGTGGTAGACGATATGGAGATCAACCTGGCTGTGGCCGAGGCTATGCTAGAGACCTTTGACATCAGGCCGGATAAGGTCATCTCGGGCGAAGACGCACTGCGCCTGTGCGGCGAGAGAAAGTACGACCTCATCTTCATGGACCACATGATGCCTGAGATGGACGGCGTGGACGCCACGCAACTTATTCGCACTACCCATAATCTCAATAATGAGACTCCCATAATTGCCCTCACTGCCAATGTGGTGTCGGGTATGAGGGAGATGTTTTTAGAGAATGGCTTTGATGACTTTTTACCAAAGCCCATAGATCTGGGGGAGCTACGGCACATCCTCTATACATGGCTACCAACAGGAGTAGTAGCTAAGGAGAGCAAGAATGGGTAAGCAACGCACAATTGGTGCGGATAGTTGGTTTGACAGGATCGGCAACAGGTTTGGTCTGCGACTTCGCTCCAAGCTCGTTTCTGTCTTTGTTGTGGTAAAGGTTGTCCCGCTTATTATCATGGCCTTCGTTGCCTGGTGGCAGATCAGTTCTTTTGGCGAGGCTCTCAGTAATCGTGCTATCGAGGACGCATCAATAGCTCTTAACGACAGCGCCATTGAGCAGATCGAACGTATCACTACCGATGCTGCCGAGAATGTTGCGAACTACCTCTATGAACGTGATGATGACATTCTTTACCTGGCTACGGTAGAACCCTCCGAAACAAGCTATCTCAATTTTATTGATTCGCACTATGACAATCTCGTTGAGCAAGGCACCTGGGAGCTTGCTGCTGACGGTATGTCCTGGGAGCGCACCGATCTTCCAGAACAGGCAGTTGCCACCGATATCTCCACCAATGCGGAGAACGAGGATGAGGTTACGGGTTCTTCCTTTCATCACCGCCCACCAGACAACAAAACCACTGTTCAAAAGCCGATCTATGATGAGATCACCTACATTGACCTTGAGGGAAATGAGACCATCAAGGTAGTGGCCGCAGACTCTACAAAGCGCAACTACCCCATGAATACAGAGCTCGTGAATGTCAGTGATCGTTTGAGCACCTATATAGGAGCGGAGACATATGGCTCTGCTCTGGACGCACTTGAGCCGGGCGAGATCTATGTCTCTGATGTCATCGGCTCTTATGTGGGCACCAATTATGTAGGTATGTATACACCCAAACAGATCATTATAGGTGCGGTGAACAATGAGATCACGGCGCTCAAAGCCATTGACCCACAGACCGACGAGATCACGGCGCTCATAGATGCGCTCTCCTCAATCAAGACAACTGATATCCCCGCGCTTGAGATCTCTGCCTCCTCCAACGACGAAATGATGCAGGAAGTCATCGTTGACACCACTGCTCTGATAGACGGAGTTATGCAGAATGTGACCAGCGAGGATCTTCTCTCGCGTCTTGAGAACCTCAAGACGACCATCGCTGTTAAGAAGTTCACCCCCGAATCAGTGGCCTACGCCGGTGAGGAGAATCCCAACGGCCAGGCATATGAAGGCATCATACGCTGGGTCACTCCCGTCGTTGATGCTGAGGGCAATAAAACCGGCTACGTAAGTTTTGCGCTCAACCAGAAGTTCATCGCTGAACTCGTTGACCATATCATGCCTGATAATGAACGTTACACCGAATTACCCAATGCCTTTGCTGGTAACTATGCTTTTGTCTGGGATTATCAGTGCCGCTCTATCGTGCACCCACGACATCACTCCATTGTTGGCTATAACGAAGCCAATGGGCTGGAGCAGATACCCTGGCTCGAGAGTTCGATTTACGAGGAGCTTCTCAAACGCACCGGCACAGATGATGTGGTGGGTCTTGAAGCTGCCTGGCCCACCGTTGTCAATGACCCCCAAACTGAAGATCTGGAGTAT
>JAVBUQ010000050.1:0-16267 GCA_031555185.1 Coriobacteriales bacterium
ACTAAGGTATTGCTGTGGTTAGGGAGTAGTTGGAGTTGACGCAGAAGTTCTGAGGCCTGAAATATACATTGAGATAAGAAGGCGTGAAACGGGTAAAGTTTTCGCTTTACCGGTGTATCGGAGCAGCCGACGACCAGACGAACCAAACGACGGACGATACCTGGAGCAGAAGTATCGTCCTGCTGGGAAGAACTGTGGATCAAAGCAATTTTGTTAACAATAACAGTAGACATACTCTCAGCTCCAATAACCCTCGTGGTGCACTGATGTCCAGTAGCCGCTGGAGACCCATTGGTTTTCGTAGATGGGTTCTGTGCCGATTTGTACTAGTCCTGTGCGATAGCCATAATGGCCAGAAGCTTCCATATGTGGCATTATGCTACCGGCAATGAAGTATCCACATTCATTGCATGTTGCGCCTTCCTGATATATTGGGTTCTCTCCAACATATGCACTCTGCCACCCACTCGTATCAACCCACACCTGCTCGTCCCAGGCTTCATGCCAGACTTTGTTATAACCGCCTGAGCCGGTAGCCCCACTGCTGCCATTAGAGCCACCGTTACCGCCTGCACCTGGGTTGCTGCCTGCGGAACTGCTGTCATGCGAATCAGAAGTATCGGCACCTTCAGAAGCTGTGCCGGATGATGCATTACCAGAAGAGGACGCAACGCCTAAAGCAGTTGCACTTGTACTTGTTCCGCTTGAGAGAGAGGACAGGGGAACCTCTTCGTCCTCGATGTTTATGGTTGCAGGGGAGTTGGTCAAGGCTATACCAACGATAAGCGCGACTACTGCCAGCACACTTGTGGAGCTGAGCAAAACCGCAAGCCGCCGTTGCTTCCGTTTTTTTGTAGTATCGTATGCGTCTTCCGCAGAGGTCTCCGAAGTGACCTCATCAACAAAACCCTCTTCATTTAACTCAGACGTCTGCTCAGTATTGATATCATGAGGTGCGGCCACTGATCAGTCCTCCTTTGTCCTCGTGGGCTTCCGCCTTTTAACAGACACTACGATAAACGCGAAACCAATCATCGCCACTATAACAAGTCCGACAAGTATCAGCCATAGACTATCACCGGTAACAGGCAAGCCAAAACCACCAAAGAACCCGCCTGGCTTAATTCCCAGTGCTTGCTTGTTATACGTGAAGGTCTCGATAACGCGCGTCTCAACCTGATCATGGTCGATATCGGTAAGCACAGGAGAATCTGATCCAACTCCCCAGTTCCTGAAAAGATCAGCTTGTATGGAACCACGCATAACCGTCTCGTCACCCATTTCGTCTATGGTAAGCAGGGCACCAGTGGCGACGACAGAATACCACCAATCTCGAATCTCGTTTGCGGCACCGCTTGAGCCCCAACCAACACCTGTATAAAAACCCTTAGTAACACCCCCATATACAGCACGAAGCCCAATTATGTACTCACCTTCCTGCAGATTAAGATCCGCGACCTCAAGCCGAACCGCGGAGGTAGTAGAAACACATTCTTGCCATATCCTCCAGCCAGGCTCGACAGAGACAGACATATGGTTGTAAGGATTATTTGCGTTATAAGGGTTTGCGCTCATTGGATTATATGAGAATGACACTTCTTCAGACTGTTCTGTTTTATTCGTCTTATACAGAATGTGCATGAGCCCGTCATAGTCCATACCTTCAGGCGCAGTGCCTGTCCAAAGTGTCGTCATACGATAACCTCTTGAGGTCACATACTCTAAATTATCTGTAACCACAAACTCATCAACGCGAACGCTTGAGTTAGAACGCGCACCAAACCGGTAGAGATATTCCTCAAGACCAACGTGGTTACCTGCTTGGTCCTTTGTGCCATTAAGCGCGGTGTTGGTAAGAGGAATAGTCTTCTTGTAGACCTCGATAGCAACCTGGATAAGGTCGTTTTGGAAGACTTGGACTTCTTCGGTGCTTTGCTCAGTGATTTCGAAATAATGGGCGCCGTCTTCGCTCTCTTCAAGTTCAGCATAAAGAGGATTCGCTTTTGTTTCATCAAGCATATAAGAGCCCACGGCAACCGGACTGAAGACACACTTACCATCCTCATCGGTTACATGGCTACCGACAGCAGCCCAGTCTCCAGCACCCGTTGTACTTTCCTTATACAGAGTGAATTCAGTGTCTGCCACCGGCAGATTGGTATTACTGTCGACTTTTTCGACGTGAACCTCATGGGGTTCTTCAAGGATAGCAACAGTGTTGAGTCTTGTTACAGGAATTAGTGGATCCCCAGTCGCGTGGATTTTTTGAAAAAGTAAGGGATTCGGATCAGGCAAGAGATAACCTGGAGGGGGCGCAGTCTCTTGGATCGCTACGCTTCCAAGCGGGATCGTAGGGTTACCATATTGATCTTTGTATAAACTATCGCCACCACCTATTAAATATGAATCCGATAGCCATGCGATACCAGTATCTTTTGTGTTTACAACCCATGTTCTTTTTGGTGCTCCGGAATTCTCTGCTTCTTCAACAGAATCATAATAGCCATCCCAATAACGCACCGTAAACTCTCCGTCCGCAAGCAAGAGACCGTTTGGGTCGTCTTTGCCATAGGCTTCGCCAGTCTCAATATCAAGTTTTTGTACAAGTAGACGTGCGGGGTCACCTAGCGGTACATCTAGCCGCTGTATAGTCGTCAAAACCGCATTATGTGTCACCGCATAGATTGTATTATCAAGCGCATATCCCTTTATGGGCGCCACAAGTTCCTTCACATAATAGGTGCCATACGTCAAACCATATGCTGTTGACGTGGCAGAACCACTGCTATCAGTAGTAAACACATGGATCCGATTGATATTGTTATAGGCATCGGACCAGGTGGAGTAGAGACCGTACTGCGCACCAGCAAGATCGTAGCAGGCATTGCCATTGGTGATAGTGGGGCTGGCAGAGGTTTTTTTGAGGGTAATATCACCGGAAAACGTCCAGGGAACCCCTTACGTTCCATGCGATAAGATTCTGATAGCCTGCAGGGCCATACATTGTGAGGGTCACGTAGACGCACTGATTGGCATGATCCACCAACGTTACCCTGCCAAAGACCGGACAGCCAGCATAGCTGATAGATTCAGGACCCAGAATACCAGGGTTCATACAGCGCGCATAATAGGTAAGGTACTCCCCTTCCCAATACATGGTGCAGGTATATGTTCCGCCGTAACCATCTCCAACGTATATTCTGCCATCCCAGTTTCCTGCCCATTGCAAATATGAGGTAAAGGTATACCCCTCATAAATATTCCACAGGCCAAGTGGACTCACGGTATTCTGCAAGGCCGCAAAGCCCGTATTCGGCATAATCTCCCGATGGAATTGCTCATCATTTTCATCAATCAACACTTCAGGATCAGGCTTTGTCAAAGTGCCGTCTACGGTCTCTTCATATGCATTGTCTGGACCTGAGGAGTTTTGGTTCTCCTCACCTTCTGCCTCAGACTCAAACTCTGCTTCAACTTCAAGAACAACATGTGTTCTCAAGGCAGTGAACGGAGCATCAGGATATCCGCGAGAACCAAAGAAGAACGTTGCTTCATATACAACTGCCCCCTCTTTGCTCTCTGTGAGTTTGAGCATTGAGCGATCTGAAGACATACCTGCGGTAGGAAGACCTTCTCCAGGAGTAAGCAGCGTTCCCGATGCATTGTCATAGACAGGAGCGTTGGTACCTGAGGAAAGCACCCGCCTGCCACCTACGCTGATAACACTCTCGATCCCGCTGCCAAGCGCTACCACTGAAAGAGTCGCGTCCAGGATTACCGCTGTACCGTCTCCAGCTGAAGCAGCCGTTTCATATTCACTGAGAAGTAGCGAATACACCTCATCACTCACCCAATAGGGCTCTTCGCTCATACCCTCAGAAGAAGTTGGTTCAACAAGTCCTGCATCAGTACTCTGGGCAGCAGTCTGCTCAAGAGATGCCTCAATTTCTCTGTCTGCTTCAAGATCGGGTGTGGCCTGAACCGCAGAGTCCTCAAGGAGTTGAGCCTCCTGATCGATACCTTCTTCTACAGGCGCCTCGTTTGCAACTGCCGCAATCAGCTCTGCATTGATCACCCCATAGCAGAGAGAAAACGAAAGCAAAACAGTGAGTAATACAGCCAGTATCTTTTTCATAACACCTCTCTTAAATTTACCCACATCTTCCCGTTCTCTTACCCCTTAATCCCTTAAATATGTTAATCTAAACATTCAGTGGGTATCGAGAACTTTATGAATTTACATTTTTGTGTTAGTATTGTTATCATATTCTCTGAGCTTTGTCCATACCCCAATTATCGAGAGGACTGAATTATGTCTACTTCAAATGCTGAAAAATCAGCAGAGAAGACCACCGTGGGCAGCGGTGGCACAAAGATCCCTACGGCTATGATCCCGAGGGACCTGTACGCAGATATCGTCAGATTGGCCGCGTATAATAAGATCAAGAAGACTGGTCCGCAAAGTGACTCGGCCATCTTGCGCGAGGCTCTGTCTTCGCTTATGAAGCATGTAGGCTTTAAACCAAGCGAGACAGATATCCTCGCTTCTCCTAAGCCCGCCTATGCAAAAAAGCTTACTGCCATCCATCAGGATGCTGAGCTTGAAGGCGGCGTACGCAAGACCTTTAGCGTCTCTGCGGCCGACTACGAAGCAGCTGAGGCCTTTGCCTCCTATAACAAGTTGCATGGATTACTGCCAAAGAATGTATCCCAGCTGTGTCGTGATGCCCTGACCTATTACATCAGCACCATCGACTACAAGTTCCGTCCGGAATAGGCTGACGCAACACCACAATACATGGCGAGGTCATCGTGCCTCGCCATGTATGTATTGCCTCAGATACTTGGTTGCAGAAGCAAACGTCACCCCTGAGCCGTGACACGTTCACAGTTATTAAAGTTGTTTCCTCAGGTAATGGACGGAAGGATCCGCTCTTCTTGTTTGATTGCCATCTATTCTGGCACGCTCCTTACTGCTATAACCCATCCTTCTGCCTCGCCCCAATAAGAGTCATCCGATTGAGCGGATTTGCACACTTGGTACTTCCTCCTTTTTATGGGGTTAATACGATAGGCTCATGCCATTGATGCTACAATCATCCTTATCCAACGTAACTCAGTGGGAAGAATGTAGTGTAATGACAAATACACCAGAGAACACCAAAGGAAACGGAGTGAGTCCTTCGGAGCTCATTGCCCGAGCATATGCTTCAATTAAGAGATCCAAATCCTCCCTTGAGCCTCCGGCACCCACTGGTTCTCCCCTTTCTGTTAATGAGGTACCATCTGGTTCAACTGCGGCTTTCAAAAAGCCAAAACCTGCCAGACAGAAAAAGTATGGCTTCTCACCTCAGTCGATGGCGACCGCTTCACGATCACAAAAAATGACCACCTCCTCACAGACAATGTCACGGCCAACAACGCAAACTGATGCAAAAAAAGCTGCCAAAACGGCAACAACGTCTATGCCGACAGCTGTAAGCCAGACAACTTCCAGCTCCGGATATATGCCAGGTACCCAGCCGGCGGCTTCCATGCAACCTACTGCCAGTTCCCCCTCTGCGCCGAGTGTCCCGTCGGCCGTACCTTCTGGATACCCTGCTTCCAAAACAAGTTCTCCCCGCCAACCAACCGGGCAAGCAAAAGGTGATGTTTCTCCTGCTCGTCCGAGCGCAACTCGCACCACTACTCCGGTTGAACCTAAGAAGAAGCAATGGGTAGCAACACTCATCTGGATCATAATCCTTCTCTTGATCTTTTTCATAGGTCCTCGGATATTTTCCTATGCCAGTACCAGCACAGGGCAAGGGGATAGTAACTCGCACTCATCTATGTTGAGCAATTCCTCTACTCCGTCTCCCATTGAACGTGTTGAGACAGAGATGCAACGTGTGGACAGTGAGACTTTTGATATGGCAGACCCTTTTGTACAGCTTTAGCCCAAACGCATAGGATGACCTCATGAGCTCTGAACAAATGTATGAGACCGCAGAGAAGAGAGAGAGCGCTGTTTTGGTGGGCATTGAGTTGCCACATGACGAGTGGCCACTCAAAGAGTCCCTTAAGGAGCTTGAAAGCCTTGTATCCACTGCTGGAGCCGTAGCAGTTGGCACGGCTACCCAGAAGCTGGAGAAGACTAATCCCCGTACTCTCGTTGGCAAGGGCAAGGTAGAAGAGATAGCCCACCTGGTAACAGCCCTGGATGCCGACCTTGTGGTCTTTGATTGCGAACTCACTCCCACCCAGCAGTCCAACCTCGAATCCGAGATCAAAGGTGTCAAGATCATCGACAGAACTGCTCTCATTCTCGACATCTTTGCCTTGCATGCAGTCACACGAGAAGGCCGCCTGCAGGTAAAGCTCGCCCAGAATCAGTATCTACTCCCCCGCCTTCGCGGGATGTGGGCACACCTGGCAGGGCACAGGATGGGTGGTGGTGTAGGCAGCCGCTTTGGCGAAGGCGAAAGCCAACTAGAAGTGGACCGTCGTATGGTACGTAAGCGTATCGATACATACACCGCCGAGCTTGCCAAGGTGGAGACCGAGCGCGCCACCCAGCGTAAATCGCGGGCGTCGTCGGGAATCTTCCGTCTTGCACTGGCTGGGTATACCAACGCAGGCAAGTCCTCACTCCTTAATTGCCTTACCAATGCCGATGTTCTGGTGTACGACAAACTCTTTGCCACACTGGACTCAACAACCCGCCGCCTGGAACTACCCGATGGGCGTGAGATGACTATCACCGACACCGTTGGTTTCATTCAAAAGCTGCCGCATGCCCTGGTGGAGTCCTTTAAGTCCACCCTCAACGAGGTGCGTGAAGCTGATCTTATCCTGCATGTAGTTGACGCTGCGGCTGAACAGCGCGAAGCGCATATCACCGCGGTGCAGGAAGTACTGGAAGAGGTAGAAGCGCACACCGTACCGCAACTTCTGGTACTCAATAAAGCCGATCTGCTTACGGACACCCAACGCGAGATACTTGCCAAACGACATCCTGGTGCTGTCCTCTTCTCAGCTTTGGACGGCAGCGGCACCGAGGAACTATTTGCGACCATCACCCGCTACGCAGATGCCGCGAGCACACTCCTACGCGTGTTGATCCCCTTTGATAGAGGAGCTTTGGTACAACTGGCGCACGAGCAGACCACCATCCTTTCCGAGGAATATACAGAGGATGGCACCTTGCTTGAACTCCGTGTTGCCAAGGAACTCGCAGGTAGATTTGAGCCATATGCTCTGAGAAGTTGATCCGTCATTTTGAATCTTTGTATAAAAGAAGCTGGCTCCCAGGCAAAGTAAAGGTCTTTCCTTAAAAGGGAGTTGTCAGCCACTTGAACTATTCCTACGCTGTTGCTTGAACGCATAGTACTCATGCACCAGACTCCGGTATCCCAACTCTTTGAGTGAGTCATAACGTATGCGATTGTTTGCCTTGCTATGTCTGCCCGTAGCTATATAACGCAACTCCTGCTGCAAGTAGGCATCTATCACAGCAAGACCCTCTGAAGTATTGATCAGCGGAAAGAACCACCTGCTCCACGTAAGGTCATGCGAGACCCCTCGCTCAAAGAACTTGCGGTTCATCGAGCGTATCATGGCGGCTATGGCTCTCTCCGAGCTGGCATCCTTTCTGAGCATCCAACGTCTGAGAGCCCGTGCTTTACGGCGGATCTTACCTTTGAGCTTTTGCTGTGTTGAAGTAGAGATATCTATCGTACCCCGCTGGTACGCTATACCCAAAAACTCCCACGTCTCTCCTGGTAAGGAATGCGCTTCTTTGCTGGGATTAGGCCTGAGGCAACAAACAGAGAGCTGCTCTGCTGCCTGCATACGCAATACCTCACTCTGTGCGGCGCTTTTTGCGAACATGATAATATCATCGGAATAGCGGGCATAGGCACAGGCTTTCTCAGCTAACTGACGGTCCATATCCCTCAGGTACAGATTGGCGAGAAAAGGCGCTGTGGGCGTACCAGCTATCGCGCCACGCTTTTCGTGAACAAGGCGACCCTCAAAGTACGCCTGGTCGGCTTGGAGCAACTCAACAAAGAAAAGATATAACTGCTCATCATCGCTGAGCACCTCGGAGAGAATGGGCAGCAACAAACCCACATCGATGCTGTTAAAGTAGTCCTGAACGTCAAGCTTATAACCATAGAGCGCATCGATCTGCGGTAGTGTGACAAGCTTTCTGATGGCTTTATGCGCTCCGATGCCACGGCGAAATGAGTAGCACTGGGGAGCATGGGCATCATCGTAACGATAGAGCAACCATGCCATAAGCTTTAATACCTGCTGTTCGTCATGAGCAAAACTGTACACCACCCGCTTGGAGGACGTGCCTAGTTTGTTGATGAATTTTTTCTCTGGAATTCCAAGCCTCTTCCCAGGAATGAGCATACGCTTTGCAGCCGGGAGCCAGGACTTTTCCTGGACAAATTCAAAAAGCTCAGTCTCTTCTCGCTTACTGAGGTGCGCATTCTCGCGCTTATAGGCAAGATAGTCCAACCATACATCCTGCTGGGACAGTTCTTCTAATAGGCTCGGCAAGTATATTCCTCACACTACAGGGGCATCACGCACTGAGAGTATTTGAATGCCTACTATGGTAAAAACAAAACGTCTTTCATCTCTTTTGTTACTGTGGGGAGCGGCGCGATGCGGCAACTTCCTGAACCAGGCCCACTGGCCCTTTATAAGCAACTGCCGACACCCACATACGAGCATCGGCAGTCGTATGAAAGAGAGGGAGGTGCTTTGAAGACAGCATCTGCTGACACAGGGCTGAACGTAGTGCAACGGCCTGCAACGCCACATAAAACACAACGCTTGGCCCCACCACAGGCGCGGGGAAATCCCTGCATCCCTCTCGCTTCACATAATACTTCACGCGTTTGATAGCTTACTCGTTTCTTACTGCAGAGGTTGTGCCAAGCGGGTGATCCGGCTCACAACAAAACTACGTTCATTGGGCATATGGGTATAGAAATTGATGAAAGGCACACCAGCGTTTTGAGCGGCTGCTTTTGCTCCTTTGTAGGCTCTATTGTTGTCGCGATTATGCTCAACGAGCATAATGACGCCTGCGCACGTATCGCCCTGGTATAAAGCAAAGTTGTAGGGTTTGCCTTCTCCACCAAATGTAGAGACTGGTACGTCTTCATGCACGACATAGTTGCCAAAACTGCTGGACAGGATCTCTTCAAAGTAGTGCTTGTCGGTGATCTGGCCTGCAGACCAATTACTATCCGTCTGTTGCAAGGCCTGCTGTTGCACTTCTTGCTGACCCGGTACTGCAGAACCCTCGTGCATCGATCCAAAGACGTCTCCTGCGCCTCTCTGCTTTCCGTCACCATTAAAATCCAGACCTGTAGCCTGCTCAAGAGCATCCATGGCATCGGTGACCTTGCTGCCTAACGCCCCACCAAGTGCATCGCCCAAACCCTTACTGAAGGCTTTGTCGAAGAGTCCCATAGCGCCTACCTCTCTCCGTTTGTAGCTGCATCCTGCATAATATCAGAATAACACAGCCGTACTTAGTTGCGTCTGACGGGCTCTCCGGCAGGGTCTTTGAAGAGGTTTCTGGAGAGGCGTTTATGGGGAGGCGTTTATGGGGAGGCGTTTCTGGGGAGGCGTTTCTGGGGAGGCATTTCCGGGGAGTTCTCTGGGGAGGTTTCTGGGGAGGTTTCTGGGGAGTTCTCTAACGAGTACTCTGTAGATGCTTCTGGAGAACCCTTAATGCGTAGTCTTTTTTCTGTCTTTCAGGTATACACGCAAGCTCTCCAACTCAGACACTACAATGCCCATCAGTACAATGACCACTCCCAAGCCTACCGAAAATGAGATAGGCTCACCAAGGAAGACCGCAGCGCAGATAACTCCGCTTGGTAGTTCGCTGGATGCCATAACTGTGGTAAGGCCTGTAGGAAGTTTGGGTGAACTTATCGCGATAAGAACCACCGGTATACAGATTCCGACTATGCCCAGCGCCACACTCAGTGCTGGATCGATAGATAAAAGCGGGTTGGCAAAGTAGGTTGGCGTAAGGGCAAACGCGATAAACAAACTACCAAATGCGTTGAACATACCTCGATTAACCGCAGGCACAGAGGTAGCAGTACGGCCAGCCAATACCAAAAACGCCGTATAACAAACAGCGGAGAGAAGACCGAAGATAATGCCCAAGGGATCAAGGCTCTCAAACGTGACCCCTTCGTCAAAAAGACCTGTGGCCAATACCGCCCCACCTACGATGATGATAACCGTGAGAACTGCTGATGACTTGGGCAGCGTTCGTGTGCGTATCGCTTGCACTGCCATTCCCATCCATACAAATTGGAATAACAGGGTAAGCGATGTGGCTGGCGAAAGGCGCTCTAAACTCTGGTAATAACAAAAACTCACACCCGCAGCAGCAATACCAACACCCATCAGCTTTAAAGCATCCTTGAGCGTTATCTTCCTGCGAGAGAAAATGAGACAGATACTACCGAGTAGTGCCGCAGCCACCAGGTACTGGGTGACCATGATGTCACCCGTATGGAACCCTTCACTTTGAGCAGTACGCACCAAGGGCACCACAAAACCATAACAACTGCCGGCGAGGAACATAATGAGTGAGTATTTGAGTTTTTCGGGCATGCGTTCCATGATAGCAGTATTGCATGGCCATCCAATCCTCGTTACAGATCACTCCCCTCGTTACTTGTCACACCACCCTGAGGTGGTCAGGGCATTTCGAGGCTCCGAGCTCGCTATCGCTCGGAGCTGGCTCGAATAGCTTTCGTAGCACTGAAAACCAGTAGAAAGCGAGCGGATCTCCTCGCTGCTCCCACCCCACAACACTCGCTCACTCGTTCGCTCGAGTGTTGTGGGGACCCCGAGACGCCACATCGGCTCGGGGTGCCCTGGCCGCTTCAGAGTGGTGTGGCCTGTAACCTCCTCTCGGAGCCTGTGTGACAACTCAGAACATTTGTTTGCATATGTAATGTAATCATGCTATCATTCGTACAAATGTTTCCGTTAAGGGAGTTGTCCATGGCAAGAAATACCATCAGTAAACGCCAGCTTCAGGTGCTGGAATATATAGCTGAATATTCAAAGTCGCATGGCTATCCGCCCAGTGTTCGAGATATCGGAGAGCATGTGGGTCTCGCTTCGCCCTCAACGGTCTTCACGCATTTGACCAGCCTTGAGCAAAAGGGTTATATCCGCAGAGAAAAAGAATCTGCGCGTGCCATCATTATTCTGGACAAAGGCTGGCAGGAACTGGGCGAGCTCGATACAGACGTTGCTTCTTCCTATCCAGCTCCTGATCACTATACGGGTAGCTATGGGAGCACGGGCTCACATACTGTTATTGAGCTGCCGCTTATTGGACAGGTTGCTGCTGGAGAACCCATTTATGCCGACCAGAATATCGAGGACAGTTTTACCCTTCCCAGGCAGATAGTGGGAGACCGTGGTTCTTTTATGCTCACCATTAAAGGCGATTCCATGATCGAGGCCGGTATCAATGATGGTGACTATGTCGTAGTGCGCGAACAGCACACAGCAGATAACGGCGATATCGTAGTGGCATTGATAGATGAAGATGCTACCGTCAAGACTTTCTATCGAGAGCAGGATCGCATCCGTCTGCAACCACAGAACTCATCCATGGAACCTATCTATTCTCGCGATGTGCAGATCGTGGGCAAAGTGATAGCTCTTCTCAGGGCAATGTGAGCGAAGTACAAAACTCGTCTCGATGAAGCTGTAATTTGTTATAATTTCTAGCATGAAAATGCTATCTAACTGTGCCAGTAAAGCCCCGGAAGTCGTCTGTTAGGTGCCGGGCATGGAAAGTGACCTCATCGCACATCGCTATAAGCCGCTCTTTCCGCGTGCAAGAGGAGGCTTTTCTGACGTTGTCATTGCCTGGGATACCCGTCTTGCCCGCAGAGTGGCTATTAAACGTATTAATACCGGTACGAGCCTGCCGGTTGCCAGTTTGGAAGAAGCACGCACGGCTGCCTTGCTCTCAAGTCCCAACATCGTGAGTGTCTACGACTTTGAGCATAGCGACACTGAGACCCTTATCGTTATGGAGAACGTCGACGGGCCGAGCCTTGCAGAACTCATGACCGACTCAAGCGAATTGTTGGACGTTGATGTTGCCACAACCATCCTTGATGGTATTGTCTCTGCCTTGGAATATGCTCATGAGAATCAGGTCCTGCACCTGGATATCAAACCAGCCAATGTACTCATTGATCAGTCCGGGCATATCAAGGTAAGTGACTTTGGTCTGGCGGAACTTGCCGGTGCCCATGGCTTTGGAGAGGTCCAGGGAGGCACCATTGGCTATATGCCTCCAGAACAACTTACCGGTGCTTCAGTGGAAATACGTACCGATGTCTGGGCCCTCGCTGCGCTTTCTTATCAATTGCTCACCGGAGTTAATCCCTTCTTTGCCTTGAGCCCTCGCGAGTCCTTGGAACGTATTATCAGCGGCACCTTTGCCTTACCTTCTGAGCTCCGCCCGATCCTTGATGGCAGCATAGACGAAACGCTCATGAATGCCTTAAGCCCTCAAATAGAAAAACGCCCCTCCTCAGTGTCGGAGTTTTGGCTGGGGTTACGACCGCATCTGGGAAGGATCAGCCCTGGTCGCCGTAGGCTCAAGTCACTGGTAAGTGCATGGGCGGGCAAAGAAGCGGCACTGCTTGAAGGAACCGCCGATTTACCTTTTGAAGCAGGCGACGAGTCGCTCATGGAAGAGATTGAAGAAACTCAGGCACTTCTCTTTGATGAAGCTGAAGAACAGCAGGATATTGCTATTTGGGGTGGCAATTATAAAGATGAAGATGATTGGTCCGATACCTCCAACGAGAGAAGACAGTGGCGAGCGCAAAACCGTGCCAACAGAAGAGAAGAGCGTGCAGCTCGTGGGCCAAAGCCTCCCTTGTGGGATCGCCTGACTCCTCGTACTCAACTCTTTTTTGCACGCTGTGTCTGTGTCGTGGCTGCAGCTGGTATGGCGGGGCGTGCCATGAGCGCGCTCCCTTATCTCAGCGACCCCGTGGCGCAGGCAGCAACAGCGGCGGCGGCCAATACCGGTAACCCAACGCCGGCACTCTTAGATGCTGCCTTTGCGGCTCGCCTCACAATAATGCTTATAGTTGCCCTGGTAGCTTTTATTGTTCCCAGTGTTGGTGTGGCGTTGGCGGCACTCTGTTTGGTGCTTGGGTTTTTCTTCACCGGCAACTGGCTCATTGGCATGTTAGTGCTCACTGGTTGCGCTGCGTGGTGGATCTGTGTCGGAAGACGCAGCCCTACCGATGCTACCGTCTTTACCCTCTCACCGCTCCTGGCAGTCATAAGCCTGCCCATGCTCCTCCCACTTTTTGCCGGTTATTTTGAGACCTGGCGACGCGCACTGGGCACAGCCGCTCTTGGCTGTTTTATCTGCTCGCTCCTTTCCATACTCACCTTTGGCATTGCCGATGCCTTTTTTGCCCCCCTTCTTGGCATTGGCGAGATGCCGATCTACGGTCAATTTGGCTTGCTTCCCCTTGAGGAACTGCTGAGAACCTCTCCCACACTTATGCAGATGCCAGATAACAACGAGCTCTTCATTCCACTTATAAGCCTTTTTACCTCTTTGGAGTTTTGGTTCATTTTTGTAAGCTGGCTGGGTGCATCTGTTGTTATGTCGCTACTTATTGGGGGCAAAAGCCGTGTAAAATGGATACTTGCAACGCTATGTGGTGCCGGTATTGTGGCGGCAGGGTATCTCATCCCCTTCTTCCTCTTTTCCGGAACAGACAATGTGGCGCTCTTTGCAGCTACTATAATCAGGCTGGTTATCTCTCTGGCTGTTTGTCTGTTATTGATTGCTCTAGGCGTGCAACCTAAACCCTACGTTGAAGAAGGCAGAGGGAGAGCAAGATGAGTATTCTGTCAAACTTTGAGAATAGGGTCGAAGGCGCCGTAGATGGCGCAGCGGCAGCTATGTTCTCTAGTCCCATTGAGCCTGCACAGATCGCTAAAAAGGCAGAGAAGCAAATGAAGAAAGAGAAGCTTGTTGGCTCTGGTCGGCAGTATGCCCCTACTCTGTACAATGTCCTGGTCAACGAACGCGATGATAAGCGTCTTTTTGGGTTTTATCCCACCATGGCCTCAGAAATCGAGAATTATCTCTTAGCCAAAGGCACCGAAGCCGGTATGGAATTTGATACGCGACCCCTTGTACGTTTTATCCCCGACCCCGGGCTTAAGAAAGGCCGCTTTGATGTGATTGCTGAGGTAGTTGCATCGCCTATAATCAAAAAGTTAAGAGCCGAGGAGATAGAATACTATGGGTTGGAGCCCAAAGGGCCTGTCGCCGAAGCCAAGGCTCCTGTCCAATCACCTGCCGTCTCGCCCGTGTATCAGCGTGTAGAAAGCGGCTATCCCTCACAGCCTGCCAGCGGCAAGTTTGCTGGACTGGGTGTTCCGGCCCACATTGAGGATGTCCCTGATTCGTCCGCTTTGCCACCCCTTTCTCTGGGTAGAAGCGCTTTGGATGCACAACCAGGCAACGGTGTTGGTATTCCGATACCTGCAATGAGGCCTGCTGCACCAAGAGGTTACTCTTTGAACGGATACGAGCAGGAAGAATCCGCGGTAATAGGTCAGGCTATGCTCTACAATCTGTCTGAACAGAGGTCACATCATCTTGAACATCGCAAACTCACGGTAGGCAGAGGCAAGGATAATGATATTGTCATTGCCGACGCCAACGCCAGCCGAGTGCATGCCCGTTTCTCTCAAGACGCAACCGGCAGATGGAAGATCACCGATCTGGATTCCACAAATGGCACCTTGATGAATGGTCGTCCCGTCTCCAGCGCAATCCTCAAATCCGGCGATGAGATAACCATAGGCACTACTGTTCTGCAGTTTACAGAGTAATGTGAATCTGATACATGACCGAGGCCAGGTTCTGAATAGAATGCCAGGATGCCGTCCCGACAAAGGCGAAAAGGCTTTAGCTGGGCGAGCAGATTGGCCTGATATTCAGGTTCGGGCCGAAGGGAGTTTATATATGATACATGACCGAGGCCAGGTTCTGAATAGAATGCCAGGATGCCGTCCCGATAAAGCCGAGGCCGAAAAGGAGCTTCATTGATTGATATAACCCTTTTAGTTGGGCGCATACTTCTTATCCTTCTGCTTTTCTTGTTCCTCTTTGCAGTGATGCGTACGGGCATAGGCCTTGTTAAGGGACAAACCCGCAGGGGCGAGCGTTGGACTGTTGCTGTGGAGCGTGGTCCTCGCGCGTTACGAGGTGTTAAGATGCCTATCACGGGGCCTTTGATCGTTGGTCGCTCGCCAGGATCCGATATCGTCATCGATGCAGACTACGTCTCTGGGCGCCATGCACGCTTTGCTCTGTTCTCGGATACGCTGGTTGTTGAAGACCTGGGTTCTACCAACGGCACGCTAGTTGATGGCAAGAAGATCGCTGCTCCCACAACACTGGAGCCCGGTTCACTTGTAAGCATTGGCGATGTAACTTTAAGGATTGGTCGCTCATGAGCCAAAAGGCACATGTCGCAGGGTCTCGGAGCAACATTGGATGCGTACGTGAGCACAATGAGGATTCTCTCATTGTGCAGCCGCCACTCTACGCCGTTGCCGACGGAATGGGCGGGCATGCTGCAGGTGAGGTGGCTTCTGAGCTGGCGATAGACATCCTGGCCGAGAACGCTCCTCTCATCTGTGATGCCAACGCCCTTATCGATGCAGTGCGCACTATCAACCGCTCCATCATCGAGGCTGCCGAAAATGGCGTCGGGCGCCCCGGCATGGGAACAACCCTTACTGTTGCTATTCTTGATGGCACTCGTCTCCTTATTGCACAGGTAGGTGACTCACGTGCCTATCTGTTGCATAATCGCACGCTGCAGCAACTGACCCGCGACCACTCCTATGTTGGCGAACTGCTCGCGGGCGGTCATATCTCTCCCGAACAGGCCGCCTCTCACCCCAAACGATCAGTCATCACCCGTGCCCTTGGCTCGGATCCAAAGACAGAGGCTGATATCTATGAGCTGGAGGCCCAGATAGGCGATAGGCTCCTTATCTGCTCCGACGGCCTGTATGGCATGGTCCCCGATGAAGAGATTACCTCCATCCTTACCGCCATAGCTGATCCGCAAGCAGCCTGCGATGAGCTGATTGCCGCCGCTCGTGAAGGCGGAGGACTGGATAATATTTCTGCTATCGTCGTTGATGT
>JAVBUQ010000122.1:0-10088 GCA_031555185.1 Coriobacteriales bacterium
AAAAAGCGCATAAGAGCAGCAAATGCGATGGATGCCGAGAGCGCATAACCGAGGGTAAGGAGAGCATCTGTGCACAAGCATGTCCTCTCCGAGCACTTGAGTTCAGGTTGGTCGAAGAGATCAGACAGGATTATCCCCGCACCGAACGAGAGATCCCACCTCTTCCCAACTCGAGTTTTACCTCGCCAAACCTCTTTATCAAACCCTCGCCTGCTGTAGAAAGAGCGCGTAGCGGTGGAGGGCATATTGCAAATAAGCAAGAGATCCAACAGGAAAGGGAGTAGTGTGAGCAGCGGGTTTGATAACGTCTCTCTTGCTGTGTTCACGGCACTCTCGCCCGGTGGCACTGTTGCTTTTATCTGTGCTTCGATCCCCCTGCTCTTTTTTACGCTTGATGCAAGGAATCGTGCCAGTCTCAATCGTTACCTTGCTTTACCCTACGCCTTTGTTCTGGTGGGATTTATAGCCTCGGCTACCCATCTGGGAACCCCCTCAAACGCCCTTCATGTGTTTTCTGGCATTGGGCGGTCGCCTCTTTCAAATGAAGTCCTGTGTGCGGTGATCTTTCTTATAGTGGCAGGAGCCTATTGGATTTTTTCTTTTCGTGAAGATGTCCCTGCGATACTTTCTCGTGTGTGGCTTGCCCTGGCCTGCATTGCTGGCCTTGCCATGGTCATCATGACCTCTCTGGCCTATTCGGTAGATACGGTCATAACCTGGGATTCGTGGCTAACGCCGGTGAACCTTTGGTTCTCTGCTTTATTGGCAGGGCCTGTCATAGGCGTACTGACCTGTGTAGGTGCTCGGCTTGAGGCACCTCGGTTTTTCCTTGCCTGCGCCATACTTGCGCTCATAGCCCTCGTGGCTGGTTCGGTCTTTCTTTTTGTACACTACAACAGCCTTTTTGCCATAAGCAACCTTGAGTTCTCGGCAATTGAGCTGGTGCCTTCCTATCTGCCCATGATATATACACATTGTGTCTTGGGTGGTGTGGGAGTTATCCTTGCGTTTCTTTCGCTCAGAAAAAACCTCAGCAGAAAACAAAGGATCCTTTTACTGGCAGTAGCCTGCGTTTGTCTGGTTATGGCTGTGTTCATCCCTCGTATTGCCTTCTACGAGATGCATATGACACCAGGTTTCTAAGAGGAGGATACGCCTTTCCTGCTTTTGCGACGAGGTACACGTTTTTTATACCATGAGGTACAGGATTTTCCTGACGATTTCACACGATACGGCTTGTCTTGTACGCTGCGAGAGACTATGACGAACCCAAACCCTTGTGGTTACTGGTGCATGCACTGATTGAGGTGTGCACTGATCTTTGCCCAGGAGAGCGAAACGTACAGCCTGCAGAGTAAAGAATCGACCGAGCCCCTTTAAGAACCCGGTCGATCTCCTTGAAGTGCTACTTGTGAGGAGGCTCTCAATACCCTGCTGTCGCTCAACACCCAGAGGAGCAGGGCTCACCACCTACAAGCTCCTGTTTACTGAGTAAAGGCCGGTACTTCGAGAATCTCCTTCTCGTTTGCTACACGACCTGTGGTGTCACCAGGTTCCTTTGCTGCAGGACTTGGGGTAATCACCAGGGACGGATAGGTCTCCTCAGCGGGGGGAAGGGGAGCGATAGCCGCGTCTGTTCCATACGTTGCCTGAAGATCTTCGATCTCACCAAAATCAAGCGCCCTGAGCGGACAGGCCTCATCACAGATAGGGATCAGGCCTTCCAGACCACGCTCTTCGCACAGATTGCACGTGACGGCCTTGTTTATCTCAAAGTCAAGCATAGGTGAGCTATAAGGGCAGGCTTCTACGCAAAGCCCCTGGCCGGTACACAACTCTTCATCGATGGTAACGATACCCGTATCAGCATCCTTGGAGATTGCGCTTTGTGGGCAGGCAGGAATACAGGCAGGTACGGTGCAGTGGTTGCATGCCACAGAAACATGATATGCGTAGGAGTCGGTCGTATAGCTCCCATCGTCCTGCGCGGTCCAGGTACCACCTTCGTAGTCATAGACCTTACGATACGTCATGGTCTCTGAGAGATCCTTGTAATCCTTGCAAGCCATCACACAGGTTCTGCACCCAGTGCAGCGTGTATTATCAAAATAAAATCCATATTGTGCCATGATCTCTGCCTCCTTAAACCTTTGCCACTTGGACAATCATGGAATGTGCCGGGCCATTGCCCTTTCCCAAAGGCGTTGGGCGATAGGTGGTAAGCGTGTTAACGCAGCCACCCTCGTCAATACGTTTGTCGTTCATAGCTGCCTGATGCCAAGCGCCCTGCGGTATGGCAATGGTGCCGGGAATAACACGAGGAGTTACCTTGGCCTCAATATTGATCTCACCGGCAACACTCTTTACGGAGCACCAGTCACCATCGGCAATACCTCTCGCCTCGGCGTCTGTTGGGTTGATCCAGGTCTGCTGGCGGGCGATCTGCTCAAGTTCGGGTATAAAACCAAAGGAAGAGTGAACACGACTCTTATGGTGGAAGCCACAGCAATAGAGAGGATACTCTTCACTTACCGCCCCATAACCATCCGGACCCGGTGTAAAGACCGGAATAGGATTGATGACCTCATCTTCTCTTAGCTCCCAGGTGTTAGCGACCTCTACCAGATCCTCGGAATAGATCTCGATCTTGCCGGAGGGCGTTGAAAGCGGGTTGGCCACAGGATCGCTGCGAAAAGCTTCCAGGCCAATGGCAGGAGGAAGCGCAACCTTGTAAATACCCTGTTCCTTGATCTCGTCCCAGGAGGGCATGTCAGGATCTGTGGAAGCTCCTTCTTCGTAAAGGAACTGTACCCACTCGTCATGTGTGCGTCCTTCGGTAAAGTCCTCTTTCACTCCAAACCTGTCGGCAATATCGGCCATGACATCATAGCTTGAGCGATTCTCAAAAGAGGGCTCCTGGGCAGGTCCACCCACTACAACAGCAGTGTAATACTCCCCGTAGCCCTGTGTTTGCATATTGAGTTGCTCCGCACGCATAGCATCGGGGAGAAGGATGTCGGCGTATTTTGCCGAGTCAGTCAAAACGGTGTCCCATACCAGGATAAACTCGCACTTGCTTTCGTCAACCAGGATGTCATGCGTGTAGTTGATATCACCATGTTGGTTGGTGAGACAGTTACCAGCATAGTCCCAGATGAATTTGATGTCGGTGCCCAGCTCCTCGCCGCCCTGTATTCCTGCGTTGAGTGCGGTCATCTCTTTACCGTGATCTATGGCATTAAGCCACTGATAGCAGGGGATAGTGACTTCCACCGGATTGTCACCCGCGGGCAACGCTCCTACCAGATACGTCGGAGGCTCTGCCTCACGCATGCCGGTATTA
Organism: Coriobacteriales bacterium; assembly: GCA_031555185.1. Taxonomy (GTDB): domain Bacteria; phylum Actinomycetota; class Coriobacteriia; order Coriobacteriales; family UBA8131; genus WQXH01. The sequence goes on from JAVBUQ010000122.1 coordinate 3,344, forward strand.
GTACCGGGGAGGCCGATCTTGCCACTCACAATGGGGATCATACAGATGGCGCGCGCGGTGTCTTCGCCATTGGTATGACGCTGAGATCCCCAACCCTGACAGATATAGGGAGCTTCAGCTGAGGCAATATCGTTTGCGAGCTCTCTGATTCTGTCTGCGGGGATCTGCGTGATAGGCGCAGCCCATTCGGGGGTCTTCTCTACCATGTCATAACCAGTACCCATGATGTAATCGGTGTAGGACTTGTTTTGGCCTTTTGCGCTTTCGGGCATGGTCTCTTCGTCAAAACCAACACAGGCCGCATGCAGAAACTCGGTGTCTGCCTGGCCGTTGATGATGAATTCATGGACTATTGCACTTGCCAGTGCCGCGTCGGTTCCGGGGCGTATGGGCAGCCACTCATCGGGATAACCTGAACTCGTCTCATTGAGACGATAGTCTATACTGACGATCTTTCCGCCTCTGCCGTACACTGCTTCACGAACACGGGCAAAATCCCAGACGGCATTTGCTCCACCCATGCGAGTCTCAGCAGGAGAGTTGCCAAACATAACGACAAGGTCAGAGGCACGCTCAGCTTCGCTGAAGGACGAAGCATGTACATTGTCATAGGGCGAGAAGTCAGCGCCGTACATATAAGGCATTACCGCGCTCATCATATTGGTGGAATAGTCGTAGCTCTCTACCAATGCCCCACCGAGTAGATTGAGAAGCCTCATGGTGGGGTTACCGGTAGTGGAGTACATACCGGTCGCATAGATCTTATGTATGGCAGCGTTGCCATAGGTGTCGATGGTGTACTTGAGCTGTTCGGCAATAGTGTCGATTGCCTCATCCCAGCTGATCTGCTCAAATTTGCCTTCGCCTCGTGCCCCCACGCGCTTCATAGGATACTGAAGCCTGTCAGGAGAGTTGATCCACCGCCTCATCGAACGACCACGAAGGCAGGCACGTGCCTGTAGATCGCTGTCACCTGTGTTATCAGATTCCATGTAAACGATCTTACCATCCTGTGAATGCCACTGAAAAATGCAGTTACTGGCACAGTTAACATTACACTGACTCCAGGCAATGGTATCTGCTGTACCCTCTCCGCTGTTTGCTCCCGAATCTGAGTCAGAGCTGCACCCAAAAAGCGAGACAGGTCCTGCAACGCTTACGCCGGCTATGGCAAGTCCGGCGAGTGATCCCTTGACGAACGTTCTTCGAGAAAGGCCACTTTTTTCTTGTTTGCTCATGTTTCCTCCTTCTTGCAAGTCTCTGGAGCGTGCTAACCCTCGTACTACCACGTGCGTAGCTGTACGTGTTCGTCTGCTGCTCCGTCGACAGTCCAAGCCGGACTGTCGCTCCTCTTTTCCACATGCCAATACATTGAAAATACCTAATATGGCAAAGGAAACAATCGCATACTGTATGTGATTTAAGGATAAAGCACTGGTATAGCGCATCATAATCCATTAGCATGATAAAGGAAGCGCCGAATTACTCACTGCACGTCATCTTGTGTCCAGTTTGCCTCAGCTTTGCCTGTAAGGGTGCCTACATCGCTGAAAGTAGCGCAGGTGCCCGCACAAAAGAGCCTGATGCAGGTGGCTCACAAGAGGGCACGCAGATAACGAATCGGCATTTCTCTGGCAGGCTCTTGCTTTAGACATTTTGAGGAGAAGTTCTATGCTTTCGGCTTTGAAGCCACATGTTTCAAGCTGGGGATACGCACTCTTTCTGACGATAAACGCTACCTCAATCTGGGGTGGCGTGTTTCCGTTCCTTCCTCTTGAGTTTCAGACAGATGCGGTGACCCTTACCTTCTTTCTTGCGCAGGCACTGGCTTTTGGGGGAGCCTTTGTTGCCAGTGTCTTTGGGTCGTACTTTTTTCCCCGGGGTGCCCGCAACATGCTTGTTTCGCTCAGCGCGCTGCTGGTTTTTGCCGGATCGATCTGCCTTATTGGGGCTATGTATCTTTTTGAGATCACTATTATTCTGACAGCGGGTGGCGGTATTCTCCTGGGCGTTGGGTGCGCAGGGATGTTCATGTTGTGGCAACGCTACTTTGCCTCGCTTGATTCAGCCGCGGGCAATCTTCGCTTGATCATCGGAACGGCTCTTGCCCCCCTGCTCTATTTTGTTCTTCACCTGGTTCCCATTGCACTCACGGCGTTTCTTATTCCCTTGATCTTCGTGCCCCTTTGCGCGTTGAGCGTGTCATTGAGCGTAAGGGAGATGAGGATCGATCAGCCGATGTTTGAGGACGTTCCCAGAAATCATCCAAAGGTGTATAAGCAAACAATAAGCGACCATTGGCGAAGTGCTCTCTGTGTTGGGTCGCTTGCCTTTGCGAGTGGTGTCATAAGAGGAATAGCGCTTTTGCATCAGGAAGTCTTTGAGATCGTAAACATTGGCTCTATGCTTGGCTCATTGATCTCCGCTGTGGTTCTTCTTATCGTGTGGTTCCGCTTCAGTTTTCGTTTTAACCTTACGTCTGTTTTCAGAGTGGTATATCCCCTGGTCATTACAGGATTTCTTTTGCTTCCCTTTTTGGGCGCGTTCTATCTGAACGTGTTTGCTGCTTTGACTTACATGATCTTCTCACTGGTGCTCATGCTCATGATGATGCAAAGCGCACAAATCTCTCGAGACCGCGGTATTAATCCGGTATTCATCTATGCATTCTTTGGCAGCGTGACCTATCTCATGCAGAACCTGGGTTTTCTCTTAGGGTGGCTTTCAGACACGCTTACTGTTTTTGAGGCTGACTGGCTGTTTATCATAGCCATATTCTCAAGCTACGTTTTGGGTATGACACTTCTGGTAGCGAGCGGAACACTCTTCAGAAGTCTCTCGGGAAAAGCCGTAACAGGCGCTGATCCTATTGAGTTTCTCTCCCTTAAGAAGGCTGTTAATTCGTCGAGTTTTGCTCTGAGCAGGCGTGACGCAGAGGACAGCAGACAACTGAGCAAGACCAGAAAGTCGGCGGATAATCAGAAGATGCGGCGATACAGGCCGTCTCCCTCAGAGGATTATGGAACCATAAGGGACCGATTTACCAAACAGTGTCTTGTACTGCGCGACCGATTTGAGCTATCCTCGCGCGAAGCAGAGGTCATGGAGCTTATTGCCCGAGGCAACAATGTGGCGACCATAGCCGACAAGCTGGTGATCTCAGAAAACACGGTAAGGACCCATTCAAAACATATCTATACGAAGCTTGCTATCCATAAAAAACAGGAACTGCTTGATCTGTTGGAAGAGGTAGAGCTTGATGACATGAATATGAATAAGGTGAGTGAAGTGTAGGGTGATCGGACAGCCTATACAAAAGAAACGAAGGAGCAGCATGAGTGATTTTCTCAACGAGCGTGTTTTATATGACCAGGTAATGTTTGTGGGACAGACACTGGGACTTTTTTATCTGGAAGACCCCCTTAAGGGGGAGGGAGGGCCAGCCTTTGAAGCTATCAAAGACCTGGACCCTGAGAAAGCAGCAGAGGACTGGCCTTTTGTGAAGAAGTCAGCTGCCTTTGCTTCTCTTACAGAGATGCAGGAGGGTTTGGCAGAGGGCATCGACTCAGAGGACCTCGTGTGGGCGTATAGAAGACTCTTTATCGGCCCAGCTCTCAAGCCTGCGCCTCCCTGGGGGTCGGTGTATACAGATCGCGACGGTGTCGTCTTTGGTAAAAGCACGCTTGATCTGAATACCTGGATGAAAAATAAGGGCATTCAACGCCTGCAGGATGAAAAAACACCTGAAGACCACATTGGGCTTATGCTTCTCCAGATGGGTTGGATAGCTGGGAACAGACCGGAACTGCTTGAGGAATTCTTGCGTTTGCACCTCCTTACCTGGTCGTCTCATTTTCTTGACCAGCTTGTCGCTGCGACAACACAGCCATTTTATCGTGGACTGGCTGGTCTCACCAAAGCGAGTCTTGAAGGCATACAGGGGGAGTTGGGGATAGTGGTTGAATATCCAAAGTATTATCGCTAATTGAGATTGAGATTAAGATTGAGATTGAGATACGCTTGAAGACCGCTCTCCTAACCTGCAATGCCTGTATCAAAGGCCTGGAGTTTTTGATAATAGGCGTTGCTCCGGGCCAGTTCGTCTGGAGTGCCGCAGAGTTTAAGTGAACCGTCTTCTAAAAAGATGACTCTGTCCATCAAGGACACTCCTTGAAGGTGGTGCGTAATCATGATGACTGTTTTGTCTTTCAGGGTCTCAAAGATGGTGTTCAGCAAATCCCGTTCTGTGAGAGGATCCAGGCCTACGGTAGGTTCATCAAGAATAACAAGAGGAACGTTGTGAAGAAGCACCCGCGCCAAGGCAATGCGGTGACGCTCTCCACCGGAAAAACGTAGCCCTGCCTCGTCAACCATGGTAGCAAGACCTTCAGGCAAACGCTTTGCCATTTTCTCTAGTCCAACTTTTTTGAGAACGTTCCAGAGTTCCTCATCTGTGGCTGAAGCATTTCCTATCCTCAGATTCTCCGCAAGTGTTGCATTAAAGAGGTAGGTCTGCTGCTGAATGACACCGATAAAAGCAGTGATGTTCTCTCCGAGTGAGCACGTGGCAACGCCCTGTATCGAGACTGAGCCGGTAGTTGGGATGAGGTCTCCGCGCACCAACGCGGCAAGCGTACTCTTGCCCGAGCCACTCCGTCCGAGGATCGCCAGTTTCTCGCCGGGTGTGATGTTAAGATCAAGGTTGCTTATCACCTCACGTGAAGACTGTGGGTATGCAAAGGACAGGTTCTCAATGCTGAGAGAGAAGGGTGCTTGCGGTAAGTTGCTGAGCGGATCAAAACAACCGCCTGAAAGCTCGCTTATCTTCTGATCGCTGCACGCAGTGTTTTTGTTTTCGATCCCTTTTTCTTTACTCGCGGGTGTCCGTTGCTCCGTTTGCAAAGGGCAGTTGTTCTGATTTGCCCTCTCAGCGTTGTTTTCAGAGTCCTCATCTGGCAACTCATTCAGCCGATCGATTGAATCGCGATAGTTGTTCATTTCCACAGCTGCAGCAGGAAGAGGAGCAAAGGCTTCGATAAGAGGGAAGAATCCCAGCACAAAGGCAGCGATCCAATTGGCTGCTCCGCCATATGCCCCGCCAAACTGTATGCCCGACCACACAAGCAGTGCAACAACGATGACGGCATACAGAACTTGCATTACCAGGTCGCGATTTCGCGATGCCCGGTTAAGTTGCGCATCCACGCTTCGCAGTCTTTCTTCCGAATCCCGATATGCGTGCACATACTCTTTGCCTCGCCCGGCAATGATCCAATCAGAGACACCCAGGACGTTGTCGGTAAGGTGCTCGTAAAGTTCATGCTTCATAACCTTGCGACGCGCCTGGTGTGCCCCACTCAAAAGTGCTGACACCAAGGGAATCAACACTACCGCAATACCCAGCAGAAGCAGCATGACCAAGGCAAACCAGAGAGAGAAGAATCCCAGAAAAATGATGACCAACAAGGTAAGTATCCACGCGATGATAAAGGGAAAGATGCTGCGTAAGTAGAGATTTTGTATGTGTCCGATATCCTCCGCTAACAATCCCAGTATGTCGCCGGTTCGGTAACGCTGCTTGAGGAAAATCGCATCCTTCTCCAGCACGTTATAGAGTTTGAGGCGAAGATTTGAGGTCATACGAAGAATCCAGTTGTGACTCGTCAGTCGTTCAAGGTAATGCAGTACAGGTTTTCCTACACCAAAGATACGGGCAAGCGCAATGGGCAGGAAGATGACGATGATGTTGCCGGGAGCCTCCGCAGCCCTGCTTATCAAATAACCCGAAGTGAACATGAGGGCACTGGCAAAGGCAAAGGTCAGTATACCGAGGAACAACGCAAGGCAAAGTGCTCCGCGGTATTGCTTGAAAAAGGGTATGATCCAGCGGTCCATCTGAGGCTGACGTTTTCCGCGGGTTGGTTTATGTGCTCCGCCTCTGTTATCCGGGTTATCGCTCATGTTCACCTCCTTTTATGTTCCTCTCAACCATTTGTTTGACAAGCGAGGTAAAAAAGCCGTTGCGCAAACGTAATTCCTCAAGCGTGCCACATTCGACGATTCGCCCGTTATCCAATACCAGGATGAGATCCATGTCGTGCATCCAGTGGAGACGATGGGTTGCAAAAAACACCAGCTTGTCCTGCATAAGGGGGAGCATTCTCTGTTTGAGCTCCAGTTCGGTCTCAATATCAAGGTGCGCTGTGGGCTCGTCAAAAAGCAGTATCGAGCGTTTGGCATCAAGGCAGACTCGTGCGAGAGCAACCCGCTGTGCCTGGCCACCACTCAACGCACGTGCACCCTCGCCGACAGGGGTATCAATGCCCTGTGGCAGCTCATCAATAAGGTCTTGAAGACCTACCACTGCTACCGCTTCTTCAAGTTCTTTGCGGGTAGCTTCGGGATGATAGAAGGCAATGTTCTCGTGCAACGTTGCGTGGAAGAGATAGGGTTCCTGCGGCAGGTAGGCGATGTGGCTTTGCCACTCGGGCAGGCCAAGGTTATCCACAGATAAGCCATTGAGAGAAAACACACCGTGGTCAGGTGCGGTAAAGCCACCGAGTAGCTGTATCAAAGTACTTTTGCCTGCACCACTTGTACCAACGACTCCGACCTTTTGAGGGCCCGTTACTTCAAAGGAGAGTCTGTGCAGCGCTTCATACTCTCCGTAAGAGAAGGAGAGGCCGCTGACAGCAAAGGTTGCGTTCTTGCGCCAGGAGAGAAGACTTCTCCCAGGTTCCACGCG
>JAVBUQ010000066.1:0-7499 GCA_031555185.1 Coriobacteriales bacterium
AGACGGGTAACGGCCTCCTTCGCTAACTCGTTGGTAAGACGAGGGTGCTCCAAAACCCGCGCGCACTGGATATACGTATCGCTATGGCGTCCACTGGTGAGTTCAAAGTGGCCAGTACAAAGTGCGTCGCATTCCGTAAAGGTCGCGAGTATCTGTTCCTTCGTTTTCATGCCCTCATCTCCTTTACAATGGCCTCAAATGCAGCACGTGGGTCTGCTGCCTCGGTAACAGGCCTTCCTATGACAAGATAATCAGCTCCCGCGCGTAACGCTGCTGCAGGTGTCATCACACGTGCCTGATCTCCCGACGTGCTTCCTGCGGGACGAACTCCAGGTGTGACGACAGTCATGCTGTGCCCCACCTCCTGTCTTACCAGTTCAGTTTCCTGCGGCGAACAAACAAGACCGTCCATCCCTGCCTGTTTTGCTAGAGCTGCCAGGCGTTTGACCTGAGCAGGCATGTCTGTAGCAACGCCCACGGATGCAAGTGTGTCAGTATCAAGTGAGGTAAGCACCGTCACCGCAAGGCAGAGAGGATGTTTGCCATTGTGTTGCGCTCCGTCTACGCTTAAGGCCTCTTCTGCACCTTCGCAGGCGGCTTGCATCATGGCAAGGCCGCCGGACGCATGTACGGTGAACATATCGGCTCCTGCCAAAGCAACTGCCCGGGCAGCACCACGTACCTGGTGTGGAATGTCGTGCAATTTGAGGTCGACGAATACCTGATATCCCAGATCCTTGAGTTCGGACACGATACCAGGACCTGCACGATAATACAGGGTCATACCCACTTTAAGCCAACGCGCATGACCGGACAAAGTCGCCCCCAGTTCACGTGCCTGGTTGGCAGTCGTATCCAAGGCTACAATAATCTTTTCAGAAGCATCCATGCATTCCTCCGTAGTCATTGGGATTATTCACGCGGACCAGTCCCCTTCCCGTCAATTCTCTCAACACAGTGTGGCTTTCCATAATCGCCCGTACTCTATTCCAACGCCCCGACAAGCTGCTTGATATCCTGGACACCCTCGTCTTCGCACCAGCTTTTGAGTCCTTCAAGCACTACCAGAGAGGCACACGGGTCTATGAAGTGAGCAGTGCCTATCGCAACAGCAGTGGCACCAGCGAGCATAAATTCTACGGCATCCAGGGGTGTACGGATGCCACCCATACCGAGAAGAGGCACCTTGACTGCTTGATACACACGATACACGGCATAGAGCGCAACAGGTTTGACAGCAGGACCGGAAAGCCCTCCCATGCCTCTCTCAAAGATCTTACTTCGCTTTTGGGTATCAATAGCCATTCCCGCGACCGTGTTGATCAAACTGAGCGCATCGGCGCCTGCGGCCTCAACTGCCCGCGCTATTTCGGTAATATCCGTTACATTGGGTGTGAGTTTGACTATAAGAGGGCGTTTGGTAGCCGCACGGCACAGAGCGGTGACCTGTGCTGCAGCCAGTGTATCGGTGCCAAAACTCATGCCTCCGCTCTCCACATTAGGGCATGAGATATTGATCTCATAGGCGTCAACGGTCTCTTCTTGCTCCAGACGACTGATAACCTGGGCGTATTCATCGCTCTTATGTCCACTGACGTTAACAATGACGGGCACATTCTGTGCAGCAAGCCATCTCAGGTCATATGAACAGAATTGCTCTACCCCCGGATTTTGCAGTCCTATGGAGTTAAGCATGCCACTGGGTGTCTCGGCCAGGCGAATGCCGCTGTTACCACTCCAGGGTTCTGATGAGACTCCTTTGGTGGTAATCGCACCGAGGACACTCAACGGGGTATCCCGAGTATCTAACGATGAGTCCCCCTCATTTTGAGCAGAAGACATCTGCTTCCCCATTAGCTGCGACCAGAGTTTGGCATATTCCCTGCCTGAGGCAAAGGTTCCCGAAGCAACAGTAACAGGATTCCTCATGGAAAGCCCACCCAGGTCAGTGCGCAGTATCAGGCTCACCAGCACACCTCCAAAGCATTGAATACCGGCCCGTCAGCACAGGCACGTTTTCTACCCTGTGTTGTCTCTACGACACACCCCAGGCACGAGCCAATACCACACGCCATACGACGCTCCAGACTGACCTCACAGAATATATCTGCGCGGAAAGCCAACTCAGCAACCCTTTTCTGCATGGCTTCAGGACCGCAGGTGGCAATGTAGTCAAAATCGTACGTAGAAAGCAGCTCTGGCAGCAGATCGGTAGTAAAACCGTGGTATCCCCTGCTCCCGTCATCGGTTGCAAAGTGCTCAACGTAAGCATCCGGTGCTGTTTGTTTGAGAAAAGCCTCATCTGCAGACTCGCCACCTTGAGCAGCATTCCCGGTGTTATACCGTGCAGTCTTTTTGTCGTGACTACCCAGGACTGTCTCGTTTTTCAAGTTTGATTCAGCACAGTGACTCCTCTGTGGCTGCGCGGCAAACACAGTGAGGTTCTCAGCCGTCTGTGCACCTATGAGAGCATGTACTTCTACCTGTTTTGCCTGCAATCTCTCCGCAAGGAGGGACAGGGGTGCCCACCCAACCCCACCTCCTACCAACAGGGCATGCCTGATATCCTCATGCGGCTGCCACCCCCGGCCAAGAGGTCCCAGTACCTTAAGCCTGTCGCCCTCTTTGAAGCCAGTAAGATACGCTGTACCCCTGCCTGTTACCTGGTACACAAGTACGAGACAAGACTGCCCGCTCTGCTCGTCTGCCATTACCGTATAAACAGAGAAGGGTCTTCGTAAGATGAATTCGGTGTGTGTGCCAAGTTGTACCTGAACAAATTGACCGGGTTTGACTATCTTTGGGATGTCATCAACTGCGAGCACGAGTTTCCATAGTTTTGATGCAATCTGATTGTGGGCAAGAACCAGGGCAGGATTATCCTTCATGTCCGATCACACTCCATTGGTCAAAATCCTGAAGTGCTATGGGAGCGAGGTCATCTGAGCCCTGCTTGTTTCGAAGAGCAATCTCAATTGCCCTCACCATCGCATTAGCGCCTGCAAGGGTCGTTGCGTAGCAGATGCCATGACGTACAGCTGCGGAACGAAGAAAGAATCCATCGGAGCGTGTCTCTCTGCCAAAAGGGGTATTAATCATCAAATCAATCTGCCCTTGAGCGATCTCATCGCCGATATGAGGATGTTCGTCTTGAACACGTCTTACCCGTCTCACAGGAAGACCTGCGGCTTCAAGCGCGCGGGCAGTACCTTCAGTAGAGACCAAGGTAAATCCGAGGTGATACAGGTAGGTGGCGATATTCACCACGTCGCGTTTGTCGCGGTCACAGACACTGATAAAAGCGGTGCCTTCGGTTGGCAGCGAGTAATCAATGGCAAGTGCAGCTTTGGCATAGGCAACAGGAAAGGACGCTCCTATTCCCATGACTTCACCGGTGGACTTCATCTCCGGACCAAGTACGATGTCGGCTCCGGGAAAACGGCCAAACGGCATGACTGCCTCCTTAACCGCATAGTGTCCAAGTGCCCTGGTATCAGGCGGCAATGCAAGCGATGCGATGGATGCTCCCGCCATTACAAGCGCTGCGGCCTGAGCCAGCGGTACACCACTTGCCTTGGAGGTAAACGGTACAGTACGACTCGCGCGTGGGTTGACCTCAATCACGTAGAGAATCGAGTCTTTGACAGCATATTGGATATTCACCAATCCTTGCACTCCTACCGCCAGAGCGAGTCGGATGGTGCTCTCTCTGATCTTTTCTTCCAAAGCGGTAGAAAGACTGAAGGGAGGAAGACAGCAGCTGGAGTCTCCGCTATGGATGCCTGCTTCTTCGATATGTTCGAGAATACCGCCAATGTACACTTCTTCGCCGTCGCAGAGGGCATCGACATCCACCTCGATGGCACCTTCTAAAAATGAGTCCAGGTACACCGGGTGATCGGGAGAGACCCGTGCGGCAGTCTGCATGTACTGCTCCAACTGTTGGCCATCGTAGGCGATTTCCATACCTCGGCCACCAAGCACATAACTTGGTCTCACCAGCAAAGGAAATCCCAATCTACCTGCCACCTCAAGTGCCTCCGAGATGCTTTCTGCCGTATCCGCTGCTGGGTAGCGGATGTCCATCTCATCAAGCAGGGCGGCAAAACGCTCCCTGTCCTCCGCCAGATCAATGGCTTCGGGTTTGGTGCCAAGGATGGGTACTCCCGCAGCTTCAAGCGACCGGGCCAGTTTCAGTGGTGTTTGCCCTCCGAGGGTCACTACAACACCCGCAGGCTGCTCAGCATCGATGATGTCCATAACATCCTCGTACGTGAGAGGCTCAAAGTAGAGCCTGTCCGAGGTGTCATAGTCGGTTGAGACTGTCTCAGGATTACAGTTGACCATAAGGGTCTCATACCCTGCCTGAGAAAGCGCATAGCTGGCATGTACACAGCAGTAGTCAAACTCAATACCTTGTCCGATACGATTGGGACCCGCGCCCAGAATCATTACTTTTTTCTTCTCGCAAGGCAGGATTTCTGTCTCGTCCTCGTAAGTCTTGTAATAGTAGTTTGTAGAGCTGGGAAATTCTGCGGCACAGGTATCCACCATTTTAAAAACAGGCACTACTCCAAGCTCCTTGCGCATGGCGCGGACGCTGTTCTCTGTGACTTGTCTGGTACTGCTGAGCAGAGAGGCGATCTGCACGTCGGAGAGGCCGAGACGTTTGGCACTGCGCAATTCATGAAAGCTTATCGCATCAAGCGTTGTGCACCTGAGGTATTCTTCGGCAGCCACCATCTTGGCCATATGCGTGAGAAACCATGGATCAACAGCAGTAACCTCATGAAGTCGATCGATACTCCAACCACGTCTGAGCGCCTCGGCAATGTAATAGATCCGTTCCTCCGTAGGTATACCCACCAGAGAGTCAAAGTCCTGCTCATCAAATTCGTCTTTGCCATCTGCTCCCAGCCCATTACGCCCGTTTTCGAGTGAACGCAGCGCCTTACCAAAAGCCTCCTCAAAGGTCCTGCCTATGGCCATGACCTCTCCTACCGCTTTCATACGAGTGGTCAGCGTGGTATCGGCGCCTTTGAACTTCTCAAAGGTAAACCGTGGTACCTTTACCACACAATAGTCAATGCTCGGTTCAAAACAGGCCGGAGTTACCTTGGTGATATCGTTTTCCATCTCAGAGAGCGTGTATCCCACTGCGAGCAGGGCGGCACATTTGGCTATCGGAAACCCTGTGGCTTTTGACGCAAGTGCAGAAGAACGGGAAACTCGCGGGTTCATCTCAATAACGATCATACGTCCGTCTGTTGGATTCACCGCAAACTGAATATTTGAACCTCCTGTCTCTACCCCGATAGCGTTGAGGATCGCAAGCGATGCAACGCGCATTCTCTGGTATTCGACATCGGTAAGTGTCTGGGCCGGAGCCACGGTGATTGAGTCTCCTGTGTGTACGCCCATGGCATCAAAATTCTCAATAGAGCAAATGATGATACCGTTGCCGTCCTTGTCACGCATAGCCTCGATCTCGTACTCTTTCCAACCAAGTATGCTCTCCTCTACCAGTACTTCACCGGCAGGGCTCAGGTCAAGGCCTTGAGCAATGATCTCGCGCAGTTCATCTCTCTCATAGGCAATACCGCCACCGGCACCACCCAGGGTAAAGGAAGGTCTCAAAACTACGGGATAACCTAAGTGCTCTGCCAGGTTCTCTGCATCTTCCACCGTATAGGCATAACCCGAACGGGCACAGGCAAGTCCAATAGAAGCCATAGCTTCTGCAAAGGCCCGCCGGTCCTCTCCTTTTTCTATTGCTTCAGGGCTACATCCAATCATTTCCACGCCATAGGTAGCCAAGACCCCGCTTTTGGCCAGCGCAATGCCACAGTTAAGCCCGGTCTGTCCACCAAGTGTTGGCAAGAGAGCATCAGGACGTTCTTTTTCTATGATACGTGTGAGTGACGCGAGAGTTACCGGTTCCACATAGGTACGCGTTGCCATACGCGGGTCTGTCATGATAGTAGCCGGATTAGAGTTGACGAGTATGACTTCGAACCCATCAGCCATCAACACCTTGCATGCCTGAGCACCGGAGTAGTCAAACTCACAAGCTTGTCCTATAACGATAGGACCCGAACCGATTATCAGTATCTTGTGTATATCGTTACGTCTTGGCATTACCTCCACCCCCTGAGACGATTGACGGTAGAATCAAAATCCAGATAGTCTACGTGCCCGCTCATCAGGCGCACAAATGACCTGAAGGGATAATATGCATCGGTTGGCCCTGGACTTGCCTCAGGATGATATTGCACGCTGAACGCAGGGAGATCTCTAAACACGATACCTTCTGCTGTTCCGTCATTGAGATTGACATGCGTAAGCACGACCCGCCCATAATCCCTTGACTCAACCACCGGTGCGATCCGTCTTTTTACCCAATAACGCAGATCATTCGGATGTTCTCGTTCACCACCCGAAAGCTCGGGGACGAGGGGTCCTATTGACTCAAAAAGAATACCAAAACCGTGATTCTGTGTAGTTATCTCCACTTTATTGGTATAGAGGTTCATGACCGGATGATTTGCTCCTCTATGACCAAACTTGAGTTTTTCAGTCTGTGCACCTGCAGCCCTTCCCATTATCTGATGTCCCAGGCAGATGCCAAAGAGTGGCACTTTTCCCAGTAAGTTGCGCGCTGCATGTATCGTAGCCTCAATCGGTTCCGGATCTCCGGGACCGTTTGAGAAAAAGACTCCGTCAGGTCGCATTGAAAGTACCTCTTCTGCTGGAGTATCCCATGGCACCAGCTCTACCGAACAACCGACACGAGTAAGATTTTGCAAGAGGCCATATTTGACACCACAGTCGTACACAACAACTCTCTGTGACGGAATCGTCGCCTCATTGTGGAGGGACAGAAAAGACGCCGGGTTAGACGCATAAGCGGTATGCTCTTTGACACTGACCGTCTGTGCCAGGTTCAAACCATTCAAGGCAGGTGAGTTCCTTACCTTATCCAGAAGGCTCACCTTGTCCGTATCACGTGTTGAGATACCCGCCTTCAGTGCGCCATGACTGCGTATATGTCGAGTAAGAGCTCGTGTATCAACCTCAGAGACCGCTATGATTCCCTGCTCAAGAAGAAAAGCCGGAAGGCTTATATCACTTCTGAAATTTGAGGGTTTCTCACAGATATCTCGCACTATCAAACCTCTGAGCGCCATCTCATCACGCTGAAGATCCGCTCGGGCAATACCATAGGTACCGATTTGAGGATACGTCATCATGATGATCTGACCGGCATAACTGGGATCCGAGATAATCTCCGGATAGCCGGTCATCGAGGTATTGAAGCAGAGTTCGCCAAAGACCTCTCCATCAGCCCCACACGACTGCCCCAGAAACGAGGTGCCGTCCTCCAAAACTAAAAGCGCCTCGCTCACTGGACCTCCCCTGGATGATTGTGGGGATGGCCGTCATAGGATACGACTGTCTTTTTTGATAACACGTTCACTGTACCTCTCCTTCTTGCAGGC
>JAVBUQ010000040.1:0-9673 GCA_031555185.1 Coriobacteriales bacterium
GAAGTAGGTGTCCATCGTCTCAAATTGATGGATGGGGGCAGGCAGGACAATGTCCAGGAACTCACCACTCGGCTGTCCTTCATGCCACTGCCATCCCCAGTTAAACTCGCCTGTTGCAAAGCCCTGCATGCGCTTGTTAACATCATGCTGATTGTTGACATAGTTGTTATCCATAATCAGCATCTTGATATTGGGGAGGATCGCGCCTGGGGGTGAGCCGATGCGAGAACGAAACTCGTCTTCCGACATCTCGCCGGAATCAAAAAGTGGACGAGAGTACAGAGTCTCGGTGAGTTTGTTGTTGTTGATACAGATAGGTGTGGCAAATTCGATCGGGGTACGGCCCCAGTCCAGCATGGGATTAGTGAGATGCGGGATCGTTACGAGTGTTGAGCCACTTTCGCAGCCACCGGGGATGGCGATATTGCCGGTCATTGCCTGGAGGAGCATGGCTCCAGACGCTGCATACTCGCCGCGATTACGCTTGGCTATGGAGTAGTGAGCCTGCAGGTGTACAGGTTTACTGCTTGCATAGAGACGGGCCAGCTCAGTGATTGTCTCCGCTGGAATCGCGCAGATTGGCTCAGCCCACTCGGGTGTCTTTGCCTGACCGTCCTCTTCGCCCATGACATATGCGCGATATTTGTCAAAACCGATTGGTTCAATGAATTTGTCCGCAAACTCATGGTCATACAGATCTTCATTAAAGAGGACATAGGAGATTGCGAGCTCAAGCGCAAGGTCGGTTCCTGGGCGAATGGGAATCCATTGATCAGCCAGGACCTCTGCGCTGATGGTATAGCGAGGATCGATAACAATGACCTTACAGCCGCGCTCCTGAGCGAGCTTCATGTAATAAGGTACCGTTCCAAACCATCCCACGAGTGCGTCCAATCCCCAGAGGATGATGAGATTTGAGTTAAAGAGATCTGGTGCCTCAAATCCGGGGAACGAGACTGAGGTCCCTTTGAACATGGCATCAACCAGGTCTACACCCAGGTGGAATTTTTCGCCAGCCGCGTGACCAGAAGTTGAATGGTCCCCCCAGCAGCCAACGCCTACATCAAACCACGGAGCAAGCGGAAAGTCCGTGCGCTCAAAGGCACCATACTGGCAGTAAAATACCGAAGCCCGTCCATACTTTTCTGAGAACTCCTTCATCTTGCTCGAGATAGTATCTATTGCCTCATCCCAGCTGATGCGCTCAAAATGACCGTTTCCAGGCCCTTTTTCTCCAATGCGCTTCATGGGATACAGAAGACGTTTTGGCGCTTCAAGCTCCTGGCGCCAGGCGTGTCCCATGGGGCATGCCCTGAGCTGAATCATACCCTGCTTGAGTGCTTCTTCATCTACATCTTCGCGTGCATTATTCTTGTTAATGGAATCGTCAGGCTCAATTGAGGCGATCTTGTTATCACGCACCGAACATCGCAACACACAGCTTGCGTCCCAACAACCGTTGTTGACGCAAATGGTGTAGCTTATCCGGTCGCTCGTGTGCTTCTCCTGCAGATCAGCGATAAGCTTCTTCGTATCCAAGGTAACTCCTTCCTGTTGGTCAATCGTACAGTGGTGTGAGCAAGCACATCGACCCCGGAATCCCTTGGTGCGCGCAGTATACGCTCTCGTATCGGCTCAAAGCGGTGGATTGTCTGTTAAAACCAGCAGAGGGCTTTCTACCTGCAAAAGGATATTGCGACATAAGCGCTATGCTGCAACCCGAAAATCTCATTGTGCCAAAACGGTTATGTCGCAATACAGACATCGCAGAAAGCGCAACCAAAAAACCGTGCTAGACTTGCCCTTGTGAGCGAGCGTCCCCGGTTCTTGGCAGGATTGAGTCATTGCGTAAAGATTGGAGGACACAAGTCTTATGTGTTTTAGGCCAGCAACGGTACAGCAGGACAAGAGGTGTCCGCTTTGCGGCAATTCCAACGACGAGCTAGCCACAATGTGTAGCGCCTGTGGTTCGGAGTTGCCTGATGCGCCTGCAATCGACACCCCAGCGCAGGCAGGTGCCAGGATGCCAGGTGCTTTTGGAGACTCCGGCACCCCCGGTGGCGGCTTTCAGCCCCGTGTTCCTAAAGCTCCCGGCTCACCAGCGCCACCACCGAGTCCTATCGACCCACCAAAGCCGCAACTCTGAGTAAGCGAGCAGGGGAGCTTTTGCAAAACCGGCTGAACCCGATTTATAAAGGCTCCCTGGCTCTGGCGGTACGCTCTGGATGTTATAGTGCCAGTAGATGGTGTATGTATCAGGTAGGAAGATAAGAGCAAGAAGGTCGAAGTAACGTGAAGGCTGGCTTCTCTACTGTTTCGTAGTGTAGTACAGGGCCATACCTTTGGATAGTGACAACGCTGACGTGGGTTGACAAGAGTCTTGTCAAGATCATGAGGTCGTGTATTGCTATGGTGTATACAGCTGCCCCGATAAACTGCATGTCTTTTATGGCAGGAGAATCTGCTGCTGCAGAAATGTCGCGTTCTGAGATAGAACTGGTTCGCGCCGAAGAAAGGGTACTCTGCAGCCCTAATGCCACCAGTGTACAAAGAGCAGTGCTGAGGTTTGAGGCAATGGCATCCTTGAGACTGGATGGTTTTAAGGTTGATTTAGCAGATCTGCTCCGCCTGGAAGCTGCCCAGCAACAGTATCCACACTATGAGAGCACCAACGAAATGCTCCGTAAACTCATGGCCGCAGAAGGCCTCGCGGACAAACCCGGTCTGCTTGAAGTGTTCCGCTATATGCAAACCATTGAATGGATATCCCGCGTTTTTAAGCCCGGCTCCGTTATCCTTCCAAAAACCCTCCTCCATATACGCACGCGCTGTCTCTTTGGGCCTGTTCCAAGCAGTGGCAATGTTACGTATAGAAACACTGACGGTTACTCTGAAGAACGGCAATATTTCAGCAAGCTCTATATCCCGCCACCCCCCTCGGAGATACCTGCTTTGATAGAGGACTATTGTAATTTCATCAACAGGGACTTATTCAACCCTGTTGCCCAGGCGGGCATATCGCATTTTCAACTTGAGTCTATCAAGCCTTTTGAGAATAAACTTGATAACACCGAGCGTGCTATGTCTCACGTCATTTTCTATCGACGGGGGCTCCTGAGGTCTATCGTAGCGCCTCTCGGGGTTGGCCCCGCCCTGGCTACAGAAGCACATGCCCGTTACCTGCTGCCGTATCATGTAGGACACCCTGTGGACAATGTCAAAGGTTTTATCAACAGTGGCTCCCTTTTCAAACTCTGTGCGTACTACACCAGCGTTGCTGCTCAGGTCATCAACCTGTATCTTGACACTATCGATAACCTGGAGGCACGATGGCGGTCAAAACTAGGCAAACTCAAGAAGGATTCTACGGCAGAACTCCTGTTGCATGCTCTCCCCGGAATGCCACTTGTCACAGTCAATTCTGCGATGAAGTTGGTAAACCGCGGGTTTTCCGCTACCAACGATGCGCTGAGACTATTTTACGATGCCGGAATTGTGGGGCTCACCCACTCAATTCAGAAGAATCGGGCCTTTGTTGCGCAGGAGGCAATCAACATCTTTGACAAAGTAGAGCATCGCGTTATTCCAGGCAACCCTGTTGCGCGTGACACCATTGTCAAAGTCTGAGATGTATTTGCTCAAAAGCACACTGCGAAGCGCAAAACACCTTGGCAGCTTCAACCTTTGCTCCTCCCTCAGGGCACGCTTTGGATTTTTGGAGAGCGGTTCAGGAGAGCAGTTCTAAAGAGCGGCTCAAGCAAGGCAAAGATCGATGACGGCATGGGTCCCAAGATCAATCTTCTCTCCCAGATGGAGGGAGATCGGGGTCTTGAATAAAGGCCCATCGTAGACAAACGTATGATATTCCCCGTTTTCTCCGCAGGCATCTGAGCCAGTTGCCGTGATACGCTCTACCAGCGTTTTGTCCAAGGTTTCTCCCAGAAAGGACTGGTCCAGGCGGGAGAGGTCAACACTTTTGATAAGAGCTTTAAAGCCCTTATCGATAACCTCTGTCGTCAAGGCCGTTCGGGACTCCTGCCACAGTGGCAGGACATACTCCAGACCAGCATGCGCGCAACGCTCCTTGTTCCAGATCCTATGGTCTTCGATGTCGATGTCCCCAAAAACGGCAGCTTCAGCTCCTCTGGCACGCGCTTCTATCAGGCAGCGCTCAACCTCGGTCTGGTATGTCTCGCCCGTACAGACGCATCTGATCACAGGAATGTCGAGGCTCTCCGACACAGCGTCCAGGAAGTCAATGGTAACTCCATGGAACCACGACCTGTCAGCGTCTTTGTTATAGGTGACGATAAGGCAGACAGGAGTATGCCCTTCATCTATCATGCGTGAAAGCGCCAGGGCACTGTCTTTTCCGCAACTGTACAGCATCGCAAACTTCAAAAGTCCTCCTTGGTATCTGGTAAACATACCATAACAGTCAGCAAAGCTCAGTGCTCGTGGCCATTGCAGGTTTTTCGGTTTTCCGGAACGTGTCAACATACCGAGAGGCTTGACTCTATACTCTATACTGGAGCGAGAAATGTATGGAGAGCCTGGAGAACCCGTGTTCACTCCTGCGCCAATACATAATGAGCGTTTCATCATCTCACCTAAAACGATGGCGGACACCTTCAGGGCTGAGACGATGATTATTCGCATGGAAGATAAAGCCTGCTACGAAGGGGTTAGCTTCACACTTCGTCATCTTCTCACTCGTATTGAGGCCATCTCAACTATACGGATAGAGGGCAAACCCACAGACTTAAAGTCGCTTCTTCTGCTTGAGTCGTATCTTGAAGGAGACATGGAGGGCGAGAAGCAGAAGCTTAATGGCTTGGACTCCCTTGACTTTGAGGATGAGGAGACACGCAAAACCACGCTGGAGATATTCCACTACCTTAAAGCCCTCAAGTACATATACTTTGATATGGACAGGGACAAGCCCTTTACTCCCCAATGCCTGCTCGACATACACTCGCTCTCGCTCTACGGTTGTCTCGCGAGCGTTTCGGGCACTGGCTTCAGGCAGAGGGCTTTTACCTTGCCGACGGAGATGGCTGCCGCAAAAGTATATGAACCGCCTGACCCCAAAAAGCTCATGTCGCTGATAGCTGACCTGTGCGACTTTATCAATGAGGAAGAATATACGCCCATCCTGCAATCCGCCATTGCGCACTTTCAGTTTGAGAGTCTTAAACCCTTCAAGCGTGGACTTGATAAAACGGGACGGCTCATGTGTCATGCGATCATTCGTAAAAGGGGGCTGACGCAAAATGTCATCGCACCCATTGGACTCGAGCCCGCGATAGACACAAAAAGCCATGCGCAATCCCTGCTTCCCTACAATTTTGGGTTGGCGGTGGGCTCCGAGAACCGAATGCGGTTTATTGACAAGTGGGCAGCCTACTGTGCTCGGTCCGCGGAAGTCTCTGCTAAGGCAGCTGCCGTGTACTTAAGTGCGCTGCTCACGCTTAGAGAACACTGGGTTGATATTTTTGGCAAGCCAAACAAGGGCTCTGCGCCTGAGGCACTGATCGACCTGCTTTTTGGCACCCCTTTGCTCACGGTAAAACAAGCGGTAGCCCTGACAGGAAAGAGTGTCTCTTCTGTTAATGATGCCTTTGCGCGACTGGAAAGAGCAGGGATACTCAGCCCGTCCGGCAATCTCCAACGAAGCCGGGTTTTTGTCTCCCAGGTTGCGCTTGACTTACTCGACGAGCTCGATAGAAAGATCAATCCAAGCGAGCCTGTCTCCCGTGACTCGTTCATAACCTGGATCAACGGTCAGCAATAAAGCTCCCCTGCAACTCCACACTGTTTCTTTGAGGGCTCATTCATGGTCTGAATCAATCGCCGGCAAAAAGCCTGCTTCCTCTTCATTACAGAGCCAGTAGATCATCAAAACCTGGCACAAAGGCAATTCCTGGTTTTGCTATTTCCCGCAAGTTTTTCCACTCCCGATTCTGCACAGTATACTGGTTAATTGAGGGAAAGGAATAAGTGCGACCGACGGGCCGTAAAGGGCATGCCTGAAAGAAGGGGGCTGCTCCAGAGGGAGAACTGCAGACTCCCCTTAGTTGATTTCCCACTGTTCACAGAAAGTTGGAGAGGAGAGACTCATGGAAGAATCTTTTCAAAACCCCGATGACAAGTTAACGATTAAACGGCGCCGGTTCCTTCAAGTAGCAGCGAGCGTTGCTGCGGCAGGAGCGGTACCATCAGTACTCACCGCGTGTTCACCATCGCAAAGCCAACAAGAGACGGAGCAGCCGTCAGAAGGTACTGGTCAGCCAGAATACGACCAGGTAGTTCGTACGGTCTGTGCGCCAAACTGTGTGGGCAGCTGTGCCATAAACGCCTATGTGAAGGATGACGCGCTTATAAAAGTGGAGCCCGGTGAGTTTCCAAACAACGCGTACCACCGCATCTGCCTCAGAGGAATTTCCAATGCGATGCAACGTGTACACTCGTCCGATCGCGTCAAGTATCCCATGAAACTGGAGGGGGAACGTGGCTCAGGACAGTATGTGCGCATTGAATGGGACGAAGCCATGGATCTGATTCATGAGAAGATGCAAAGTAACATCGACACCTACGGCCCCACAGCAAACGCATGGCTGGGAATGACCGGCAACTATGGTGTTATCCCTCAGATATTTCCGACGATGATGGCTATGACCTATGAAGGCACCGCCTTTACCAATTTTGGCATTATGGGAGACAATGCCTGTAATATGGGTTTTTTGCCCACCCTTGGCGTGCAGCAGGATTCGAGTTGTTGGGAAGACCTGGTTGGCTCAAAGACGATCCTCATGTTTGGTTGTAACTATGCTGAGTCCAACATGCAGGAGATGCACTTTGTCTTTGATGCCCAGGAAGCCGGCAGCAAACTGATAGTAGTCGATCCGAGATTCTCCCGTACCGCCGCAAAAGCAGATTGGTGGGTGCCTGTCAGGCCAGGGACCGATGCTGCGTTGGCGCTAGGAATGATGAACTATATCGTTGCGAATGGCTATCACGACGAAGCATACATCCGCACCTACACAAACGGCGCCTTTTTGGTGGACACAAGCACAAAGATGCTTGCACGACAGGGCGATGACTACCTGGTCTGGGACACAGCGTCACAAAAAGAGGTTCCCGTACAGGCACTTGCTGACGATCTGAAACCAGCGTATCCCTCGGTAGAGGTCTCCGGCGACCTTCCCAGTGAGACTCAGGTCCCAGAGAGCGCAGCGCTTACCGGCAGCTACACAGTGAATGGCGTGGAAGTCAAGCCTGTCTTTCAGATGCTGGTTGAGTCTTTGGCTCCCTACTCACCCGAAGCGGCAAGCGCTATCTGCGAAGTACCGGCAGAGGATATAGTCAAGCTTGCCAATATCTACGCAACAGAGACACCGGTAAGCCTTCGTGTGAGCCAGGGCACCAATCGTTACTGGAATGGGCATCTTCCCACCAGGGCTTTGATTCAGATGGCCGCAATCTGTGGCAACATCGGTAAGGAACACGCAAATATCAACTGGGCAGGTGGTACGCTCATGCGTATCCTCTTTGCCTTGCCGCCATCAGCAGTCATGCCTTATGAGGGGCGCGTTGGTTCGCAATTCCCCGGGACTCAATGGTATGACGCTGTTATCAAGCAGGAGCCGTATCCCATCAAGTTCCTCTGGATCAATAATTATGGTTGGGGCACACAAGGTCCCGATCGCAACAAGCTCGAAAAAGAGGTGCTGCCACAGCTCGACTTTATCGTGGTGTCCGAACAGATCATGACACCTGGCGCCTACTATGCCGACCTTGTCCTTCCTGTGACCAGCTATTACGAGGAGCCTTTTGAGGTTGTAACTGCCTGGTCCAATATGTATGTTCAAGTGCGTGAGGCGGCCATCAGCCAGCAGTGGGAAGCAAAGACAGATTATCAGATAGGTCAGATGCTTGCCGAGAAGTTTGGAATCATTGATGAGACCACCTGGAAGCTTGATCCTAAGGACTTTGCCCAACAGCACCTTATAGAAGGCAGCCTTGCTCCCGAATTCAATACCATAGATTTTAATGAGCTGACGGAGAACAAGGTCGTAAGCGCAAACTATCCTGAGAACTTCATCGCCTTTGAAAGCATGCGCTTCCAGACCCCCAGCGGTAAGATAGAGATCTACACGGAGGGGCTGGTTGAGTTTGGTGAGGAGCTTGCAACACACTATGAGCCAATCGAAAGTAATCGCACAGAAAAGGCGGCGCAGTATCCTCTGACCTTCATGAACTGTCGCACGGTCTATACGACCCATTCTCAACACGTCCAGCTTCCCTGGATCAGAGAAGTCGCCCCCGAACCCTGGCTTGAGATCGCTCCTTCAGATGCAGCGACAAGAGGAATCGCGTCCGGCGATACCGTGGAAGTGGTCAACGATCGTGGCTCCTACCAGGTCAAGGCCTTGATCACCCAGGAGATCAAACCAGGGTGCGTTAACCAGCGTCAGGGCTGGTGGCCAAAGGACTTTGTGGATCAGACGCACTACAGCTCGCTTCTGCAAATGACTCTTAATCCTGCGCAAGACGCGATATCCGAAACCAACTACTCACCTTACGACAACCTTGTCGAAATCAAAAAGGTATAAAGGAAGGGGTGATATTGATGACCACGTATGGTTTTGCAATCAATCTTGACCGTTGTATTGGGTGCCGTACCTGCACAATAAGCTGCAAAATGGAAAACCAGGTACCGGACGACAAACAGCGTATCCGTGTTCTTAATGAAGAGGATCGAACAATATATGATGTTCCTGTGGGTACCTATCCCAACCTTGAGATGGAATGGACGCCGGTTCCCTGCCAGCACTGCGCTAATCCTCCTTGTGTGGCTGCATGCCAATTTGGTGCGACCTCTAAGCGTGAAGACGGCATAGTGATAATGGATCAGGAACTATGTGTTGGCTGTTTACGTTGTATCGCTGCCTGTCCTTACGGTGCCAGACAGTTTGATGACGCTACGGAGATCCTGGTAAAATGCGACCTTTGCGCCCATCGGCTCGATGCCGGCCTCGAGACCACGATGTGTCAGATAGCCTGCCCGGGACGGGCGATTGTTACGGGGGATATCACCGACCCCAGCTCGGAGATAGCTGAAACCCTCGCTTCGTATGAAACGATACTCCTTCTTCCTGAGGAAGGCACCGGGCCCAACGCCTACTACTGGAACTCGTTTCACACAAGCGCCTGAGCTACCTGCAGGCTGACAAGCTTTGGCTTGCGTTGTCCCTATTGTCTGTGGCACGGTAACTATCGACCAGGGTGAGGTACAAGTCCAACACAAATGCGGGAACCCACGGTTGCCCGTGGTAAAGCTGCCCTGGAAGGTAAGCTTTGATCTTAACAGCAGAATGAACGAGTGCGGCTGATATTTCATAGATCTGGTCATCTGCACTCGTCCCACAAAGCAGGAGGTTCTCTTGAATACCAATGATGTCGCACAGTTGGCTGAGGCAGAAAGTACACTTTGGAGAGTCCTTTCGCGGAGCCTTCTGAGGCCCACAGTGGCGCTCTCCGAAGAGCTTTGTGGTGGCAACTACTCCACTGCGATCTGTTCTCTTCTTGGATCCATGGAGCAGTGCCGTGAGCCTCTTATATGCATTGAGTCATTTGAAGCAAGCCTTGCCAGCGAAGCCCCTGCTCAGGT
>JAVBUQ010000118.1:0-5096 GCA_031555185.1 Coriobacteriales bacterium
TAGCACACTGACTGGTCTCTTTATCGTATAAGCTACGCCCTGAATACTCGTGGAAACGTGCTGTTGTATTATCATGTTGTAATAAATCTCAAAAACCCAGTCCCTGCAAGAGTTTGTACAGGAGTAAACACATGCTCAAAACTGTCGCCTATAAAGATGAAGAGCTCATTATCCTCGACCAGACGCTGCTGCCAACATCTATCGTATATAAAACCCTAAACACGACAGAAGACGTGTTTGATGCCATAGCAACACTCAAGGTAAGAGGTGCCCCTTTGATAGGGGTTGTTGCCGCCTATGGTGTTTTGATTGGCATTAAGCACCAGCGTGAAGATCCTGAGCTGCTCAGGAAAGTCAAAGAGGTATGCAGCTATGTAAAAGGCGCACGCCCTACTGCGGTCAATCTGAGTTGGGCACTTGATCGTATGCTTTCAGCGGCAGAGAATTATCAAACGGCAAGGAATGCTCAAGAGAACAAATATACTCAAGCAGGTGAGAATACTCAAGATGCCAGGAATGATAAAACGGGTGACACGGATAATGCAGACAATGCAGATAATGCAGACAACACAAACAAGACTGATGGCCAGCGTGAATCCCTCTCGCTGTATGAAACTTTGACTCTGGAAGCTCAGGAGATTCATAAAGAAGACACTCGTATCAATAAGCGCATTGGAAAACAGTGCTATGCACTCATCAAAGACAAGATCAATAACAACTCCCTTACCATCATGACGCACTGTAATGCGGGTGCTTTGGGCACAACCGGCTATGGTACGGCTACTTCAGTCATGTATCTTCTTAAAGAGCAGGGAGTGGATATCAAGGTCTTTGTGTGCGAAACACGGCCACTATTGCAGGGTGCCCGCCTCACTACCCTGGAGCTGCTTGAGGCAGACATAGACGTCACACTCATCACGGATAATATGGCGGCAACCGTGCTTTCAAAAGGAAACGTTGACTGTGTCATTGTGGGGGCTGATAGGGTCGCTGCCAATTTGGATGTAGCCAACAAAGTGGGTACGCTGGGACTCTCGATCATCGCAAAACACTTTGGTGTCCCTTTTTACGTGGCCTGCCCCAGCCCTACCTTTGACAAAGACACTGCCTGCGGCGAGGATATCGTGATTGAGGAGAGAGAGGGCTCTGAGATCACGACCATCGGCGGAAAGGCGATAGCTCCACAAAACACAAAAACCTATAACCCAGCCTTTGATGTTACTCCCTATGAGCAGATCACTGCGGTCATCACAGAACACGGCATACTTGAGAGGCCAGAAGAAGGGTGAGATTCTGATCATGGACGCTGTCAAACAGGAGATCGTAACGTACTGCCACAAGCTTTACGCCCATCAATTCGTGGCGGCAAACGACGGCAACATAAGTGTGCTCCTCAACAATGATACGGTGCTCATCACGCCCACCGGGGTGAGTAAAGGGGATATGACAGAGGACATGCTCATAACCCTGGATCTTGATGGTAAAGCCGTAGAAGGCAGTGTAAGGGAGGGCGGTTTACAGCCAAGCTCAGAAGCTCGGATGCATATTGAATGTTTCCAGAAAAGGGAGGATATCAAAGCTGTGGTGCACGCGCATCCACCTTTTGCCACCGCACTTGGGGCAACAGGATACACGGAATCCCTCTCAGATGAGGTCTTGCTTCCCGAGATACTCCTCACTATGGGCAGAATCGGTATCGTGCCGTACTGCACACCAGGAAGCGCAGACCTTGCTCAAAAAGTCGCAGAGGCTATCGCCAGCCATAATGGTGTGCTGCTTAAGAACCATGGTGCCTTAACCGTTGGCAAGGATATGCAAGAGGCCTACTTCAGGCTTGAGAGCCTTGAGCTCTATTGCAAGGTATGGCTGCTCGCAACCCTCACGGGAAAGAGTTCGTTCCTCAGCTCGGACGAGACAGAGAAACTTCTGCGCGCCACCGCAAACGGGGGCAAGAGTATCTGAGGCCTGACCCGTGAACCCTCTCATGAACTCACCCAGGAACTCACCCAGGAACCTCACACGGGAACCTCTATGAGGAAGGCAGCCATTTCTTAAGCGTCTTAAAGAGAATCTCGGGCTCTATGGGTTTGGTGACATGATCGTTCATGCCCGCCTCGATGCTTTTTTCATAATCTCCCGTCATGGCATGTGCGGTCATAGCGATTATGGGGAGGTCTTTGAAGCGCTCCATTTTTCTGATCTCCGTAACGGCGGTGATGCCATCCATCACCGGCATTTGGATGTCCATCAGCACGAGGGGATAGTCGCCTTGTACCAACATATCAAGTGCTTCCCGGCCGTTGTTGGCGATATCGACTTTATAACCTTTCATGCCCAGTATTTCCTCGGCAATGACCTGGTTGATCTCATTGTCCTCTGCTAGGAGCAGGCGACCCAGGTTGGCAGGGGCTCTGTCGTCATCTTTGTCTTCAGCGGTTGTGCTTAGGACCTCAGTGTTTTCATCCGGCGCAAGTCCAACTTCAATAGTGAGGAAAAACTCGCTCCCAATGCCCTGTTCGCTGGTGCACCAGAGATCTCCCTGCATAAGCTGAGCTAATTTTTTGCTGATAGCAAGACCGAGGCCGGTACCTCCATACTTGCGGGTCGTGGAGGCATCAGCTTGCGTAAAGGGGCTGAACAGGCGGCTGATCTCCTCCTCACTCATACCAATGCCGGTACCCTTGACCGAGAACTGCAACAGGGAGCGACCGTCAAAGTGTTTAACCTCAGACACAAACAGGGTAACCCCGCCTTTATTGGTGAACTTGGCTGAGTTGCCAATAAGATTGATCAATATCTGAGCGAGGCGTAACGGGTCGCCCATAAGCGTAGCAGGGAGCGTGCCTTGTTGGACAATATCAAAGCTGAGTTGTTTTTCGCTCAGGACCTCATCAAACGTGTCGCGCATTTGTCTGAGCACATCATCCAGAGAAAAGCGCGCGTTTTCTATCTCCAGCTTGCCTGCCTCTATCTTGGAAAAGTCGAGAATGTCGTTGATGATGCGTAGAAGGGTTTTGGCGCTCTGTTCTGCCTTACTCAAGTAGTCTGCCTGCTTGAGCGAGAGGTTCTCCGGTGAATCCTGCAAGATAAGATGCAGCATGCCCAAAATAGCGTTCATGGGTGTGCGTATCTCGTGGCTCATATTAGCGAGGAACTCAGATTTAGACCGGGCGCTCTCCTCAGCAGCATCACGGGCGAGACGCAAGTCAGCTTCTACCTGTCTGATCTCCGCCATCATCTTCTGGTATTCGCGCATGTCACGGGTATAACCTGCCACGATATACGTATCTCCACGTTTAACACGCACAAGGGTGATCTCGCTGGGGATAGGTTCGCCGTTAAGTTTCTGGTGCATCCACTCAAAGACTATGCGGCCGTTCTCAAAGGCATATTTGATGTTGGCCGCGGCTTTCTCGCTGCTTAACAAACCATCGGGCTGATACTCCGGGGAGAGCTCAAAAAAGCGGTCAAGGTATTCCCGCTTGTTTGAGAGCTCAAAGAGTTTGACCGCCTCTTCATTACAATCGATGTTGTTATAGTTCTCATCCCACAGATTACAACAGAGGGGTGTGGCATCAAGCATGATCTGGGTGCGCTCATTGGCCTCGTTGATATCTGCCATCATCTTCTGGTATTCGCGCATGTCACGGGTATAACCAACGACGATATAGGAGTCTCCACGCTTGACGCGCACAAGGGTGATCTCACAAGGTACCGGCTCGCCATTGAGCTTCTGATGCATCCAGTCAAACACAACGCGACCTTTATCAAAAGCCTGCTGAATGTAATCGTTAGCCTTCTCGCTGCTCAAGCGGCCGTCAGGCTGATATTCTGGCGAGAGCCTGTTAAAGTTTTCCAGATACTCCTGTTTGCTGGCAAGGTCAAAAAGCTTTGCTGCCGCTTCGTTACAGTCGATGTTGTTGTAGTTCTCGTCCCAGAAGTTGCTACAGAGCGGGGTAGCGTCAAGCATGATGCGCATGCGCTCATTAGCCTCGTCAGTTTGATTGGCGCACTCCTGCATCGCCAGGCTGTCTCCATTGTCTTGTGCGCTGCAGAGAATATAAGAGCTTGTAGGGGAGTCGCCGGCGTAGCTACGGCAGCAACTGAATATCCAACGCCATGTTTCTTCTTTGGCGCACCATACACGATATTCAGCTTTCTTTTGTGTACCAGGATGCAATGCAATATTATTGAGTTCCACCAGTAAACGCTCCTGGTCGTCCTTATGGCAGTGCTCAATAAGCTCCCTTATGTCGGCGGTCTGCTCCACAGGCGGATCAAAACCAAAGATCGCCGCCGTACGCTCGTCTATATGCATCTGGGCAAGGTCGCCATCAATAAAAATCTCCCACAATCCAAAACAAGGGGTCGCGAACAATGCCTCAAGCGCAGAGGCATGATCGGGAAAGTAACGATGATCTAAATCCATGAAAACTCCTGATAACAAACTGGGTGTGGATTCCATATTTAAGCATAAAAGTGTGCCCAAAAACAGCGCAAGTATAGCATATGCGTTCCTGCTGGTTACATTTATGGTTTTATTGTGGTTTTTTGATTTTTTGACATTACCAATACTAATCATGCTATTGCAAATTCTTTCTATGCATACCATTTATGCCTGCGTATAGTACAAATCACCTATGGGGGTGGCGATAACCTTTATTGAGCAACAGGCAGGCAAGCTGAGCGAGAAAGAAGGGTGCCATGAACATTGCGGTATACGGGGCCGGGTCCATGGGAACGATTATGGGAGCTCTCCTGGCAAAAGCAGGATATGACATCACTCTGATAGATATCAACGAAGAACACGTGTGTGCCCTTAATGAAAAGGGAGCACGGATCATCGGAAACCTCGATCTTCTCCAACCGGTCAAAGCTGCTACACCCGACGAAGTCACTGATACCTTTGACTACATCATCTACCAGACCAAACCCACGCAAAATGAATCCTCTCTGCCCAATGTTGCCCGGATCCTCAAACCAGATGGCGTTGTTATCGTTGGGCAGAACGGCATGCCTGAAGAAGCCGTTGCGGAAGTTGTTGGTAAAGAGAGAGTCGTAGGGTGCATCATCGGCTGGGGAGCCACCTGGGTAGA
>JAVBUQ010000023.1:0-16683 GCA_031555185.1 Coriobacteriales bacterium
GGATGTATAGAGCACCTGTCCGCTGGTAGCACCTGTACTTGCATAGAGCGTATAAGGGCCAACATAGGGGGTAAGTACACCCTCAACTTCTATCTCAACCAGGAAGGAAAAGGTGTCGGTAGGGTTGGTGAGACCGAGAACGGATTTTTCCACGGTAAGGCTTGAGGCATCAACCTCACGCGTATCGTAGACAACAATGGTGGCATTGCCAGAGGTAGAGCCCATGTTGGTAAGCGTAACCGTACCAGCGGCAGCCAGATCCGGGTAGTAGGTATCACTACCGGTGTACACGGCATTACTGGGCGTATAGCCCGGGTTTCCAGTTAT
Source organism: Coriobacteriales bacterium (assembly GCA_031555185.1). Classification (GTDB taxonomy): domain Bacteria; phylum Actinomycetota; class Coriobacteriia; order Coriobacteriales; family UBA8131; genus WQXH01. The sequence goes on from JAVBUQ010000023.1 coordinate 328, forward strand.
CTCCACTCGATAATAGTGTTCAACGGGAAGGCCGTATCCGCTGGGTGCCGCTGTTTCTTTGATGTAGTAGATTCCGGGGGCGATATTCCTGAACTCGATATAACCCTGCGCATTCGTGGTGGCAGAAAACTCTACTCCAGTGGTCTTGTTCTTAACCACAGAGCCATCGGGATAGTACACGCTGAACCGAGCACCTTCAAGGCCGGCCATGGTGTCGCTGGCATACTTGGAGATGATGATCTTATGTGTGGGCACCTCATTTTGCAGCGGAATGTACATGCCACCGTTTGCGATGATATGAGCGCTCTCATTACTCGGCTGATAGGTATAGAGCACGCCTTCTTTAAGAACGTAGCCGCTGGGAGCCACCTTCTCAGTAAAGGTATAGGTGTAGCCGCTCTTGAATACCAGTGTCTGAGCGGTGCCGGTAAGGTCAACGCTTCCGTATGCCTGATCCAGATCAAAGGTCCCGGCCGCAGCGGACTCGAGATAGTAGAGCGTTGGTGTGCCGCTCGCGCTCAGACCTTCGTATTCGGCTATCTCAAATACCGCACCCGCCAGGCCGGCGAGCAAAACAGCCCGGTTTCCGCTTTGGTACATGATATGCGGGGTGGGTCCACCGGTGGCCTGTTCGCTGACCATATGATCATAGGCTGCCTGCAGTGCCAGCTGATCATACGCACTATTGAGGTCATAGGAGCCTATCAGATCACCCTTGACAATAAAGGGTTGAGCGCTGGCATTATGGTAGGTATAGGAGAATACCTGTGTGTTTTCCTTGCCGGGAAGCACGGTAAAGTATTCATAACTCTTGGATACGGGCAGATAACCAACCGGTGCGCTGAATTCTGAGACACGGTAACTACCTTCGGGCAGGTTTGAAACTGTGATTGCCCCGTACACATCGCTCGTATATTTTCCGTCGGTAACGCCAGTACCGGTATCGGTATAGGCAGACCAGTTGTCAGAGCTCTCGTTATAAACCTCAAGCAGGAAGACTGCGCCTTCAAGTGGGTCATCCTGCTCGTCGAGCTTGGTAATCCGAAGTTCGCCACTACCGCTCTTTGGCAGATCTTTAACAACGATGTAGTGAGAGGAGCATTCCTTAGGTCCATCGGAGGCACTCATGTCTGTGACAGGATCACCATTGCTGTCAAGGAACACCTGATAGAGAACGCCAGAAGCATCCACCATAAGGTACACGGGTTGAGCAAGGGCCCATCCTGCAGGCCTGGTTGCCTCGGTCTCCTTGAGGTAATAGACGGTATTGACCTTGAGGTCACTGAAATGCGCGCTCCCATTGGCAGCGGTTACGATGGTAGAAACAGGAGTGGACGGGCCACCATATTCATAGAGCTGCAACGCAACATCTTTAAGTGCGGTTCCATCATTAAGGCGCAACTGATATTCGTCTGTGTCAAAGTAACTCGGGTTGGAGATGCCAAGTTTGTATACGATAATGCTGGCCAGATTATTCTCTATAAGCAGGGTAATAGAGTCGCCACTCAGCTTGACCTGGTTGGAGGGATATCCTGGCACCAGCGTGTTTCCCTGCTCATTTACCGTTACGATAAAAGGCGCGACCGATTGGAGGCTGCCGGGAGCCAGAACCTCAGTAACGGTATACGTGCCTACCACTACCTGGGAGAGAACGATCTTACCAAGACTGTTGGTGGTGGCAGAATACGTGAGAGAAGGATCGCTGGTATTTGTCAGCTTGAACTTGATACCCTGTAGCGCGGTGCCTTCTGCATCTGTCTTTTGTATGACAAGCTTTCCATAGACCGGCGGGGGTGGTATGAGACTGTTTGCTACCGTAATCTCCGCCCTGAACGTATCCCAGATCTCTACTGCTCCGGTATGTTCATCAATGACCTTGCGGTCCGCAAAATCGTTATAGAACACCCGATAGACCATGGTATTCTCTTTATAACCTTCGGGGACGGTGAGTTCCCGGATGGTGTAGTTACCCCGCATGATGCCTTCAAAAACGATCTTTCCATCGGTGCCTGACCAGGCGGACGCAATCAGCACGCCGGCGGAGTCGTACAACCCAAACTCAGCACCGCTGAGCGCAGCACCCGTAGCATCTGTCTTATAGATCGTGATCTGTGCCGGCTTATACACTTGCACGATAACTGAATTGGTCTCGAGATACTCTGTTTGGATGTTATCCTTGCGCACAAAAGAGTTGACAGTCTGCTGATCAACAAGCCCAGTATTCACATCATCGGGCACTAGCATGGTGGCTACAAAGGATGCGTTGGTATGAGGAGTCATGTTTGTGCCCGCGTTGGATACGATCTTTATGGCACGGACTTTTGCGTAGTCACTTACCGCTGTGCTCCAGCCGGCATTACCGGAAAGCTCGCTCACATTGCTGTATACCAGAGAATCAGCGCTTTCCAGATAATATACCGTGTAGCCCGAGGGTGCCTCAATAGGACCCATGAGCGTTGGTCGGAACTGACTTCCACGCGGCCTTAATGGATCCTTTACCTGCGTATCATTGGCGTACGGCAAGACGTCGATGATCTCGATGTTGTTTCGTGTCGTTGTAATGGAATTATTGGCAAGCAGCATCTGGTATTGATAGACCGAACCAGGAAGTGTTTTGATGTTTCCTTGCCAGGTGCCCCAACTCGCGCCTGGGCTGTTCCACTGCCCTGCAACCAATTTTCGTACATACTTGGTGGCGGTAAACTCGGTAGAGGCAGTTACGGCGATGTCCGCGGAGCTGAAGAGGACTTTTTTACTACTGGGACCTTTAAAGGGGGTCTGGTTGGAAGAAGCCGTTCCTCTGTAGGACAGGTTATTGTTTGGGTCGATAAAGTCGGCGTAGGCAGTATTGGTAAGCGTAGCGCTCTCCGGCAAGGTCGTATCAAAACCTGCTGTGACGGTACCCAGGTTTGAAACGTAAGAGAGATCCACCTTGCTGGCGGTGATATGTACCACATCATGCCAGAAGCCACCTGCATCCTGATAATAATCGCTCAAGAGCACCGTATTCAGGTTTGTTGCGCCTCTTATCAGGCCACTGCTGGGAGCAAAGGAGGTTGGGGTCATGTGCAGTGGTAGCACATCATAAACCTCAAAATCCTGCACTACCGTTTCAAGCGAAGTGGCTTCTACCGTGGCACCCCCAAGGGAGTAGCGCAGGTCAAGATTGTATGAGACGTCATCAGAGTACAGATAGATATCCCGTGGGCTCACAACGGTCTTTGCCAGTGAGACATCTATTGCGTAGTCGGCAAGCAGCCAGAAAGCATTCCAGGTTGCCTTGCCCAGGGACATGGCTTCGGCACCCGGATTATAGATGCTGCCCAAAGTAATACCACCGTTGTTCATGAACTTGAGATTAGCTAGTGAGGGATCCTGAGAAACCAGGGTATCGTAGTCTATGAGCAGAGGATTCATAAGCTTTGAGAACACCAGTACATCGACTTTCGTACCACGTGCAATCTTGAGCATGCTGGCATCGATCTCGATCCAGGCAATATCTCCGCTGCTGCGTGTTTCCGCTGTGCCCGCGGTTGTCGGCGTGGGAAACTCTACCGTCCCCGATGCGTTGGCTACACTGTATATCAGGTTGCCACTCTGGTCATAACCGTTAACGGTAGCGCCGGACAAGGCGCCCACATCAACGAGCGAATAATACATCCTACTGTCCAGATCAAAGTCCTTGATGACCAGGTCTCCAATATAGCCACCTGATTCAACATCTTTAGTGGTCTCAACAGTAAGTCTCCATTTAAATAATTGTGACTTGCTCTGAACTGTGTCATAGAAAAGAGCAGAAGACTTGCCTGAATCGGCATACTTCATAAAACGATGCTCTGGAGGAGCTATAGCGCCACTAACCGTATTGACGATGCCGTTTGACGCGGTAAAGAGACGTTCGTTCTCTCCTCTGTTATGGGGTGTGGCAGTAAAGCTTATCTTTGCCGATATACTGGTGTCGGGAATGATACCCTTAAAGGTAAGGTCAAGGGTTGGGGTGGGAGGCTTGGTGGTATTGAGGTTTGTGTAGGTGTAGGACACGCTCGTACCGTCCTGCGAGAGGACCCAACCAGGATTGGCTGCCTCATTCTCTCCTGACCATACCACACGTTTTTGCCTGTTCTGTTGCAGAGCCTCATCCCAGTACGTGTAGTACGGTAACTCCATGGTATAGGTAATGGTCTCTACGTTACGGTCCTGGTTGTACACGTTTGACGTGTATTTGATATTCACCGAATCCTGCACATAACGCCCTGTTACAGGATCAACCTCGCCCGAATACACTTCGTTATTGCTTGGCATGCCATTAGCAGACAACACGATGGATGGGTTTTGGTAGTAGCCTGAGAGATACACCGTGTTGGCACGCTTGACAACATCCTGAGCAACGGAGCCTCCCGGAGCAGTCCAGAGTTCTGCGTCCAGAGGAAATTGCCTGTGCTCCTCGGTAACACCAGGCTCTAGGTACCACACGATACCTGCGGAAAAGTCCGCAGCGCCGGATACTCCCTCCTTGATGGTGAAGATGATTACACCTGGTTCGCTTTGAGTAACTGCTTCAAAACCACTGCCGGGAGTGACGCGTATCTTTGAAGCATCAAAGCGTGTGGCATCGTAATATACCCGTATCTGCATACCGGCAAGTTCATGTTGCGCAAAGTTAGTGACCGAAAAAGCCACACGGGAAAGCAGCATATCCCCGATGCGCGCATAGTCGGTAACAACAGATTGCGAAAGCGTAAAGTCATTATAGTCATCATCCCAACCATCAGGACGTTTGTTATAGAAATACGTGATGTCCACATGCTTGAGTTGGGTTGTCGTTATCTCCTCCAGTTCACCCAGAGAAATGGGACGACCTTCAAGACGCGCCTCAGCACGCGAATAGGTATAGCCATACTGCGGAGGAGCGGTTATGTCAGCTGGTTTAAGCGGTAGCGAGCGTGCGATCTTAAGAGAAGACCTGATATCTTGTCCCGTGCTTTCATCGACATAGCGGTACGTCACCTGAGCAGGATTTATGACGTAGCCGCTTGCATTAACGAGATAGTTTGAAGAAGGATCATAGTCAAGGATATACACAGGTAGGTTGGCATCGTATTTTGTGATGCGGTAAAGACGCGCATCGTTCAAAGAGGTCTTATACAGGGTGGGCGCAGCCTGAGCAGCGTAGAAATAGCCAAGGGTAATCTGGCTGAGGGGAGAGTTGTAGAACGAGGATTGCCCAATTGCCTGCAGGTGTTCAAGCTTTGAGAGGTCAAGCTCACTGAGTGTGGAACGGTAAAAAGCATAGGCTCCTATCACCTGGAGGTAGGTACACTTTGACACATCAAGCTCTGTGAGCAAGGCTGAGTAGAATGCTCCAGCCCGATCTGACGCGCCTGGACCCGAACTGCCGATATGCCTTAATGATGTGCATTGAGAAAGATCAAGCGACGTAAGTGGCGAGCTATAAAAGGAACCGCTACCAATCGTATAAAGAGCTACACAATCTGAGAAGTCAAGGGTAGTGAGAACCGCGGAATAGAATGCCCCGTTTGAATTATTGGCCGTGTCTCCAATCACTCTCAAGGCAGTGCAGCCAGAAAAGTCCAGTGAGGTAAGGGGGGATGAAAAGAACGCAGCTGTTCCGATAGTATCCAGATTCCGGAAGCCAGAAAAATCGAGCGACTTGAGTTTTGACCAGTAAAAGGCGTTGTCATATATATTCTTAAGAGCATAGACGCCGTTGCTGTTCTGCCGCGGCAGGCTCAGAGAGGTCAGCGGTGAGTAATAGAAGGAATACGCTCCTATGGTCTCCAGACTCACACAGGCAGAAAGATCAAGCGAGGTAAGCTTTGCATTATGAAACGCTCCTGGAGAAGAGGCGTTGAAGTTGACTCCGATGGTAGTGAGACTGCCACATCCCGAAAGGTCAAGCGAGGTAAGCTCAGACTCAAAGAATGCGCCGGATCTGATTAAGGTAAGTGCGGTGTTTTTTGAAAGATCGAGCGAGGTGAGCTTTGAGTTATAGAACGAATTGGTGCCTATTATTGACAGATTCGTACATTTGGAAAGGTCCAGTCTGGTCAATTTTGCGGAAAAAAACGCAAAATCACTGATTACGGCAAGTGAAGTACAGCCTGTCAAGTCCAGCGTTGTCAGTTTTGCGCTGTTACGGAAGGCAGTGTTACCAATTGTGATGAGGGAAGTGCAGCCGGCAAGATTGAGTGATGTCAACTCAAAGCAGTCACTGAAAGAATACGTGCCAAGCTCTTTAAGCGCACCACAATCGGAGAGGTCTATAACAGCGAGTTTGGAGCATCCAGAGAAAGCGTATGTTCCAATCGTCTCGAGAGATGAAGCCCCTGAGAGATCAAGCGAGGTAAGGCTCGAGCAGGTACTGAATGCATTAGCTCCGATACTTTTGAGTGCTGTTGTTCCCGAAAGATCAAGAGAGGTAAGGCTCGAGCATTGACTAAATGCCGAGTTGCCTATGATCTCAAGAGAAGATAATCCCTGTAGGCTAAGGGTTGTGAGATTTGGGCAAGAAGCAAAGGCATTGTCTCCAATACTCCTGAGGGCTGTTGCCTCTGAAAGATCCAGTGCAGTAAGACTTGAGCAGGAATAAAATGCCAGAGAGCCTATTGTCTCAAGAGCCGTTACTCCAGAGAGATCAAGGGTAGCAAGGCTGTAGCATGAACCAAATGCCGAGTCGCCTATGCTCTTAAGAGAAGATGCTCCGCTCAGACTAAGGGTTGTGAGCTCTGAGCAATTCTGAAAGGCATAGGCACCAATACTCTGAAGGGATCCACAGGCGGAGAAATCAAGCTCTGTGACCTTAGCGCATCTGGAAAAAGCACTGGATCCTATCTTGGAAAGCGACGTGCAATCTTCAAACGAAAGGTCTTCCAGCATTCTGCAGAGCGAAAAGGCGTCAGAGTCGATTGTGGTAAGAGCCGTGCAGCCGTCAAGTGAAAGTGATACGAGAGAGGAGCAATAATAGAAAGCATAAGCGCCAATTGAAACGAGCGATGAGCAGCCGTCTAATGAAATTGATGTGAGCGAAGTACAGTTATAAAAGGCGTGCCCGCCAATTGAGACGAGCGATGTGCAGGGAGAGAAATCGAGACTGGCAACATCGGAAGAACCATAAAATGCACCATTCCTTATCTCTTCCAGGACTGTACAGTCACTCAAATCGATACGGGAGAAATTAAAATACGCTAACGAGTCTTCTACGCCCGGAGTGAAGGAATCCGACCATTCTGTTATAGCTGTTACCGGCACAACATTGTTTGAGTCTGTGGGGTTGAGGCCGGGTATTGCAATACTGGTATTGCCGCCAAGGTATTTGTCCATACCTGTCTGACTCAGGCCTGTGACTACCGAACCTGAGTAGGTAAAGTCCTTGTACTGCCAGGTGCTCGAGCCAATATAGTTATCAAGGCCGCTCGTTTTGATGAGAATCGTAACGGTCTTCGTTCCCACATTGCCATAGGCATCAACGGCACGATAGGTAACCTGGTACTGAGTGGTAGTAGAGCTGTCCAGAGGAAACGACAGTGAGGTATCCGTTGGCAAAACAGTGATGTTGGTTACATTTTCAGTCGTACCATCCACAAGCGTGCCACTACTGCTATAGACAGCGCTTGTTGCCGTTACGCCCTCCAGGAGCACACTTGCGTTAACCACACTGCCGGTAGCGATCACACGTGAAGCTGCATTGATGGTAACCTGCCTGGTTGTTCTTTCGTAGACAAAGGTCACTACCATACCGGCAGTGACCGTTACCGTCTGACTGCTTTGGGTGGGTGCGTAGCCTGTCATAGGAGGAGCGGTGATTATCGTTGTTGATCCAGCGGTATAGAGATTTGCCGAACTGAAGTCGGCACCATAGGTGTCATCACCTTTAAGAGGGTTGCCTTCTGTGTCTACGTATCTCACGATAATAGTAGTGGGATTGATGATATACCCATCACCCGCGGTAAAGGATGAGGTACTGTAGCCGCTCGTTGTGTTGATTGCCACCACACGTCCGTTGCCGTTGAACGCATCTGTTGCTATGGAGGTAACACTGGGCAATCCTCCATCAATAACGGTGAGACTGTTATTACCAAAAGCCTGGGAGCCAATGGTGGCTACACCTGGCAGGCTTACACTTGTGAGGGAATTATTGAAAAACGCCTGTGCTCCGACGGAAGCAACTGTGGCTGGCAGAGAAACGTTCTGGAGTTGGTTATCCTTAAACGCCAGGTCGGGAATCGCAGAAAGAAGTACCGCGTCAAAATTGACAGCCGCAAGGGCATTGGAAGCAAAGGCAGCACTGCCAAGGTTTGTGAGCGCAGGGAGCACCAATGGGTAAAGCGCAGAAGAGAATATCTGATTATTCTGAAAGGCATTTGCGCCGATTGTGGTGACGGTACTCGGAAGTGTAAGGGAGGTGATGGCATTGTTTTGGAAGGCTCCCTGGCCAATAGTGAGGTAACCCTCTTTAATATCAAGACTTGTGATACCGATACCGGCAAGCCCGGAGTTAATGGCTGTTGCTCCCGTGTCTTCCGCAGAGGGAATGACCATGGCGCCGCCATTTGAGCTGAGGGCTTCTCTTCCGGAGTCAGTCAGCCCGACAATCGCTCCTTCAGAGACAAGAAAATCTGATGCGTCCCAGTCTCCCAGTCCTTCAGCCCATGCTTTGACCGATCCCCACGATACCATCGTGAATATCAGTGCAAGGGCTACCAGCACGCTGAGCACTTTTTGAAACAAAGTGCGTTGTCTGGTCCTTACAGGCATAGTATTATTCATGAGTTACTTCCTCTCGGAGTGTTGTGCTAGAGTACTGGCACATAACACCACCTTTTCCCCAGCCGCCCAAACTCGGCTACCCTCAAGTTACTACCCTCAAGTATTGGGTTGGTTTCTCAAAAACCGATTTCTCAAACCGGTCTCAGGTAAAACCCCGTCACACATAACAGTTCCTGCTGCTTACGTGTGTCTAAACTCCCCGCTGGTTCAGTCTTCCTAATCCAAGTATATGCACTTTTCCTACTAGCATATATTGGCCATATTAGTTTGTTTCTCCCATAAAATCCATATTTCTGCACCAAAAGCGAACAAATAGCTACAAATACCGTTCATGCTGTTATTTGCGCTTTCTGTGTCAGTGCGCGTATTTTCTGAGTTAGTTTTTCTGGATTATTTCCTGCTGAAACTGCATGCACTACAGTTGCGGCACAACGCGGTGAGTACACCGAGCAACCGCGTTTGTTCCCCACCTTTTCCCCAAGTGGATACACCCGGGTTTTGCAGGTGAAATACCCACTTATTTCGTGTTCTCTGATCTTTTCGTACCCTTTCTGCTTTCTGATGAGCTTTCCTGCTTTTTGGTGGCAGCACATCGTTTTGACCTGAGCGCCCCCTCCCTGTAGATAAAACGTGAGTTATGGCGCATACTTACAGCGCGATATGTGCGCGTACCGGTGCTCCAAACTTGTATAAAAAATACTGCTTGTGCTCACCAGCCTTTTTCTCTACTATGCCACAGAAACACATGAAAACTTTTTAACTAATTTATACTACGTGGGCAGCATTGGAAAGGATCTCTGTGAAAGTAGCATTTTGCGATGACGACGTTGCCTTGGCTGCTCTTTTACAGAGTTACGCCGAGGCGTGGGGTCTGGCAGCCAACCGTACTATGGAATGTAGTACCTATAGAACAAGTGAGGAGTTTTTGCTCGCGTGGACTTCTTCGACAAAGTTTGACGCCATTTTTCTTGATATCGAAATGGGCACCTTGTCTGGCCTTGAGCTGGCACGTGTAATCAGAAGTATCAATAACGATGTATCTATAGTGTTTGTGACAGGACATTCAGAATACGCCCTTGAGGGGTACAGTGTTGATGCAACGCATTTCTTACTCAAGCCAGTTGCACGTGAAACATTCTTTGAATGTCTGAATAAGATCGAAGCAAGAATGCGGCTTGATATGAAGTCAACCTTCTTGATTGAGAAGGGCGGCAAAACCATCAAACTCCACTATGATGAGTTGTTGTACTTTGAATCTCTCGCTCATATTCTCAAGGCGCATACAACACGGGGTGCTATTGAGTATCGAGCAAAGATATCAGACATTGAGCAACGTCTGACGCAGCAAGATGGCTTTGTGAGGATCCACCGTTCTTTTTTGGTCAACATCAACCATGTCAGGATCATTGACAAGACCGAACTGATCATGGAAAACGACGACAGGCTTCCCATCGGTCGCAGTTACGCAAGAGAGGTGCGCAACGAATACATTAAACGCAATAGTAGCCGCCCTTGATACTCCTTTGCCCGAGCAGGTTGCTTTCTTCCTGTTTGGAGCGGAAGCCCTGGTTGTGTTTTGGCTGCTCATCTATTTTGTCAACAGAACCCTTGAGCCCCGCTATTCGTTGGCAGCAACCAGTGCTTGCGCAACGGGTGCCTTTGGTGTGCTTGTTGTCTTCTGGATAGGCTGTGTGTTTATAGGTGCTTTCTCGTCTTTTATGCGTCCTGTTTCTATGGGAGCGGTGTTTCTGGTTTTGTTTGTATATCTTCTCATATGCAGAAGAGGCTCTTTTTATCTTAAGCTGTTTTGGGTGCTTGTGTGTTTTTCGTTCTATATTATCAGCGCCATTGCAATGAATGCCCTTTCCGTAGCTTTGCTTGGTCTTTCTGAAACCCCGGGACTGACCTACTCGTCTGCTGTGTTTTCTCTTCTTGCGATCATATTGATGGGTAATTTCTTACGACCTATCACGCGCAGAAAAATGCGCACTACCGTGCTTGCTCCCAAGATCGTGCTTATACTTGTGTTTGTTCTCGTAATCTCATGGGTTGTTCTCATTTTGTTCAATGGGTTCTTGAGCTATCCCAGCGAGTTTCTGCGTGCCTATGCGTGTGTTGTTACTGTCGCCGCCTTAGGTGTTGGCATCATTGTGTATTGCACCTTTGCGCTTTTCAGGAATCTTTCGCGGCAGGCACGCAGAGATATGGAGCAGCAGGCGCTTCTTCAACGGGCTGCTTTGACTAAGATCCACTTTAATGAGGTTGATGCTCTATATAAGGAAACACGCAAGTGGAGGCATGATTACGCAAACCACCTCCAAATGCTTATGGGCTACTCTGAGATGAAAGATTATGCCGCTCTTTCGGAGTATCTACGCACTCTTGGAGTAGAGGCAAAAAAACTCAGGTTCAATTACAACGTTGGGGACGACTTGCTCAACGCGATTCTCAACGCAAAAGCCACAACAGCCGAGGCCAAAGGTATCACCTTGTTTGTTGTTGGGAAAGTAGTGCCCCTGGGCTCTGCTTTTCCTCTTACCGACATGGCATCTCTGATTAGCAATATCCTTGACAATGCCATTGAAGCATGTGAGCGTATTGTAGAGCCAGCAGCACCACCGGCGGTAATCATTAACTTCGTGCAATCAGAACAGGAGCTTAAGATCTACCAGAAGAATCCTACAGATGGCAATGTACGGATTGTTGAAGGCAGACTCGTCTCTTCAAAAACCAGCCCCAACCATGGTGTTGGGTCGAGTATCATCGATTCTATCGCCAGAAAATACCACGGATACGTTGACCGCAGAATCGCAGACTCTGAGTTTGAACTCTTTGTGCTCTTGCGCATTAATACCAGGAGCTGAGGAGCTTGGGCAGTCTAACCATAAGTTGCGGAGATTACGTAGTCTATAGACCAAAAAGATCGGTTCTCTCTTAAATCAACGGGCCTGCCCCTTTCACAGAGACAGGCCCCTTTGCACTCGTCTTGGGAGTGACCCGGTTGGTAAACCAGGTAACTATCTAAATGCTCCTGCAGTATCTTCCTCTTCTTGTTCTCTGTTTGTACGGCGTACGGCAAGGACCGTAAAGACAACCTGCACAACAAAGATGATGGCAAAGGCGATGGTCCAGAGATCAACAAAGGCCATTGGCTGGGTCATGTCTTGCGTGAGGAAGAAAAGCACCACAGCAACGGCAGCACCCACAAGGCTCAGGATGCTCCAGATAAAACGATTGTTGCCGCTGGGTTTTGCGTCTTTCTGCTCTGTGCTTCTTCTTCTTACAAAATAGAGAGCCAGGGCAACTGCTGCCAACCCAATGCCTATTATTGCCATGGCAAGATTGAGCAACGCCCATGATCCTGACGCGGCACTGAGGGGGGTCTCTTCACCTTCTATCTCCTGTGTTGGAGGATTGGTTGTTGGTGCAGGCGGTGCAGTGATGTCTGTGGTTGGAGCTGTTGGCGGAGCAGGTGGAGCTGGAGTTGCTGCTGGAGTCACAGGGAAAATTACAGCAGGTATGATCGGTGTAGGTGTATCGGCTGCATAATAAAGATGTAACGCAAGGCCTCCATCTGGAGAAATGACGCCCGTTGCAACGGTACTGGCAGTAGTAGTGAGTGTGTGTCCTGGAAAACTGCGCGCACTCGCAGTAACCGGAGCTCCCGTCATTCCCCGTAATTCTTCGTTGAGACCAAGGGTTGTCACCCCTGTTGTTGATATAAGCCAGTGGTTGACAGTGTAGAGTGTGTCACCATTGGCATTCCATCGGGCAAAGAGCGTGTGATCTCCAGGGATGATTACCAGACTAGTCGGTAGTATTTGGATGCCGCCTACAATGCTGGTAAACCAGCCTGCGAACGTATATCCTACGCGACTGGTAGTAGGAAGATTGCCATACTGCTCGCTAAAGGTAACAAGCTTGGATGGCGGGTTTGGTGCACTGCCGCCCTGTGAATCAAAAGTCACAGTACTGTCAGTCGCCTCATAGACGGCCACAAGGGTGATGTCTGCAGTCACCGGGGTGTCGAAGTTGTAGTCCACTCCCGCAAGCTGCCATGCGCTGAAGTCATAGCCTGCCTTGACGGGGTCGGCAGGCTCAGTGGCCCGGCCGTTGTGGATGACGGTCTGGGCGGGGGGTATGGGCGTGCCGCCTGCCGCATCGAAGGTGACGGTGTGGGTGTCGCTGTTTTCCTCATAGACCGCAAACAGCACCGTGTCTTCGGTGATGGTGAAGGTAGCGCCTTCGACATAGGTAGGTGTTGTTGCCGTAGCGACTGTCGCCCATCCGGCGAAGTCATAGCCTACCTTGTAAAGGCCGTTGTCTCCGAGCACGGTGACGGTGGCGTTATGGGCATAGGGGCTCAGTGCGTCTGTCGGTGCCGTACCTATGCCGCCGTTGGCGCTGTAGGTGACGGTGTGGGGGCTGACTGCTGTCCATCGAGCATACAGAGTAAGATTGCCTGTGGTTCCTTCAGGTATCTCTGTTACCTTGGTCGCAGGCTCTTCAATGGATGTATACCATCCGGCAAAATCATACCCAATACGAATTCCTGGATCCAGAAGTGTCAAAGGCAGAATACCAACATTGTAGGTTCCCGGGTTGGGGTTTGTTGCGCCTCCAAGCCCTATATAGGTGATGGTATAGTCTATTGGGGCACTCCATTTGGCGTAGACGGTCTTATTCCCCATTGAGCCTTGGGGAATCTGTGGTGCTGCTATTACCTGTGTCAAAGCGGCATCACTACACCACCCTTCAAAGGAATAACCCGCACGAGATGGAGCGCCTAATGTGATATCAGGAGACAATTTCGTATAACTTGAAGGATTGTTCGGATCATTCACCCCTCCATTAAGCTCATAATTGATGGTATAGATTGGAACGAATTTTGCGGTAACTGTTACAGGTGAAGTAATAGTACCCGTGGGAATGTCATACCAGTTATCAAACTCATAGCCCGGCGAAGCAAGAGGGCTTACAGGGATCGATCCTCCCACCTCATTAAGAAATTCCTCCCAGGTCATCCCATGGGTTGCGGTGAAGTCAAAGTACTTTTTAGTCTCTCCCTGGTATTGAAGGTTTCCACCTGTGTCAGCTGAAAAGCGCACAGTGTACTTTGTTGGCTTCCAGCAGGCAATAAGCGTGACGGAGGGATTGCTGCCTGAGAGACCTAGCTCTTCCCTGGACACCGTGCCACCCGGGAGAAACTCTGTGGAGGTACCTTCTATCATCCACCCGACCAAGGTATGACCCTCCTTGGTAAACAGCTGATCACCGGCCAAACGATACGTGGCATCGTGCAGGCTTACCCTGACAGGCCTGGTATTTGTCCCGTCCTTATATACGATAGTCCCTACCGCAGACGCGTCGATGAACCTGGCAAGGAGCGTAACGTCACCTGTCATGTTTATAGTGTTGTAGGGGTAATACACATCGCCGGTCTGGGAATTCTGCCAGCCAACAAAGACCATGCCTGGTTTGGCCAGATCGGTATTGTCCATTACCAACGCCTTTGCGCCTAATACATAGGTATCTGTATCAACGGGAGGAGTTCCCGTTGCTCCGTTCGCGTTATACGCTACGGTAAATCCATCGGTCTTCCAGTTACCATATAAGGTAAGGTCGCTGGTGACTGGAGTCTCAAAGCTGAACGGCTCATACACTCCCGGAGCTACCTCATGCACCCAATTAATAAGCGTGCCCAAACCAGCATGGGATGATCCAATGTAGTAGTCATTCCTGAAGAAATCGTCATTGAGGTCGACATAGGAATTCAGAGCTCTACCTTGTGTATGTAACACGTTGGTGCTTCCGGTGCGATCAATAATCGTGACCTGAAACTCCTGCGACTCCCACTTGGCAAAGAGAGTCAGAGCGCTGTTGGGCATGGTATCGCTCTCCCAATTTACCGGGCGCAGATAGTCGGCATCGTAGTACCATCCTTTAAAGACGTATTTAATCCCTGTTGCCTGATCGGTATACTCGGTGGGAGCAACGGTGGGATTATAGATGCTGAGCTTCTCCTGGTACATGACCCGGTTGTAATCAAGCGGAGTGCCTTCGTAAGACGAAGGATAGCTGATCTGCCCCTCAGTCCCTGGCATTGTACTATAGTCAAGTTTGTATTTATTACGATCGTAATAGAAGTTCTTGACCGTAGAAGTCTGGTTCTGAGGATTTAAACACGAAAAGCCATTGATTGTCTTGCCGCTGAGATCGCGGGAATCGGACCTATAGTCCTGGGAATGCTCCGCACTCAGTATGAAATACTTTCCATAGGTAGGATTGAGAGTTCCCCCTGTCTCAGTTATCAATCTCTCGAGGTGGTAATTGGCGGTATACTTTGTCAGACTTGACTCCCACGACGCATGATACGTCCATGTGGTACCACTCGTCGGAATCATGTCCTCAGTAAGTGTAAATCTATGGGTGACAAAAGTGGTGCCACCGCCTGGAACGTGCTTCCACCCGTAGAACTCTGGATTCCATCCATTCCTGCTTATATCTGCGTTGTGACCACTCGGCCAAAGATTGGAAATATCCTGTTCCCATTTTGCTGTAAAACTATATTTAGGTCCTTCTTCGTCCCTGCCCCAAGTATCACAGGATTGGGTGTAGGTCACTCCTTTAAAAAACATCGTTGCAGTTCTTGCAGAAATTTGAATGCCATCTGGTGCAAGAGATGGCTTCAGGTGCATCCAAAAGGTATACACAATCCTCTTATAAAAGACATTGACCACCGTTGTGCCGTTGCCGAGTACCGTCTCGGTTGTAGCGGTAGTAAAGCTGTAGTTGCAATAATTGATTGATGGTTTATTGATTACAAGGCCTGCTGTAGGCGTACCCGCGGCAGCTGAGCCCGTAGTCTTGCTGTGATATTGGTAGTTCTCAGGATTAGTGCCTGGATCATTAACGATATTTGGTTTCTCTATCCAGTATACGATTGTGTAGTTAACCGGCGCCGCTGTCCATGTTGCTCTGAGCTTTGTGTTCTCAGAGATTGTTGTGCCAAAGGTATACGGAAGCCCCGTGCTATCGTATACCCATGTATCAAAGGTATATCCAACGCGGGTTGGCGCTACCGGCTCTACCGATAATTCGTCCGGAGCAAGCAATTGCGATGGCACCTGGGTTCCTTCAGATATGAAGATCAGCAAGTGCTTGTTGGTAAACAAGGGAGCAAGCACCAGGTTCTCCGTTGCGGGAGTGCCTTCAATGAACCGGTCTGCTTCAGGATCCCCCCCAGCTTTATACCAGTAAGCCAGGTACTCTCCTGGAACATCCGGCACAATCCCGTGGTCACTCGGAATGTAGATAGGGTCACCTGAAGTTACAAAAAAGCTATAGGCAATCTGTCCGTGAGCATTTTGTAGTTGTATCAGAAAGTCTGAGCTGAACTGCGCGTCCAATACAAGGGTACTGGTCACCGGCAAACTGAAGTTGTAAGGAACGCCATTAAGATACCAGCCAATAAAGCTGGCGTATCCTTCTGGAACCGGGGGGGCAGGCTTCTCAGCCACAGGTGAACCACTGACTACCTTTACTACCTCGTCTGGGCTGCCCTCCGCA
>JAVBUQ010000003.1:0-13086 GCA_031555185.1 Coriobacteriales bacterium
GTTGGCACAAAGGTATAGCCACTGTAGGTAGTCTTGGGAAGGGCTGTGGCTGTGGTTGCGGTCGTGCCGGTGCGGTAGTCGGTATCTGCAAGGACAGCTGTACCGGCAGAGTTGACCTTGTAGTGCTCTATCTTATAGGCAGTGGTGGTGTTGGGGGTCCAGACCGCAAAGGCAGTACCGTCGGCGGCTGTGGCCCAGACAGAGGTAGCGGTAAAGTCCGCTGTGGCGGCAGAGTCGTTAAGCGACCAACCTGCAAAGGTGTAACCCTGGCGCACCGGTGCTGTGCCCGCAGCGGTGCTGGGAAGCTCCCCAACAGCCAGTCCTACCGTGACAGACTTTGAGGCAACCGTTCCTGCTGTTCCACCATTTGCGTCAAAAGTGAGAATGTTAGCAGGCTTGGCGCTCCAGGTACCCTGAAAAACAACCGCGTTGTCCGGCATACTGAACTGTCCGCTTGAGACAACAACACCTGCAGAAGCAGAGCTCCAGCCACTGAAGTCATGCCCCGCAAGGGTTGGCGCGGAAGCTACGGTCACAAGCTCCGCAAAGTTTTTGGTGGCGGTAGAGGGAAGCACGGGGGCACCAGCGACTGTGTTGGTGTACTCATAGGAGACGTTATAGCTGTTGAGTGTCCAGATAGGATAGAGGTTTACCGTTCCTGCCGCGTTAAAGGTGATCGTAGCTCCAGGACTGTAGGCAACCGTACTTGAGCCCTCAGTTGTAGCCCAGCCGCTAAAGGTATATCCGGTAAGAGTAGGAGAGCCCACCGCAACACCAAGGGTCTGTCCGGCAAGAATAAAGGAGGCGGTTGAAGACGCAGGCATACCTGCCAGATCGCTCTGTCCTTCAAGCGCGCCGCCTGTTGTATACAGTGCCGGCAGCGGAGTATCGTGATAGATGATGGCGATGGTAGCCGTGGAGAAGCCCTGTTTAGGAGCATTTTGATTTAAGGGGGCAGCTGAGCCGCCTACCTCTTTTGCGGAATAGCGGAACTGGTTATAGGCGGTCTGGTCACCAGTTGTTGGAATGTCAAAGTTGAGGGTTATCTCAATGCTCTGACCGGCGGCAAGCACCTGCGATCCAAAGTCCAGGAAGAAGGCCTTGGCCTCAGAAGTAGGACTGCCGTTTGTCCAGGCGTTTTGGAAGGTCGAGGCCTGCAGGTCAAGTGTACCAGCAGCGCCAGATGCCTCTGCGCCATGGAGCCCATAGGTGGGGTAACCCGCACTGGTGGTATACCGGATGGAGGGAGAGGTGGCTCCGGTAATGGAGAGATCCTTAAAGGCAATGGTGCCCGACGATCCAAGGTTATCAAGGTTGTAAGGTAGGATGTCATAGAGTCGGATACTGGTAAAGTCCACGTTGCCGCCGTTGGCGATGGTGAGCTTCATGTGTGTGGTCTCACCATGTTCAGCGGGTACGAGTTGTGTGGTTACATAGAGGTCATTTGTGGCCCTGCTGCTCACGGCTGAAGTTACATCAAGGCGCGGGGTAGAAAGCACCTTGAGCGCACTTGAGGCAAGGGCTGAGATGGAATAGTTATCTCCTGAGGCCAACCCATAGAGCGAGGTAGCCTCACCCAGGTTGCCGTTTATGGGCAGGCTATAGCTTCCCCAGAAGGTGGTTGGGGAAGCGGTGGTCACTACTACACGCGGTGCGGCATAGGTCTGCGGCTTGGCCGTTTCTGAGACCTTGAATTGCAATGGCACCGTAAACACCGCAGTGGTGCCTGCTTTTTCAGGCGCACTGTAACCCTGGGCGGTAAAGGAGTAGAAGTGATAGCCGCCCGAGGCGCCCAGGTCTACCGCTGTTGCCGGATAGCTTGTTCCAGAGGTGGTGTCGGTGAGTGTCTTTGCAGCACCCGGCTCCACGAGAGTCATGACATCCGGTACCTTTACGATAACGCGCGGGTTGTTCCAGCTGCCCACCGTATTATTTGCGTTGTTGTAGCCGGTGAGGGTATAGTCCACGGTGCCACCGGCATTGACTCCTGCGGGAGCTGCAGAACTTACCAGGTTCGCCTGGGCATAGGGTTGGCTGGAGTAGTAGACATTGGCAGTGCTACCCTGGAAGCTTGCGGGTGTGCCACCGCCACTGGGATACGCGTCGGGTTTGTTTGGATTGTCGTTATACAGGAGCTTCCATGCCATGGGAACCTTGGTCTCGGTGTTTGGTACCGTGGTGCCGTCAGGCCAGGTTTTGTTTTCCCATGCTTTTGCGGTGTAGTGTACAGAGAGACCGTTTCTGCTTGGCCACACTCCTTCGCTTGTGCCGTCGGCTCCCATGGGTATCACACGGACCTTGGAGATGTATTGCGATGCGCTGAGCAGAGGTAAGGTGAGAGGGAACGTGGCCGAAGAGCCCGTTGCTGCAGGAGTAACGACGGTTCCCGGTATGGTGGTCGTACCTCCCTGGGTGTCAACAACTTCAAATTCATAGCGATAGCTTGACCAGGCAGGAAGGTCACTGCTATCGCCTCCATCGCGCAGGGGAATCAAGGTGATGGTGTTAAAGTTCACTTTAGCGGAGTCGGTTGATTCCTGATACAGCTCAAAGGAGACCCCGTTTATTGGGCCGCTTCCCAGGTTTTTAATGGAGCCATTATGCGCGTACGTCTGCCACGAGGCGGATAAGCCTCCTCCTGTTTGTGAGATGTTTCCGTTCTCAATACCGCAGACGGGTGCGCCTGATCCTCCTGTTGCGTGATAGGGGCTGGTATACAGATCCCAAACCTTACGCGTCTGCTTGGTGTATTGGGTGGAGGTTGATGTCTGGATAACCGCGCCATTTATCTTGCGGTAGTCAGCCCCTGCCCTGATCTCAAACGTGGTTCCTACGGGTACTGCTGAATCAGGAACAATGAGATTGAGGTCGTGTTGTTCAAACACATTGAACTTGTTGCCGGCATACCACCAGTCAGTCCAGGATCCTGGGGTATTGCTCACATTTTTGTAGTAGCGATCATAGCCGTTGATGGTGTCTTTGCCATTAGGATAGGCGGTGGTAATGTTTGTGGACGTTGTTCCTGCGGGCACTTCAACCCATATGCGATTAGTATAGGTAGGGTCAAAATCTGATTGGAAGTAATAGCTGTTCGAGTGGTTCATCCGAGACGACATGGCACCACCCAGATAGACACTGTCAGAAGGATTGAGTCTTCCTACACCATAGGTGAGTTCATACGTTGCGCTCGTTTTTACTTCTTTGGGCGCAGTGACCGTCTTTGAAACGTCACTGCCCACATATACCGTTGGCGTTGGCTTCCACATTGCGGTGCCAACAGGCACCTTCATCTTATAAGCAGAGTTAAAGTCAAAAACAAGCTGGATGGACTTGAGGCCGGTGATAGGACCTGCCGTATATTCCGCCGCGGACTTAAGCTCAAGCTTGAGGATGCCGTTTTCTATGGTGTAGCTTTTTACAACCGAAGCGGCCGGGGCGATGGAGGCGGCAAGGGCTGCCTCGTCCAGCGTAAAGAAGTCCGGCGTTGTCTTGCTGTTTGTGTTGCCCACACCGTCGGTACCGTCGGTACCGTAGGAAAAGTTTGAAAGTCCCTGGCTGGTGGGGTTGTAATCCAGGGGAAGGTCAATACGTCCTCCCGCAACATAGGTTGCGGTGGGTTGTACCTGTAAGGTCACCGACAGACGCGGAGGTGTAGTGCCTGCCTGCAGGTCATCAAAGGTCTGAAACGAGGCAGGGCTTATGGTCGTATCAATGGCAGAGAAGTCGTCAGCTGCAGAAAGCAGGGTAAGTTCTCCTTCTAAAGTGCTCACCTCCCCAAGAGAAAGTGCCTGCAGCTCACCGCCAACCGTTTCTTCCTGCTCCTCTGTTCCTTCTGTAGCAGGGGCATTCTCTGCAGGTAAACCGCCCGAGCCTTCACTGACAGCAGGATTTGTACCGCTCTCTCCTGTGTCCGTGGTGCCTGTGGAGACATCTGCACCCAGCTCGCTGGCGGTGCCTGTCTGTTCTTCGGTGCTGTTTGCAAAAGCCAACACCGGAACCATACCAGCCACTAACAGCACAACCAGCAACATGGCAATAAGCCGTTGGGATGACTTCCCTCGCCTGTTGCGCGTCGTTCTCGGGGTCTGAGCCCCAGAACTTCCTGCTTGCTTGCTCATAACAGTTCCCTTCTTCTTTTTTTGCGTTTTGAAGCAAACCCCGTTTACCTCATTGTGCGTAAGTTCTTACCCGCTTTTTCGTGCACAGTGGTCTGTACATTTGTTTAGGCGCAATTGCCACTATTTTTGTCACACAAGTTTCGCTGTTTTTTTCAAATGCCTTTTGAATTGCATAAAATCTTCGTGTCCTGTTTATTCGAGCAGTTGGTTTTGTGCTCAACTCGTATGTTCCTCACGCGTGCTTTCCTGGCCAGTGCCGTTTATGCCAGGGGCTTACCGTTTTAGCGGCATCTGACAAGGGCGCTCCTCTTCTGCGCGACCTCATCCAAGACCAGCTGTGCCTTTAAACTTTCACCTGAAGGGGGCGTGGCCGCAATACTTGAACACGCTGCTGAGTGCGGCTCTCATAGCTGTGTGAAGGACCGGGTTATCAGGGCTTTGGCGCCTCTGTCGTCAACAAGAGTAAAGGCAACCTTGTAAGTGCCAGGTGGCAGATTTGCAAGCACCGAGCTGTCTATTGAGGCGCCTATGCCACTCTGCATTGAAGCCCCGTTTTCACTCACGCCTCCGGTGCTCTCGTTTACCTGAGGGGCTGATTGGTCGGCGCTATACAGCTGCCAATCGATTTGAACAGCTGCTGCTGTGTCCTCTACCACCTCGATCCTTACCAGGTTGTAGTCTTCAGACCCTCCGTTGCTGTCTAGAAAGACAATGTGCATGCTACCGCTGTAGTCATAGGTTTGGGTGGACTTAGCCTCACTGGCTTCGCCGCCAAAAAGCCCGCCGCTCTCTTCTGATGCCGCCAGTGCTGTAGACCCCACAACCACAGAAAATATCAGGGCGATACTGCTGAGCACATACGTGATTATCATGAGTCCCTGCTTGGCAATCCCTGTCGCTGCTACCGCACTTCCTGCCGCGGTTGTTGCGGCACCCGCTCCAATCAACTTGGCGTTAACTGAAGTTATGACGACCTTGACCGTATCGTCTGGTATAAGGAGAGCGATGCCGCTATACAGGGACGCCTTAAGACCGATGTTGTCCTTTGTTATCTCGTTTTCTCCTGTGTCTCCAGCCTCTTCTGAAGCAGGCAGGAAGGAGCTGTCTGGCTCCGTTTTCAAAGAATAGTCGGGAGGGCTGTCAGCCATGTTGAGAACCCGGTTCTC
The DNA here is from genome assembly GCA_031555185.1 of Coriobacteriales bacterium. GTDB lineage: Bacteria > Actinomycetota > Coriobacteriia > Coriobacteriales > UBA8131 > WQXH01. The sequence goes on from JAVBUQ010000003.1 coordinate 5,285, forward strand.
AGCAAGACTGTCATCCTCGGTGCCAGCAAGGTCAGCGTCAAAACGTGTTGCGTTTGTGTCTGCCGCTTGTTCTTGCGCCACCTTGTTTCCTCTCTCTTTTTTCATGGCTGTTACCTTATCCGGGGTGCCATATCCCTCACCCATCTCCCCTATTCTCTTTCGGACGGCCTCCATGGCCCTTTGTAGGCGTGTGCTCACATTGGTAACACTGATGTCTTGCGCCTGGGCAATCTCCTTATAGCTCAGATCATCGTAGTAACGTTGCACAATGACTTCTCTATAGGCTGCCGGCAGTTCGCTCACAATGGCAAACAGTTTGTTGCCTTCCATGGTTGCCAGAGCAACTGCTTCCGGATCTGACTCTGAGCCAACGTCTTCTACTGCCTCAAGCGCTTCTTCGTCGTCTACGCTGCTGAGATAGATCTCGCTGCTTCGCAATGACCGATTATGGTCGGCGCACGTAGTACGAATGATCCTGTGCATCCACGCGCGAAACGCCGCGGGCTCCCGCAGTTGCCCGATATGTGAATACATCTCGAGGGCTACATCTTGCGCCACATCGGTGTAGTTCTGTTTGTCAACAATAAGGCTACGTACATGAAAGAGGATAGACCGCGCATGCTCCGAATAAAGCTCCTCAAAAGCTCCTTTATCTCCTGCTCTGGCCTTGACAACCAAAGCAGCTAACTTTTTTTCTTCCATGTACCTATCCATTGCCGTCATCGGGCGGCGTAACCCCGCACATATATAGGCGTAACTACTCCTGCGTTTGTCACACACTTTTTTAGAAATGAGTGCTAGAAGATAACATAACAGCGGTTCGTTGTGCGAAAACTCCACATTTCGCCTTCTGACGGGCATGCTTCCCTGCTTATTGGCCTGTCGAGATGCCCTTGGTAAACACATTTTGCCCTGCTTCTGATCTGATTTCTATAGTATGCCGCGCATTGTTCTCGTTTTTACTTTCCTGCGTCTTTTCAATGTCACCATTTACGGTTTACTGCATACCTTGTTACAGTACGCCGACCAATCTCGTTTGCGCCTTGCCCTACGCTATACTTGTTGGCATGACAGAAGCAGATTCCGGGCTGGTCTTAAGCCCTGTTCAGAAGATCGCCGTCGTTCATGCCAGTGTGGGTAGCGGTCACAAGGTTGCGGCGGAAGCCATCGCGTCGGCAGTAGAGCAGCTGAGCGAGGCGTGCGTCGAGCGCTTTCCCTCTTTTAACGCAGACGTTGAGGTGGAGCTCCTCGATATCCTCGACTTTGGGCGCATCAAGTTTGACGGTGATAAAACAGCCTCCATGTTCACCGGCCCCACACGGCCTGTCTATGACCTTACCTGGCGTTATTGGCTCACCGGCCGTCTTATCTGGGGCGGAGGCACCGTATGGAGTTATGTGATGTTTCCGGAGTTTACCCGCTGGGTACGCGAGAATAAACCGGTGGCTGTTATCTGTACTCATATCACCGCGGCAAACGTGGCCGTAGGTGCCCGCATGATTACCAAACAGAACTATTCGATTATCTGCGTGCCTACCGACTATGAGATCGAAGGCATGTGGCCACATCGCTATACTGATATCTTCTGTGTTGCCACCGAGAGCATGGCAGAGACGCTTCGTGCTCGCAAGGTAGAAGAAGAGCGTATCCTGGTCACCGGGCTACCGGCGCGTGCGGAATTCAGGGTTGGATACGACAAAGAAGAGGTGCGCAAGGTCTGGAAGGTGCCGGAAGATAAACATATCGCTGTTGTTTTAGCCGGTGCTACCCTGCCTCGGCCTTATGTACGCTTCAGGGCTTTGTTGGATAAGGCGCTACCAGAATTAGCCGCATTAGATAATCTACATCTGCTCTTTATGGTAGGCCGCGACAGCGACTATGCTAATCAGCTGCACGCACGTTTTAAAGAGCTTGCCATGCAAAACGCCGGCGTTGTGGGGTATACGGAGGATGTAGCCAAGATCATGGCAGCAAGCGACTTTGCCATATGCAAACCAGGCGGCCTCACGGTAACCGAATGTATCTGCACCGAAACACCCATGCTTTTAGCAGGTCAGGCTTATGGACAAGAAAAGGCCAATGTGCGCTTGCTTACTTCGCTTGGCGCCGCTCAACATGCAGAAACCGCGCGCGAGCTTGTGCAATGCATACGGTATCTTACTCAGCCTGGCGGCCAGGCACTTGCAGCCATGAGCTCCATAGAAGGATACTTACGTAGGCCCGATGCCGCTATGGAGATTGGTCTTGCAGGGTTGGACGCCGCTCTCTCTCCCAAAGACCCCGACCACGCCCTGCGTCATAGTCAACGTCCGTTCATGAGTTTTTATTGGGGAAACAAACCCGCACATATGAGATAGCCCTGAGTGTACATCGTATTCTCTGGGCTGACTTGTTATGTTGCTTCAGCTCCATACTATGCAACTCCATAGAGCAAAGCGGCATACAGGCCGGGCTCTGTCGCCTCATCAGCGACAGTTTTATGGTGGTACTTTATTAAATAATCCGTTCTCCGCCGTGTTGTGGTGTGGTTTTTAAGCGTAATATCCAGATGCGTTTCAGGAAGGAGTATAGATCTCAGAATGAGGCACAACACGTATGGCTACAACAGGGCTTGAAATGACACATCTTTCTACGCATATTCCACATCCAACACATTTTTCTGTGTTTACAACAGGTTCAAATATGATGTGTATGGGATCCCCTTCTCGCGGACTATGCTTAATGGTGATTGCCTCTCCATTCAGAGGACATGAACGAAAACAGACTTCGCAGCGTATTCCTTTAAGCGCAATACAATGATCGCGGTTGATGACCGCAGTACCGATAGAAACATCGCTGCGCTCTTCAATAGTGCTGAGTGCGCCTGAAGGGCACGCCTTCACACAGGGAAAGTCTGCACAAAGCCTGCAGGCTCCCTCACGATCATTAAAGCAGGGAGTACCGACATTTCCTCCCGACTCAGCTCCTGCCGCTTCAAGAATGAAATATGGGCAGGAGGCAATGCATTTTCCGCATCGTATGCATTTGGACAAGAAGTCTTTTTCGTCTTGCGCGCCGGGAGGACGCAGGAAGTACCTGTCGTCAGTAACCTTGCTTACCACTTCAAGGCCAACCAAAAGACCTGCTGCCAATTTTATTAAAGTTGAGATACCAGACATTGCTTCATGCCTCCCCTTTACTCTCTTTATTATCGTCGTCCTGTGGTTTGAGCGGAGGTTGCCAAAAGGCAGGGCCAAGGTGCCAGGTAAGAGTGCCAACCGGACACACCTCAATACACTTGCCGCATATCATGCAGTCCCCTGCTGAGACAACCGTTTTTGTGCCTGCTACCACCTCGTCGAGTATTCGTTTGTCCGCCAGGCACACTTCTTTGCATGCGTCACACTGTATACACCCCTCGTGGTTTTTTACTCCCACAAATCCTATGTATCCTATGGCTTCATAGAAGCCCCCCACAGGGCACAGGCTGTTACACCAGAGCCGATCTGGAAAGAATAATTCCAGAAGGACAATAGCAATAAAAAGCGCTAGTCCCAAACCAACCCCTAAGACAAAGAGGCGTGGGAGTGCCGCTATGGGTGAGATCAGCTCAAAAACCGGGAACCCTGCCAAGGCACAAAGCAGGAGCACCAGGACAGTTGCGATTATTTTTCCGTAACGCGGCTTCTGGCTGACAAGCATCTTTTGCTTACGCAGGCCGGTTCTCTCACCAGTCCAATTGGCGATCTCTATGAAAAGACCGAGCGGGCAGACCCATCCACAGAATGCACGGCCGCGAACCAACGCATAGAATACCGTTGTAATAAGCGCGCCACCAAGCAATGCGACGGGTACCGCCCTTGACGCGGCAATAACTTCCAGCAATGCAAACGGGTCTGTGAGCACAACCATGTTTGCTATGGTGGAAGAGGAGAGAGTTCCAAAAAAGAGGCTCTCCCCAAGAACTACGCCACCAATTGGTGCCATAAGGCCTATAAAGAGGAAGAGCAGTAACACACAAACCTGCGTCGCGTGCCGCACAGTCTGTAGTCTTCTTTTTTTCAAAAGCGCTCCTGTTCGGTCAGTGGACATACGACCGGGCAATGATGGTTTTCCTGAGGCTTATCCTGCGTGAGCACCGGCTTCGCCATAGCTTCTTCTGGTCGTGCCGGTGCTCATCATTAGTTTCTGTCAGGTCGCAGAGCACAGTGTCTCTATACACTGTTGCTCGTTCCCTTTTATCGACTCATCCTCAAAATTGAAGTGCACGAGATTAAAACTGGTTACGCCACTTTTTTGTGTGATCTCCGTTGCCAGGCGGTATGTCTCGTCAATACTGCCTGCCTCAATGCTCACCACATAAAATCCGTGTTCTGACCCATGCACCTCTACTCCCGTGAGTGCATTAAGTTCAGAAACAACCTTCTCTTCATCTCCCTTTTTCAATAGGGCAAGGTAGCTGGAAATAAGTACAGGTGGGTCAGTACTTTCCTTCTCGCAGGTAGTACTGTTTTTACTGGCAGTACTCATATAATGCACCTCAACTAGACTTTCTCGATGCGTACAATGGTCTTTTTATAGTCCGGTTCTTTTGATAAAGGACAATAGATGTCCTGCACTGCGAGATTGACGAGTACCGATTCCTGGAAGAAGGGAGCAAAGCACATTCCTTCAGGAGGAGCTGTGCGTTTTGCAGTTGACGCCTTGATTTCCACGGTTCCATATTGCGAGGTGACTCTTACCATATCGCCGTCCTGGATACCCAGCCGCTCGCAGTCTGCCTCATTCATGTCTAACAGGGCTTCTGGTAGTGCCCTGTCGAGCTCGGCGACCCGTCGCGTCATCGACCCGGTATGCCACTGCTCCAGGAGTCTGCCTGTACAAAACCAGAAGGGGTATTCTTCGTTAGGCTCAAAAGCCGGTGGCTCATAGGGTCTGAAGCAGACTGAAGGCCTGCCTCCGGCAGACTTGTAGAAGCTTATATTGTCGGTAAGCCCCTCTGTGCCGTACTGAGCAATACCAACTTCATCGAAACCATCTGCCTGGCTGCCGTTAGCAAACCGCCACGTTGTTTGCATCCATTGTCCGTCAACTTCTCTTACTGGCCAGGTAAGCCCATTTTTGTCAAGATACTCATCGTAAGGAGCAAGCTGCTTGTTTTCCATCTTAAGCTTTGCGCCAAACTCGCCTGTCTCATCCATGTTTATCGCTTCTGCAGACTCCTTGAGAGAAGGATTGGTAAAGATTCGGTACTCTTCAAAAAGCCTGCGATTTGTTTCTCGGTGGTCGCCGTCAAAATCATCGGCGTCACTGTCCCATATAAATCCAAAAAGATGTTCAAAAGTCGGCACGCCCTCTATCTCTGTTCCGTCAAGGACCCGTTTTGCAACCTGGAGATAGGTCCATACATCCCATTGCGCCTCACCGGGAGCATCAACAGCCTTTTCAAAAATCGTCGTGCGTCGCTCGGCATTGCCGTACTGGCCTTCGCGTTCTACCCACATTGCAACAGGAAAGACCACATCAGCATACTGCGTGGACTTTGTAGGGTAGACCTCATTGACCACAATAAAAGTCTTGAAGACTCCATCATACTCAGGATTTACCCCTAAAAAGCGTGTGAGGTTAGGCAACGAAGCTGCCCAGTTATTTGTGGAGGTCCAGAGAAAATCGATGTTGCCTTTGGACATCTCGCGAAATATCTTTATGGTATGAAAGCCTGGTACCTCTATCGCATCGAGATACCCGGTGGGTAGATCCCAGACAGCCTCTGTGTAGCGCCGGTGTTGGGGGTTGGCTACGAGAAGGTCCGAAGGAAGACGATGGCAAAAGAGTCCCACTTCCCGTGCTGTACCACAGGCTGTTGGCTGTCCTGTAAGTGAGAAAGGGCCACTTCCCGGCTTACAAATCTTACCCGATAGCAGGTGTATATTGTAGATATTGTGATTCATCCACGTTCCACGCGAATGCTGGTTAACACCCATCGTCCAAAGCGACATGACCTTCAGATCGGGATTTGCAAAAACTTCGGCAATCTCCTGTAGGTCTGCGGCAGAAACACCTGAGAGCTGCTCAACATACTCAAAAGAATATTCGCTCACGCGAGCGGCAAACTCCTCGAAGGTAACCTCTTGAACATCGTTGACGCTTTTTCCTTGATCAGATCCGTCATACCCATCCTCATAGGAGTTTCCAAGGTTCTCAGCCCCTGTCTTGAATTGCACATGGTCGGCCACAAAGGCAGTGTCATATGCGTTGTTCTGGATGAGATAATTTATTATCGCGTTTGCAATGGCAAGGTCGGTGCCCGGCTTGAACAGAATCACTTTGTCAGCATCTTTGGAAGTGCTGGTAATGAGCGTGGTTAAGTCATAATGCTTTATTCCGTCTCCTGACAACTTGCGTGCCGAAAGGCGTGAGTAGAGCACGGGGTGTGCTTCAGCCATATTCGCACCCCAGGTTATAAAAACATCGGCTTCGTCGAGATCGGAATATGATCCTGGGGGTTCATCCGTCTGGAAGGTGTTCATAAACGCGACTACGGCACTTGCCATACAAAGACGTGCATTGGGATCAATGTTGTTGGAGAGTAAGCCTGCCTTCCAAAACTTCGCAAGCGCATAGCCCTCCGTTATGGGCTGTTGTCCGGATCCCCAGAAGGCAATACGGCTCTTGTCGTTTTGCCATGCTGTTTTGAGTTTCTCTGACACCAAGTCTAGCGCCTCATCCCAGCTTGCCTCCCGCAGGCCTTCCTCGGTGCCCTTTGTTGAGGCATCATCGCGAATCAGTGGTACTGTGAGACGGTCTTCGCCATAAAGTATCTGTGCAAGGTATATGCCCTTAATACAGTTAAGGCCTTTGCTTGAGGCGTTATCGGGGTCGCCCGTTACCGAAACCAGTCTGCCTCCTTCAACCTCACAAAGGATCCCGCACCCCGTTCCACAATAGCGACAGACTGATTTATACGTAACTCGCTCGCCGTTTCCCTCTTCTTCTGTCCCTGATGTGTTGCCTCCACAGCCGGCAACTGTCGCGGCTGTTGCAAAGGCGAGCGATACCGCTGTTGCTTTTACAAATGTTCTTCTTGATAAATCCATGTTGACCAGCCCTTTCTTCATTCTCCTCTGTTGTCTTCACAATGCTCATTCTTTGCTTTGACTCCAATAGTTAAACGGATGTCGCTTGGCTGTTGGTTTACCTTTCCTTTCTCCTGGAATTGCTCCATCACTATTGAGGACGATAGGGTTGTTAGCTCGACTCATTGGCTTAATGTCAGCTCTGCATATGTGGGGTTAAAGATTCTGGGATACTCAGGATTACTGTCGGTCAGCATGTATAACTCAACAAAAGCCTCTGAGTCGCCACTCGCGCGGGTATTAATCAGGCGCACAAGAGTTAGTTTTAACAATTTTTGGGGCTTGTTTCCTTCGCAAGAATTCATAGGGCAAGTAATCATGTGAACAGCACCTTCTCAACATAAGGAGTCTCTCTTACTATGATTTATTGCGCGTTTCTTTGTTTTTTCACGACTGTTGTTGTTTGAGCTTTTCGATACGGGTCAGTTTCCTGTGCGCCTGCCCTTGCACACACAGCAACCCATAGCGCCTCGTCTTGCATATTTCAGTGATCCCGGAGAGCACCTTACTGTCCTGCTTCGCTTGCCCTTGCAGGTTATTTTGCCCGATTACTCATCTCCAGTATTACTGCTTGATAATATGCCATGATACCAGATACATTTACAACAGTATACCGTCCAGCCTGGTCAAAGACCTTCTGTCTCAGGGTTGGTTACTGTTCACACCCCTCTGAGGCGGTTAGGGTGC
>JAVBUQ010000108.1:0-5766 GCA_031555185.1 Coriobacteriales bacterium
AAGACAGTTGACGTGGGTGATGGCACTGCTGCCAACGCAGGCTCAAACCTCACGTATACGCTTACGTACGTAAACAATACCGAGAGTGAAGTCAATCTCACGATCACTGATAATATTCCCGCCTACACCACGCATGTAAGCCATACGGGCTACGGATCAGTCGTTGGTGTGTACTCTGCCAGTGGTGGCAGCAACAATCGTGGACAGGTAGTGTGGGACTCTCTTGTGGTAAGAGCTGGCGAAACCGCCTTTGTGACAATGACGGTAAGAATCGATGCTAACGCACCTGTCTCTACCGTAATTAAGAACACCGGTCTGTTTGAGCCGGAGGGCAAGACTGCCTACAACACCAACGAGGTAAAGAATCCGGTGCCTTCGCCGCCTTCACTACGTGGCACCAAAAACGTAGATACCGACCGTAATGGTGTCTTTGAGGATAACGGCAGGCAGGTAGCTGTTGGAGACAGGCTTACCTATAAGCTCACCTATACCTATACGGGCGTCAATGCTGATAACGCAACAGTGTATATCTATGACGCTGCTCCCGCGGGTACGGCGCTTGTAGGCACGGGCGGGGCTACTGCTACCACTACCGGCACCGGTACGGCATCGTCACAGAACTCTGGCTCTGGTATCACCTGGACCTTTACCGGTGTTAAAAATGGCGACGTGCTCACCGCGACCTTCCAGGTCACCGTTACCAGCACAGCCGCACTGGCAGGCGTCATTGTTAACACCGCCGATGGCCGGATAGGCGCAAACGGCGCGTTGGTCAGAACCAACGAGGTAAGAAACCCCCTGTATATCCCGCCCGTACGTACCCCGTATACGGTTACCTATGTGTATACCGGAACGGTTCCCGCGGGTGCTCCTTTTGTTCCAGCGACAAGAATGTACTATGCGGGAGATCTTGTGACCGTAGCGGGTAATCCCACGCTTACGGGCTACACCTTCAGTGGCTGGGATCGTGTTGGCATCTTCGTTATGCCCAATGGCAACGTTATCATCTATGGGTATTGGACGACTGATCAGGATCCCGATAATCCAGATCCAATTGATCCGATCCCTCCAACTCCCGAGCCGCCGGTACCACCAAATCCGCCTACACCGCCAAATCCAACGCCGCCGGTAGATCCCGGTACCAGCAATCCGCTCCTGTATGGGATTGACGAGAACGGTGTGCCTCTGGCATACGCAAATGGTGCCGCATGGAGCCTTTTAAACCTCATGATGTCACTGGTAGCGTTCTTCATCCTGGTGCTCACACTCTTTACGCTGATACGTAAGAAGAAAGAGCCCTCCTATACAGACAATGAGATGATCTGGGAGGCCGATGAAGACCACGAGAATGGCGGAGAGTGGGTCAAGCCACCCTTCCGAAGAAGGAGAAACTTCCTCAAGGTCATCACCATTATCCTGTGTCTTATTCCGGGAATGTTGTTCCTGGTACTGGAGAACATCTATCTTCCGGTTACCTGGATAACGGAATGGACACCACTTATTGGTGCGTTCTTCCTCATCAGTATGGCTGCCTTTATTATCCAGCTTTTTGTGACAAAACCTGTTGAGTCGAGGATCACGCTCAATGAAGAAGAAGCAGAACGGATGAGGGAACAGGCTCCCAAACCCGCAGTTGTAGAAGTGTAAAAAAGAGAAAGCAACCCTGGCGAAAGGAGCCAGTAATGTCAGAAGCAATGCCAATGCAAACCAGTACAGCAAACGTACCTGCGGACAACACAAGTTCTGAGGTGCAGCAAGAGCAACTTACGCGCGCAAAAGAACATGGCACAAAAGTTACCATACGCACCATCGTCGTCATCGGTGCGATTGTGGTGGGGATATTACTCGTGCTCTTTGTTGTATCGCGCGCAGCACTCTATACCTCTATTCCCGACATGCTCGGCGATATGGGCTCTGCTCTTGCAGAGGTAATACGCCGCATCTTCTCTTAGAAGGAGAGTTCATTATGGTAGAGAACACAGCTGGCAGTGTGCAAGCAGGTGCACAGGTGAGCAGCAGAGGATCCGCTCAAAGCGGAGCGGTCATCTATCCCGAGATGGATGTAAGGATACGAGAAAGCCAGGAAAAGGAACAGAGAAACAAGCGTTTAAAACGTAAGGTCCTCAAAATGCTTGCCTGGACACTTGTTGTTGCAATCGTTGCGTTTCTTGTATTGTTCATCTCTTCAAAAGTAGGCCAGTTTGAATCTATCGCCGACATGCTGGACTTTATCTCGCGACACTTTGCGTACGCTGATCTTTTCAGGACGTAGTATTTTTGACATAACACTCAACCCGCTATACCGTCCTTCGTCCCGGTCTACCCCGCCGTACGAGGGATCTCATAAGCCACCCTCGCGAGTTACTACCCCGCTTGCGAGGGTGTGCTGGCTCTTGTCCCGCACAATCGGTATCCCCAGAGGGTGTGCTGGTTTATCCCGCCGTCCCAGCGTGGTGTGATCGCATATTGTCAGTAACAAACCTGCCACAGATGTATGACTCAAAATCTCTTGCACGAAAGATGGTACCCAGGCAAAAGTGATAGAATACTCGCACGCATTTGGCTAATGCACTACACATCAGCACGAATTTGTTGGGAGTGCTGAAAACACAGGAGCGCCCATGAATCCCTGCATTATTGTTCCAACCTATGTTGGTAGCAAACGCTATAAACCGAGCATTGATGTTCTGGCTACCTACGACCATGTTACCCCCCTCTCACACCAGGGAGAATTACGCCGTTGCCTGCAGAGTATTGTGGACATAGGTGCAGAATGCCCCATTTTTATTCTGGTGGTGGCTGAACAGGGTACTGAACAAGCAGCCGCAAAGAAGATAGCGGAGATATTAGCTCCCTTTACAGGCATGCTGGATCTGCGCATGATTGACTATGAGGTGCTTGACCGCTTTAATCTGCGCGTAGATGCCTTAGGGGTAAGCGGCATCAAAGAAGGCGTGGGGCTCATCGGCTATGGCGCTGTTCGTAACCTCGGTTTGCTCGTAGCTGCCGCAGGCGGTTTTACTGAGTGCATCTTTATCGACGACGACGAGATCATTGATGATCAGGATTTCCTGGAAAAAGCAGTGTACGGGCTCGGCAAACTCACTAAGACCGGTGTGCCGGTGCTTGTTAAGACAGGGTTTTTTGCTGACAAACAAGGTAACTGGAAGTCCAACCAGAACAAGGCGTGGTACAACCGCTATTGGCGGCAGGGCGAACTCTTTAATGCCTGGATAACCAAGGCGATGTCCGGCGCGCGCCTTTCTCGAAGCAACGGGCTCTATGGTGGATTGTGCGCTATCCATCGCGAGGCATTTATCCGCGTATCCTTTGATCCCTGGATTCCGCGGGGTGAGGATTTGGATTATCTCCTTAATGTGAGGATGTATGGAGGCGATGTCTGGTTTGATAACCAATGGCATATCAGGCATATTCCACCCCCCACACGAAATGAGTCGCAGCGATTCAGGCAGGATATCTATCGCTGGATCTATGAGCACCGCAAGCTGGAGTATTCAAAGAGCCAGATAGACCTTATCCAGATAGCTCCGCACTCCCTGGATCCTTACCCGGGCCCCTTCCTCGAGCACTCTATTGGCAGGCGGGTGTTTCTCACGGCCTTGCTGAGGATGATTGGCCGTGCCAGCGACCGCAAGGGTTATTTTAGAGCGGCAATGAGCGCACAGCGAGAAGCCAAAGCCTATGCGGAGTCTTTCTGCAATCGATATTTTGAGTTTCAGCTTGGCTGGCCACAGATGGTCAGTCTTCTGGCCTCTGATCCTCTTACAGTGGACATCCTTCGTGGAACAAGAATCGACCCCAGCATGTTTGGCATGGAGGACGACTCCTTTTGATCTGAGCTTTAGTGACCCTTACAAAGGGATCTCTGAACTCCATAAACGGCGGTGCGTATATTCTCAGGAATTTACCTTGGCAACTCGGTAGAGCGAAAGTACTGTTTCAATTAGATTCTCTCGAAAAAGACCCCGCTCAATCGTTTCCTCAATGGTTTCCTGCGGTAAAAACCTGCGCATTTGTCCTATAAACTCTTTGCTTTCTACAATGCGCCCCAAAGTATTAAGTCGCTCAAGGTTCTTGATAAAGCACTTGTTTTCATTGTAATCATCGAGTTTGTGCTGTAATAACCTGGGTAGTACTGTTTGATCAAAGTTAGGATATGAAGCAAGCCATCTAAGATCCCACAGATCGCGAAAACGAATATTTTGAGCACATATGAATGTCTTTAGTTTGTCAGCACAGATTTCTTCAGGTGCTTCACAACGAATGACGACGTTTCTGTATGAGGCTGGGAGAGCTGGGTAATGAACTATCATTGATCTAGCTTGGGAGGTATGTGCCGGAACTGATGCTATCTCTATGGATATTCTCTGTTGAGGAAGGGCGGGTCTTCCAGGGGCAACGACTATGCCTATCTTCCAAATCGATACCTGCTTACCCACAGATTTGGGTTGAGTGGCAAAGTCGGGATTCTTGATGTTGACCGTAAGATTATATCGTCTCGTCAATGTCTGTTTAAGAATGCTATCGAGGTCTTCCAGTACATCTGCGTTAAAACCTACCCCACCCACAAAATCCAGATCCTCACTGTAACGTTCCGAAGAATAACAAAGTCTAAGACAAGTTCCTCCTTGAAAGGTCAGTTTGTCAAGGAAGCGAGCTTTATCCATCGCCTGCAGGATTTCATAATGCAAGAGCTCCTTTTCAATGACAGGTAACATGGAGTTACGACCTTCGCTTCTGGAGAGCTCATTTGCCAGTTGCAGGAAATCTTGTTGGCTTTCCATGTTCAGTCCTTATTAGTCAGCATGTTAAGGTTACGGCGAGTGTCTTTAAGATTTTGAAGGGCAAAAGCCTCAGTTGCAATAGGGAGAGGATGTCCGGGTCGGAAGATAGTATTGGCATGGATCTCCTTAGCATTTCGAGCAGTATGAGTGAACTCGATCGTTCCAAAAGGAGTGCGATGTTCACCTCTGCGCCCCGTAGTCATGAGTGTGATTCGATTGATTGGGATTTGCGAGATACGCCCCCATTCTGACAAAGCAGACTCTAAACTTACAAACACATACTCACCTCGATGTAGAGTAGCAGCGATTTCTTCCAATGTTGTTGCTCCAATATGAGAGCTCTGTGAAAATACATAGACGTCTCTCGAAGCCCGGATAAGTATTTTCTTGTTCACAAGTCGTTTTAAGCTCTGAGACAAAGTATTCTCGCTGGGGTCATCAAAGAGCTTTGCAAGATCGCGTTTTGCATAGACATATCGTCCTTTGCGATCCCATTCTAAGAGAGATGTAAGAGCATCATTGATTCGCATATTTAATCCTTAATAGTTAACAGTAATAGTACGTAAAAATACTATTACTGTCAATCAGTAGGAATAAAATATCGTTTTACGGTGACGGGCAGGCAGGTTTGATGAGCCACATGGAATGTGCGTCTAAAAGGGGTTCCCACAATCATAGATGTGTGCTTTTTGTGAAGGTTTCATTTTTTTCATAGAGTTTCTGTAACATATTTCATTATCCAATCGTCTATATAAGCTACGCAGGGTATTGCGCTCACTTCAAAGGGTAGTGCTAACAGTTACTCAAGTGGGTAGAGGTTACTCTTAACTACATGGTGGGAGGTATATGGAAGACAAGCAACTGGCAGCCTTGGTTACTCAAGCGCAAGCGGGAGATCTCAGGGCTTTTGAGGATCTTTACTCTGAGCATGCCCAGTCCATTCTCTTTCATGTGCGGAGCC
>JAVBUQ010000068.1:0-18032 GCA_031555185.1 Coriobacteriales bacterium
GAGTGCAGCAAGTGTGCCCTATGCCTGGAGCATTGTCCCACATCGGCCATTACGATTCCTTTTGTGCAGAGCAAAGCAGAAAAAGAGGAGCGTGAGCTCACTCCCTGAAGTTCAGATTTCTCCGAAAGAGTTCTAACTTGAGACTGATTATATGTCTACCACAATAATAATCTTGTAAAATGGAACACGAGAAGGAATACTGCTTCGGGCTTCGGTAATTCAATAGGAGAAGTGGATGACTGAGAAACCGACAGCTATCAGAACGGCCGCAAGCAGAACATGGCCAGGTTTCAGGTATTTGAGCTTGGGCGTCTGGACTGCGTGGCTTTTCCTGATCTCAAGTGGCTCAATCTGGCTTTCCGATGTTGAATTTGATGGAACTTGGGTGGCATACCTGATGTTGGCAGTGTCAGCCGTGGGCGCGCTCTTTTGTTTTATTGCCCCACTCGCCAGACAACGCGTTGAATTGCTCCTGTCAAAACGTTCTCTGCTCATGGCCTTCGCACTTCTTGCCATGATGGGGGCAGTGCTTGTTATCCTTGCAGGCCCCTACTATTTTGGTATGCCGCTTCTTTACTGGGTTGGCGCAGGGCTTATCTCTTTGTTTTCTGGCGTCTTTGTTCTCAAATGTGGCTCGCTCTTTGGGATGCTCGACTCAAAACGTGTTCTCATGTTTTCTCTTTACAGTGAAATTGTTGTAGCGGTCATCTCTTATTTCGCCCTTGGTAACAGCTTCTATGCTCCCATACCCGGTGGACCTTCACTTGCCGGCATTCTCATCTTTGCTCTTTTACCACCTATTGCAGCGTGGCTGGTGTGCCTCCCGGCTTCCGACGCCGAGAAAGAGACGCAATACACACGCGAAAATGAAAATGCAAGTGGTCGTGGACAGGGATACGAAAACGGGCGCCGCCACAAAAACGGCCTCGAAAACAGCCACGAGTACGGGGACAGCCGCGGCCCCAAAAACGGTTACGAAAATGGCCACGAAAACGGGGACAGCCGCGGTCCCAAAAACGGTTACGAATACTCTCTCCTCATTGGAGCAGGTAAGGCTACTGAATCAATAAAGTATAGAGAAGAGTCTGAGTATGCAGCTTCTCTCCCTCTGCAGACGTGGCAGGACTCCCCCAAATCAAAGCTCCTGGGACTGCCGAGGGACTTCTTGAAATTCCTGTTCATGATCTTTTTCTTTACCCTGGTTTCCGAAACCTTTCGCTATTTCTTTGTGTTTGAACGTCCTCCTGCCTTTACCTTTTCTGTTTCCATGCTTGGGCTTTTGTTCAGGCTCGTCTTTGCTGGGGTGCTCCTGTTCTTTGCTCTGAGAAACAGTAGTCAGCTGCGCTTTAGCAGGATGTATCAATTTTCTCTTGTTGCGCTTGCGGTAGTGCTCTCTCTCATTCCTGTACTTGAGGGGTATGATGCCATCCTTGGTGGTGTGCTCGGGCTGATCTCCGTGTGTATGAACCTCCTGATCTGGTGCCTGCTCTCAATGATTGTGTACGAGAAAAAATTGCACTTTTTGGTGGTATTCGGTTTTGGCCAAGGGGCATTACTTACTGCACGCGCATTAGGATGGTTATTGGGAATCGGCGTGCTTCCTCAGACTTCCGGCACACCTTGGGAGTCATGGTGTTACTGGGGTGTAGCCATTCTCATACTGGTAGCCACTGTTCTGTTTTTCTCTGAACTGCACCTTGACAGAGTATTTGAGAGTATTGCCAAGGGAAAGGTGGCACTGGACCTGTCGCAGGAAAGAGACGAAAAGGAGAGACGCCCCTGGCTCGAAGCATGTAAAAGGATTGGTGAGCGTGCTATGCTCAGCCAACGTGAACAGGAGATCTTTGAGCTCCTGGCAATTGGCCGCTCACCCAAAAACATCGCAAATCATTTTGTGGTTTCAATCAACACCGTACGTTCACATATACGCAATATCTACAGCAAGCTCGATACGCATAGTCACGAAGAGCTGATAGCCATTGTGGAGCAGGAAATAAAGTCCCAGGAATAACGGTAAACGTTTCTGCTCCTTGCGCTCCACTCGCTGCTCGCTAAATCGGTTCGGTGCACCCTAACCGCCTCAGAGGGTGTGAGCAGAAACCAATAATGAGGGATTCTTTGATTAATTGCTGTGCCTTAATCCTGAGCTCAATAGATATGTTAGTATGGACAAGCACTCCGATGTTTCTTGATAACACTGCAAATCTGTAATGTGACTACACGAATGGTGGTAGCTATGGATTCAGGTAAGATCGCCGCACAGAACATCTCCCGCTCATCAGAACATCCGACTCACCAGCACGTTTCATCATACGATTATCCTGTATGCAAAGCTCCTCGCAGGCGGCGTTTTGCTCTCCTGTTTCTTGTGGTGACACTGCTTGTTCCTGGGTTTCTCTCATCAACGGCAACCTTGGCTTACGCCGCTCCCCTCAACAGTACCATCATTTTGGTGCAGGACGGAATTCCGGTGTCTGGTGATGGATACGACTGGAATGGCCTTGATACCTTGGAACTTGATGGTCTTGAGCTAGCTGTTACCGATGGTGACGGCATTATTATCCCGGGAGGCTCTACAATCGTACTCAGCGGAGAGAACTCGATATTATTCTCAGCGCCTGGAGTTGATACCAGATATGGCATCCTCTCCAATGCGGGATCCGGAAGCGACCTTACCTTCACAGGTGAGGGAGAACTCGCCATTTTGGACACCACCGGTTCTTCAGCAGGCAACGTGTTTACCGTAGGTATTGAGGTAGTTGATGGAAGTGTCACCTTTGGTGCCGGGGCCGTAGTAACTGCTGGTGCCTCTGAGTGTGCTATCCGTGCAGACGGCAACGTCACAGCTGATAACGCAAGCATCACAGCACTTGCTACAGGGACGCCCGATGGCTGTACTGCGATCCACTCAACAGGCGGCGATATCATTATGACGTCAAGTTCTGTCAATGCCAACACAAATGGTGTGATTGGCAGAAATAATGCACTACTCACTACTCAAGGAAACATTGTATTTACAGACTGTGCGGTATATGCGGATGCCAGCGAGGACATTCCGGATGGAAGTGGCGTTGGTATCTATGCCCAGGAAGGAAACATCACTATCCTCAGGGGGTCTGTAAAAGCCGCGGGCGCTCAGGATTCTTTTGGTGACGCAGGCATGTGGGCAGGATCAGCTGCATTGGTTCCTGACACGAATGGTCACATAACTCTTGACAATACGGTAATCGAAGCTTCTGGTTATGGTGGCGTCCTTGCCGATGGTAATTTGAACATCAGAAGTTCGCAGGTCACCTCACAAGGCGGTATGGCTGCCTTGTCGTCAGGTGGAGCATTGACGATTGACTCAAGCTCTGTACTCGCGGAGCAAGCCGGACCAGAGGGTTCAGGCATTCATTCATTTACTTCCTTGAGCATAACCAACAGTACGGTTGAAGCTTATGCACAGGGTTCCCGAACTCACGGAGTGGAGATAACCGGTATCCAATGCACTCTCACCGTAAACACGAGCAGACTGGTAGCGCAGGGCGACGATGCAGGCATCGTCATTGTTCATTTTGACGTAAATGACCCTGTTGGCCCTTATGTCATATTAGGTGAGGGCATGGCGGTATTGGAAGGCGGCGTCCCAGCCTTTATGTATGTTGATGATCCGTTTAGGTCTTTTTCCCTCTATAGCTACAGTGCTGATGGTTCGCTTGGCTTTGATCTGGTTACTGGTTATGTACTGGGTGCTTCAAAACGCGTGGTCATCGGGCCTCAGTCTGCACCCTCTCCGGTTATTCCAGCAACAGGCGACAACCTGCTTTTGCCGGGGATAGGCCTGGCAGCCCTGGGAGCAGCGCTTACGATACTGCTTTTGAGAAAAAATTATAGGTAACCTCAGACAGCTGAGAGGTACGCATGAAACTCAGCTTTTATATCCTTGCTCACTGGTTAGAGGACTATGAGCCTCTTACGATCATCGACTCCGGTGCGTGCAGCATTGATGGCGTGCGACTTCTTTCCAGCACCACCAAACCAAAGAGCAATCTGCTTTATGTAGGGAGGAGCCGGGATTTTTTTGAAGATTCTGTCTCTGAAGAGATCCTTATCGTGCATAGAAAAGAAGTCATGAGCCTCACAACCTATGACCTGGAAGATGTTTTTAATAAAGTAATAGAAGCCTTTGAGTTCTATGCCGAATGGGAGAGAAAGCTCTTTGAGGCGGCCAGCTCGGCAAAACCACAACAGGAGATCATAGACTGTTGCGCAGGGGTCATTGAACCGATGTTCTTTGTAGATCTGCACCTGAATGTTCCTGCGTTTTCCAAACAGTATGGAATGGATACCGTAAACGAAAACTGGAACGACTTCTGGCAATACGGAACCTTTTCCTTCAAGAGGTTTAACGATATGAAGAACAGCACCTTCATGCAGATGTTCAATCATACATGGCACTGTGCCATGTATGAAGAGCCGGAAGCTGACTATTATATTCATAGCATAATGATGAGTCAGGTCAATCGTGAGCAGGACCTCATAGGACAGCTGGTCTATATCAGTAATGAGCCTTTTGAGCAATGGCAGATACAATTAGCTCAGACGGTTAACCATGTTCTGAGTCTTATCGAGTCTACCGTACCTGCCGAAAGAAATGACTCGGCCGCTCAATTCCTTCTCAAAGAAATCCTTACCAGTACTACAGATAATCTTCTGGACAATGAACGACTCAGATTCTTCCAAAACTGGGAAGAATCTGAGAGAATCGGTATCCTTTGCTTTGTGCCTGTGAAACCGCTGTCAAATAAAGCTCTTCTGCTCTTGGCAGAAAAGATTGTGCCGTTTTTTCCCGAGAGCATCGTTATAACCATTGATGACAGTATTGTCTGCTGCTTACCGCATTCATCTGTTAAGGGTCTTGAGAGGGTCTGTTGTGATCTTGCTGAGAAAAGTGGTCTCGTTGGCGCGGTAAGCTACTTCTATGAAGGAACAAACAATCTTCGCTGCCAATACCGACAGGCAAAAGAAACCATTCCTTTCTGCAGCAAACAGTCTCGCACCTTTCTCTCTTTTCACGAAAGTGCCCTGGAGATACTTGCCGGGTATGTTGACGATAAAACGTACCAGCAGCTTTGTATCCATCCAACACTGAACATAATCAAGAGGTATGACCACGCCCATCAGACCCAATTCTTCGCAACTTTACAGACGTATTTACAAAACGAACGTAGCCGGGCAAAAACAGCAAAAGCGTTGTATATGCATAAGAATACGCTGGTATACCGTCTGCAAAAACTACAGCAACTCTTTGATCTGGACTTGGATAACAGTTACGAGCGGGAGTATCTGCTCTTCTCCTTTCGGATGGAAAGCAATACGGAGTAACCCGATCTGTTAAACCAAACGATAGAGGAGCCACCCTGTGCGCCCTGCCACTCTCCTCAACCAGGGGAGTATCTCAACAAGCTGCGTCAGAGGGCATGCTTCGTTCAAAGAGACGAAAAACACCTGAAGATGATACCAACTGCTGTTTATCATAGACATAGACTTTTACGAGAATACCCCTAATATGATGCGATGTAACGTGGGGCAGGTGGCGATGTAAGCTATGTGCTGCACAGACTATCCCTTACTCTTATCAGAGAGGAAGCCGTTATGCTGACAGCAAAACAGAACATGCGGGAAGCAATTCAGGGCAAAAACCCCGATCGTTTCGTCAACCAGTTTGAGGCCTTGCACTTTGGTTTTCATCCGTACTCCATGTTTATCAGCCCTCGCGCTGAAAAAGGAGAGATGAATGTGCCCGACGCCTGGGGAGTGTACTATTCCTACCCAGAGGGTGTGCCGGGCATGTTTCCTGTGCATACACCGGAGAAGATCGTTATCAAGGATATCGAGAATTGGCGCGAATATGTTCATGCGCCATCAATTGAGTGCACAGAAGAGCAGTGGGCAATCGCAAACTCTCTGTTTGATGACCTTGACAAAGAAAAAGCCTACAAGACGATATTTGTCGCGCCTGGCCTTTTTGAGATGACACATCATCTCTGCGAGATAACGAATGCACTGATGTACTATATGACAAATCCCGATGAGATGCACGATCTCATCGACTACCTTATGAGGTGGGAGCTCAAACTTGCAGAAAGCATCTGCACCACTCTTAAGCCGGAAGTGATCTTTCATCATGACGATTGGGGAGCAGAAGCCACGACATTCCTTCGTCCGGAATTGTTTGCAGAGTTTTTTGTTGAGCCTTACAAGCAGATATACAAGTATTACCATGATCATGGTGTCGAATTGATTATCCATCATAATGACAGCTTCAGCGCAACCCTTGTGCCGTATATGATTGAAATGGGAATTGATGTATGGCAGGGTTGTATGCAGTCCAACAATGTTCCAGAACTCGTCAAACAATATGGTGGCCAGATATCATTCATGGGAGATATTGACAACAAAGAAGTTGATTTTGACGGATGGACCCAAGAAGACTGTAATAAGACTGTACGGAGGGCCCTGGACAGTCATACTCCCAAATACTTCATACCCTGTATCACACAAGGCGGCCCCGGGTCTGTGTATAAGGGAACCTACCTTGGCCTCTCTGACGCGATAGATGCCTATAATGAGGAAGCCTTTGGCCTCGAGGGAATAGAAAACGCCAGGATGCCTCACCAGGTGCTGTTCTGATGTATCTCATATCTGTAAATATCTAAAAGCCGGTGGGGCGGATTGCTAGGTGTCTTCCTTTAGACACGTTTGAGATGACGCTTGGTTTGTGAAGGAGGTTTGTCATCAATTGGCAGGCCTCCTCTTTTTTACCTGAACCCCTCTTGCTCAAAAAGCGCAAGAGGGGTTATGTTCGTAAAGTATTCTGGATCTACCTATACCCTGGGAGCACGTACGCGTGGCAAGACCAATTGGTTAGTATCTATTCGCGTCCTCCCACGTTTCTTTGAGAGTAACTATCTCCCTCATATGTCGCAGCAAACCTATACAACCCTTCTAGTGGTTCTTCTTCGTCTGCTTTCTATTCACCAGTATAAGCGCAACGGTTACCCCAAGAATGAGAGCAGCCAGTCCAACAATAAACCCAACTGGAGTGTTCGTCGGATGAGCGTACATGCCTTCCACCTGAGAGTGTGTACCATCAGGTCCTGAGACATTGGTATTTCCATGTGTGTCCGCCGAAGGGCTGCTTGACCCAGCGCCCGCGGCCTGCTGGGCACTACTGCCTTGGACAAGAGATCTATTGCTGTACGGTGTTGTCTGAACACCGCTGTGTACGCCTGTAGTGTTGCCCTGTGCGTTGTAGTTGCCAGGAGGATTGTCGTTGCCATCTGAAGGTGTGTCAACAATGCTGCCAAGCAACTGGCCAATCACTACTTTGGAAAGCTTGGTGAGCATAAAGGTAACAATCAGATCGTTTTCTTCTGTGGTTACCGAGAGGGGAGTGATAGCTGTAGTCTCAATCCTACCACCGTTATCATGGTAGTGGACGATAAGGATTTTTTTGGGATCCAAGTCATTATCTTCATTGTTCACGCGAATTCTGAGAGTCAGAGGAGCTTTGGGCTGAATATTTTCCATTCCCTCTACCAGCTGGTCTTCTGCATCTGCGATGCTCAGCGTGATATCAACAGGAATCAGTCTCTCAGTGTCGATATCGCGAGGGAGATCCGCGGGTATCTCACTGAGAGTAACAGGCTTGATGTCAACTTGTGCGTGGAGCATCTCATTGGCTATCGGAACAGAAAGTGCCGCGCCTTCGACTTGGACCTGTGTCAGAGAAGTGCCTTCAAGTGCTTCAACACTCGTAGGCGCAACATGATTACTGTTCATAACAATGAATAAGGATTCAACAGCGGCAATTTTTCTCGCGTCTTCAGAGGTGGTCATCCTATCGATGGTCGCCTGATTGGCATTGACAAGAGACTCGACCACTGCGTTGACTGCCTCTACGCTGGGAGCCGCGTCTGCCTCAAGCACAGCGTCCATTTTCTGCTCGATTTCTGCTACCTGTTGTTCGATGGTACCCCAGTGGGCATAAAGTGTAGTGTTCTCCGCAAACTTTGCCGTTGCAACCAGTACCTCTTCGCCCCCATCCGCGGCGGTAAACCATCCCAGAAGCACACTCCCACTCTTGAGAGGCGCAACCGGAAAAGTGAACGTAGTTGAGGCAACCGTACTCGCGTAGAGAGAGGAAGTGGCTGTAATATCCCTGGTTGGAGCGCCTTCAAAACTTCCTCCATTGGCATCAAGGGTGAGCGTAATCTCTTTCTCAACCAGAGACGAGGTGTTGTCACTTACGGTAAAGACACGGGTATCATTGTTATAGGCAAAGAGGTCGACACAGGCACCGCTGAGGTTCTCATACAAGGTCGAGCTGTAGTTGTTCGAAACGATGATATCCCGCTCAACTCCTGGCATGGGTGCGGTAGAAACCTGCAGGTCTCCAACTATTCCGGCAACGAAGTTATAGCCAGAGATGGCAGGGGCATAATTCTCGTTAAATGAGACGCTGGCATTGTCGTAGGCAATGGCGATGATTCCCCCGTTTGCGCTCAATTTACCCTGTACGCCAACAATGTCTGCGTAGTTTGTATTGCCGGTTACAACAACGGTGTCAAAGCGAGAATAGTTGGCGGTTCCGGACTCCAGGTATCTTATCCATCCAATGATGCCACCAGCCATGGAGCCGGTGATTGTTGCGTTGTTGACATTACCAGAGATGGTCCCAAAAGCGCGCTGCTCACCGATAATGCCACCGATAGAATCTGCCGATCCCGCGGTTACCGCACCATTATTCACGCAGCCTGAAACGTTTGCGGCAGAAAGACCAACGATGCCGCCTGCAACTGATATACCAGCACCGCTTATGGGGCCGTTATTCTCACAATTGCTTATGGTCATCAAAGAGCCTTGCTGCGTATAATATGCGGCACCGACAATGCCGCCAACATTTGCTGCGGAGCCTGTGATCGCTGCATTGTTTGTGCAGTCAGAAATTGTGCCGGAAAGCGTCATGCGACCGACGATTGCTCCGTTGCCACGCGCGGCTTTGAGAGAACCAGAAACTTTGATATTGCTGGCCACACCATCACCAGTCAGCATGCCAATGGCAGCCGCGGCTATTTCACTGGTAGGAACATTAACGTTTACCCCAACCAAAGTGAGATTTTGCACCGTTCCGCTAACTACACCACCAAAAAGACCGAGTGCGTAATCTTTGCTTGAGGTAGTGGTAAGGGTAAGTCCGGTAATCGAATAGCCGTTACCATCAAAGACACCGCTAAAAGGGCTACCGATAAAACGGGAACCAGAGCGGTTTCCGGTACCTATGGGTGTCCACTCTCCAGTAAGCGTCAGAGACGTGGTGAGGTTTACGGTTTTGCCGGAAAAGTTGTTGCCCTCATTAACCAGCTTTGCCAGACCTTTTAACTGTCCAGCGGTAGAAATGCTCAAGACCGATTGCTCTGCGGTATACCACGAGGTGTCGATTTCGTTAGGATCTATCGATTGAGCCTGGACATCTACTGTCTCTTCCGCTGACTCCTGAACACCAGAGAGTGTAAGACTGGCGTCTTCACTTTCGTCAGTTCCTGAAGTTCCTTCCCCGCTCAGATCTCCTTCGTTGCCTTGATTCAAATCCACCACATCGGTGGTTTCTGCTGTGTTTTCTGAACCTTCAGATGCGGGAGAAGAATTCTGACCATCCGAAGCTCTGTCATCTGCATAAGCAATACCGGGAACCATAAGGGTAGAAGCAAGGACAAAGCTCAGTAAGAGAGCTAATGCCTTTTTTGAGGAGGATTCGTTGTTATCTGTTTGGGGTGTCTTTTGCACTTTCATAACTGCCTCATTTCCGCCAGTTATGATATATGCTGTGTGGTGTGTTTGTGATACTGCTTTGCATCACCACCAGAAATACTCTCACAACTGGCTACCTTTTCGACCGAAGTCGAAGTAGGCCCTCTAGCTTTGCGCCCCTGCCTTTCGACAGGTTTGCCCGTTAATTGTCAAGTTATAGCTCGCACATTACATTTGTTACTGCCCAAAATTGCTTCTTTATAAATCCCAAGCTATGCCATACTCTATAGTATTGGTATGCAAATGCAAGCACTATGGCTATCTGTTAACATCCCTACATTATATCGATACAAATCGCTCACAACACTGTTTCTTAATCTGAAGGTGCAGGTGAGTCATAATCCGTCATTGCGTGGAACCGTGAGCGAAGCATGGCGGGACGTGGCAATGCACTGCTCAATGGATACGTTTCTTCGTATTCTCCTCGGCCGTCCGAATTACCAAGCTACCTTAAGCAGTTCGCTGCTCATCGCAGTGGCAAAAAAGAGAAGCCGTGTACTCAGTCTGAGGCAGCGCCCTCCGCCAGTTGTCCCTGGTTGTAATTGTCTGCCTTCTGTTTCTTGAGATAACGAATCGTATAGTCATAGAAAAGCTGCTCATCCTCACTGAGCCGATGGTCAGGAAGATGCGAAAAGCCAAACGACCATGACCAGCCTTCAACCGGAAGACAAACAATGTCATCCTTGTTCTGATTAAAGATAGTGAGGCCTTTAATATGTCCATTGGTATATCCAAGACCTTGGTTATGCAGTGCATATTCAAAGTTACGGAATATCTCAATCGTGCTGTAAATTGGTCCGGGTGTGATAGATTCCTGAGCGCATTTTTCCAACAGGATGTCGTAGCATTTAAATCCATGGCCGGGCATTGCCAAAGGCTGATTGTCAAAATCCTTGAACTGCAGAATCTCCTTTTTGCTCAAAGGGTTTTTTCTGTTGACCCAGAATTCAACGGTTCCGCAGAAAAGCTCTGTGGTGATGAAATCTTTCTCATAGGGCTTGAGACAAAACGCAACGTCACATTCCTGTTCTGCAAGCGCCTGGTCACAACGATAATCGAGATACTCATTATAAACCAGCCCAATCCCAGGGTACGATCGTTCAAATCCATAGAGAAAATCGGTTCCCAGTAGCTCGAGTGTGCCATTACAAAACCCTACGCGAATCTCATGGTTTGCCTGCGACTTGATGCCCTCAAAGGTGTTCTCGAGTTTGGTAATGGACGCGTCCCATTCCTGAACGAAGTTGTAAAGTTTCTGGGCGTAGATAGTTGGAGTGAGTGCCCCGCTGTTCTCCTGAATAAAAAGGGTAACGCCAAGCTGTGACTCAAGACGTCTGATAGCTTTGGTGAGCCCCGGCACAGAAATAGGTATTTGTCGCGCGGCGGCGGAGTAACTGAGCGTTTCAAAGGTGCTCGCAAAATATCGATAATGCTCAGTGTTCAAGGTGCCCCTTTCACAACAGTCGTTTTACACCAACCAGAAACCATTTTTGGTAAGTATAAGCACCCCCGACCCATGTTGCCTACCCCAATAGTAAAGAAAAAAGAAGGCCAGTAAACCTTTTGTTTAATTTTGGCACCAAAAGCTTACCGTAAAGCCCTTGTTGCAACCGACAAGAATACTCACACTATGCCCTGTTCATCAATCGATTGCAAAGTCAATCTAATGAAGGAGAAGAAGATGGGATCAGGATTATTCAAAAACGACAGGAATGAAAGCGAGCGTGGAACCTTTAACAGGAGAGATTTTCTCAAAGGTGCTTCCGCCAGCGCTATCGGTGCCATAGGGCTGGGGCTAATGGGTTGCTCCTCGCCAGAGGCGAGTGCCGGCAGCTCAGCAGAGGCGGAGCAGGTTTATACCGATCCGCTTTTTACACTGGAAGAGGTAGGCGAGCCAACCAAACATATTGAGGCCGAAATGGTCATCATAGGCGGGGGCGGAACCGGCATGGCTGCCGCAATCCAAGCCAAGCAGATGGGTGTTACTCCCATAATTGTTGAGAAGATGTCTGTCTTGGGTGGCGCTTTTATCTGCACCGAAGGTATGACGGCGGTTGGCTCCGAAATGCAGAAGGCTGTCAACTTTCTCATGCCTGCAAGCGAAGTGACCGACAGAGCAATGGCGTTTCATCACTGGATTCCCGACCGCTCTCTTTATGAGGCGTTTTTCGCATTGAGCGCCAGCTCAATCGACTGGTTTATCGATCTGGGTGTGGAATACGCCCACGTCCTCAAGAACCCGGGTTCCGAATCTCTGCAGACCTGGCATACCTGGGTGCACATCAAAGAGGGTGTTACCGGTGCGCTGCCCGTTCAAGTGCTCACAGAGAATCTTGAGAAACTGGGTATTGAGTCAATGGTCTCTACACAGGCTATGAAAGTCGTTATGGACGGCAATGAAGTTACCGGTGTTATTGTGATTGATGAAGCCGGTGAAGTCGTACAACTCGACACAAGCGCTGTGCTTATCTCAACCGGTGGTTTTGGGCAAAATGACGATATGATGCGCAGACTTGGCCATAGCCGCAATACCGTCTTTGAGATTGGTGTTCCCGGTCGTGACGGTGACGGTCTCAAGTTAGGCCTTGACGCGGGTGGCGATCTTTGGGATTACCAATGTATCCCATTCTGTGGTCCGGTTACCAGAGGCGCACGGTGGGGCACGCAGGAGTGGACTTTGTCGGTACAGCCGGTTCTTTGGATCAATCAGGATGGTCAACGTTATGCACGCGAGAACATCTTTGCCGAGGGTTTCTCCTATGCGGGCAATCTGACAAAATCGCAGGGCGCATCATGGACTGTGTTTACACAAAAAGACCTCGACCACTATGAGAATGTCGGCCCATACGAATCGGTCTTTACCCTTTGTACCCAGGGGGTGCCGATGACCGGTATCACTGAGGAACTGCAGGCCATTTCGGATAACGCAGGATCAGTTCTGAGAGCCGATACACTAGAGGAACTCGCTCAGCAGATGAATGTGGATGCGGCCGCCTTTACCAAAACGGTTGAGGACTATAACGCACTCTGTGCTTCTGGTGTGGATACCCAGTTTGGCAAGAAGGCTGATTTTCTCATTCCGCTGGAAGAGGGTCCCTATATTGCTCTTCAATGTGACGTGGGTGCGCTGAGTACGGCCGGTGGTCTTCGCATCAACGATAAGATGGAGTGTCTCACGGCCGAATATGAGCCCATTATTGGACTCTATGCAGGCGGTTGCGACGCGGGTGGCCTGTTTGGCGACACCTATGACGTCAACATCGTTCCCGGGTCTCAGGCTGGTTGGGCAATAAACTCAGGGCGCTTAGCAGCCATGTCTGTTGCAGAGTTTCTAGGAAAATAGTAATGAGCTAGACCAACGCAAGCAAGACTGCGACAACGTTTACGTGACGCAGTCTTGCTTGGTTTCACCTTGCTCTACTCCTTTTCTGAGACATCCACAGAATACTCAGACACACAGTTGCTGCCATACTTCCAAACCAGAGAGGCACAAGCAGCAAGAGAAGGGAGCCAGCATCGTCTCCTGTTTGCGCCAGGCCCTCCTGATAACGAGGTGACGTGATGGCAGTATCTGCCCAGGTGTGCGTAAGACCTTCCAAAATGAGCCAGCCAAAGGGATCAACCGCTTGATCGAGTATCCATGCCATTGTATCTTTGGCTTCAGTCAGGTAATACCATGACACCGGTTGATTCTTAAAATCCTCTCCAACAGAGAGCAGAATCTGCATATCTGCGGGATACTCGTCGGTGTAGTTGAAGTGTACTGAGTGGATGAGCTTCTCAGAGTCTTGTGTGAGGCGCAGAAAAGCGCTGTATTCCGGGTTGGTATCGTAACGCGATCCAAAATCATAGAATGAAATCCCGTCAACCTGATGGATCGAGGTCTTGCCGGCCAGTCTGCCTGTTTTGAAAATGAACACTACGCCGGTGCCCTTAAAGGCAGGAGAAAAGTAAAAAGGTGCCTCAGGGTTGTCCGGGTCAAGATCGTGGGATTGACTATAGGCAAAAAAGAGGGATTCACGCCAGGTGCTCTTTGAGATACCGACATTGTCGGAAAGCAGGATCATAAAACGATCAAGACCAACCAGGCTCTGCATCATCTCGCGTGTGATTATAAGCTGCCCATTGGGGGGATCAAAGCATAACTCATCCAGCGCGAGGCTCTGGTCCAGGTAGTCCCACTTGAGATATATGTCGTCGAGATAGAGGCTGCCATCGCTGGCATAGACATAGGGGTAGAGGGACATAAGCGTTTCATCATAGGACGTAACCTGGGTTGCCGGTGCAGTTTGTCCAGCGGCAATATTCGTCTCAGCCGGTATCTGTATTGTTCCTTCGGTGCCCTCAACATACATGGCAAGACGTGTTGCGGCCTTCTGAAACGCATAGGCGGTCACTATGCTGTCTGTTATCCGGATATGACCAGGAGAGCCATTTATACCTTCATTGCCCGCATGAAGTCCGATAGTTGTTGACGAGGAGGCATTCGTGTCCGCCAAGGCCACGACCGTACTCTCGGATACGGTAAGCTCAGTGTCTGCATGAATGCCTATGGACTCGATATGTGAACCGAGAGGAGCAGCGGTTGAGTTGAGGAAGGCAAGCGTCGTAACCGTGGAATTGACAATCGAGAGAGGACCGCGAGAAATCATGCCATATCCAGACCTGTCGCTGCCGGAGCTTTTCTCTACTTTGAGAAAGACACGCATGGCACCGACCGAGTCGCCTTCTTTAAGAGCGTTGAAATACTCTTGATACAGCTCACTCCAATCACTGCCGCCGGGGTCTGACCTGCCGAAGATAAAAGCATTTGCAACGCCATTGCTGATAGTGATTTCCTCGGCGCTCATACCTATATACGCCCCGGCACCCTCGAGGGTTCCACCATTAACTTCAATAGTCCCCCGATCAAGAACCAATCCTCCCTCCGTTGGCCCAATCACCAGGAGCTTGCCACCGCTCATAGTCAGAGAACCTTCCGGGAGATACATGCCCCAGTCTGTGCTGTCCATGCCGGTACCCACGACGGTATGATTGCCCCCGGAAACTGAGACATTACCGGATGCTGTTTTCAGGCCATAGATACCTGTAGAGACCCCTCCACTTCCAATAAGTCCGAGAATGGTTGAGTTCCCATTTAGAAAGGATACCTCACCAGGAAGTTCAAGGCCACTGCCTCCGATTCCCATGATGAGGACATCGCCGCCCGCAATAGAGCAGGCTCCCGATGCCTTTGCCCCAAAGCCACCGGTGGAGAATATCTGGACTATACCGGCTTTAACCGTGATATCAGTGACGCCATCTAATCCAAAACCATCAAAGATCCTGAATATCTGCACCGCTCCGGTAGTGTCGACGGTAAAGGCACCTTCAGCCAGCAAGGCCCCTTCAACTGGTGAAAGCGTGTTTGTGCCATTTGATAAAAAGGGGTCTTCTATATTCGAGAAGCCCGCATCACTCAGCACAGCCTTTATAGTGCTGTATTGCTCCGTTGAAACATCACCGAGTTCAATTGAGATCACGCCGCAGTTTTTTCCACCCAGAAAATCGACATTACCTGAGATGCGAGCACCGAGAGCGGAGAAGGATATGACATAGAAGTATTCACCACCGGTGACTTTGAGATCTCCACCGCACTCAAGTACAACGGGAGTCGACCCTCTGAAGAAGGTGCCGCCGCCTTCAATCAGGATATCTCGGGATACCGACACCATGGCATTGGTGCTAGAGGCAGAAGTTACGGCGCCAAGCACCGACAAGGTACCCTGTTTCTTGGTAAAGCAGCCATTTGTGGCAAAGGCTGTTGTTGTATCCTCCGTTACAACAAGCGCTCCAAATAGTTCGGCTGTTCCTGGCCCATCTACTATCAGCTCACCAGTTACCTGCAGGGCGGTGTCATCCATGGTCATAGACTCAAGTCCTACGGTTATTCCGTCGTTAGCAAGGTAGAGAGTAAAACCTTCGCCCAGGTGATGTGCCTCTATGATACCCACCGGTCCGTTTAAGGTAAGACGATTGTCCGCCAAAGTGTAGCGAGCGTTTCCAAAGGTAACATCTTCTGCTGCGGTATCAAATAAGACTGTGCCGTCAATTGAGAGATAGGGGTCGCCAAGCGCTGTAGGAGCAAGCTCGTCCTCTGTGTGCGAAGGCTGTTCCAAAGCGTAAGCGGCGGAGGGAAAGAAAGGGAGGCAGGAAACAGCCAGTAAGAATACAAGAAGTACCATGAGTACTCGTCGCAACGCTTTGGATATGTGGGAAGACTGTCTCATTGGTATCTCCTCGCTGATGCCATGTATCAGTACTTGCGATCGCTCTTTTATAGGTAGATACGTATACTGTGTCTATCTCCGGTATACAAGCTCACCTTTGAACCATGTTTCGAGTACGCATGCCTCTGAAGGCGGTTCAACAAAGATATTCCTGTCGAGCACTACAAAATCGGCAGACTTACCGGCATCAATGCTGCCGGTTGTATCTTCCAGGCCATATGCAAAGGCAGCGGAAAGCGTGAATGCCTCAAGGGCCTGATTGAGAGAGATACCTTCCGAGGGATTAAGTGTGCATTCCTCAATGCTCTTGCCACCTCGCCAGGGTTTGATAAGTGACCGAGTAACCGCCATCTCGATCCCCGCTAGCGGAGCAGGAGTGTTGGAGACAGGGTAATCACTGGCGGCAGCGACAGTAACACCGCACTCATAGAAACTCCGTGTGGGATACAGATGCCCACACCTGTCCTCCCCAAGGTGCAAAAGCTCGATGTCCTCAAAAGCTGGCCCCTTACAAAACCAGTAGGGGTTGACCGTAGCAATGATGTCAAGCTCCTTGAAGCGTGTGATGTCATGGGGGTCTGCAAGCAATATATGGGTTATTGCATGTCTGTTTGGTTCGGCTGCCTCCTCCAGGGCATCCAGACCAAAGCGAACCGCCGCATCCCCTACAGCGTGTATGTGGATACGGAGGCCTTCGTCATTGCAGAGCCTGAACGCCTTATGTAATGCATCACTATCCACAGGCCACAATGGTTTTCCCCGGTAGCCAGGCCAGGAGCTATAATCCTTGAGCAGACAGGCGGTCTGTCCACTCACCACGCCATCGATGAAGAACTTGGCTAATCCCAGGCTTAATAACTCATCTGGAGCTTCTTCCTCATAGCTTGCTCTCTCGCTTCGAAGCCATGAGACAGTCTCCTTGTAGGACTCCGGCAACATGTAGAACGCAAGCTGCGAATACATCTTCAGTGTTCCCTCTGAATGAAGCTCTCGATAGGCGAGGTAATGGTTACTGTCGGGTAATACCGCTGCACACATATGTCCTGTGACACCCAGACTGTGTGCCATTTCCTGAAACTTTAAGATCAGTTCCTTTTCCTCGGCCACAGAGACAGGCGGGAGTGCTCCCTCTACATAATTGGTAGCCATGTCAACTACGGTACCAAGTGGCTCGCCCTGCCCGTCGCGCTCGATACGCCCTCCTTCAGGGTCTGGCGAATCTGGTGTTATGCCAGCAAGCTCAAGGGCTTTGCTGTTAACCCAGGCCAGATGCTGGCCAGCGTCACGGATGAAGATGGGGATATCGGTGCTTACCTGGTCAAGCAATTCTTTTTGTGGATAACCATCTGGAAAGTCTGAGATATTCCAGCCTGAGCCACGGAGCGCCTGGATATCAGGATGCTCCTCCAGAAACTGTTGGGCATATTTAACGTATGATTGGGGAGTTGGCAGGTTATTCTCATATGCAAATTCCCGCAAGTCAAACAGGCTTCCAAGATTGGGATGGGCATGTGCCTCAAAAAAGGATGGAATCAACGTACAACCTTCAAGGTCAACATATTCGCAGTTTGGTCCAGCAGCCTTCTCTACCTCTTCCAGGCTTCCCACAGAGATGAACCTACCATCTTGCACAGCCACTGCCTCAACAATAACAGCCCCCGGTACAGAGCAAATGATACCGTTAGAATAGATCGTGGCAGACTCTGGAGAATTCCCCTGTTCAGGATTGGTAGAGACACCCGTAGCACAACCAGTGACCAAGCCAAACCCGGTTGCTCCTGCACAAGCAGTCGAAGTGAGCAGGAACCCTCGCCGATCAAGCATAGTCTCACTCTTTCATTAAAGAAACGGACATTTTTGAGTACGTCATTCCAACTAACAGCCAGCCTGTCTCACTGTACCATGTGA
>JAVBUQ010000011.1:0-4373 GCA_031555185.1 Coriobacteriales bacterium
GATGTCCTGGGTGTATTGGTGGAGAAGTTTGATCTGCATCCCATCACCACACCTGAAGAGGACTTGGCAGCAATTCTGGCATAGCTTATTTTGTGAGGATTGGCCTTTCTATAGCTGAGGACCCTCCTGGAAGATGAGGAGTGCCGACTATGTACCCTCGAGAGCACGTGGCCTTCTGCTGCGTGCTCTTTTCTCTTATGTCCCCCTCTTAAACGAGCAGAGGGCGGCGCAGATAAAACCAGCCAAACCAAAACCTACCACAGAAAACTGCATGAGGGTCCAGTTGCTCAAGGCCTCACCCAGAGCAAAAGAGGGTATGACTGTGCCGAGGAATTGGCCAAAACATTGAGCAACGATCATCACGCCCATGCCAATGGAGACAAGCGAGGGACTCCTCAGCATCTGTGGAAAGGCTGCCAGCGCAATAGCAGGTGATCCCATGCCCAAAAGACCCATGATCACCACGCCTGTCCATAACTCAAAACCTGTACCGGCAAACATTAAGAAAGTGCCCACGCACATTGACCCATAACCCACAAGATAGATGAGCTTGAACTTTCCGGTCTTGTCGGCAATAGCCCCAAAGGCAACCGAGGCAAGAACAGCCAGGAGCATAGGCAGAGTAGAAATGATGCCGGAGAGATTGGCATTCAGGCCGTTTTGCTGAAGGAAGGTTGGAGAATAGTTGATCGTACCCAGGATCATTATCTGTATAAGAATGAATGAGACAAGGAGAAGCACGGTGTTTTTTGTGAATATCCGGATGTAGGAGGGCTTTTCCTCAGGAAGTTGTTTGCTGTTATCGGAAAACGCATCCTCAACCTCATAGTTCTCAAAAGCTTCGTAGCTTTGATCTTTGATGGCAAAAAAGATGAGGATCCCCGACAGCAGGGCAAGAATCCCATACCCAGCCCAGTCACCCACAAGCCCTCCCATGTTAAAGAACAGAGGTGTTATGACTCCTGCCACAAAGGCGCCAAGAACTCCGCCGCTGATATAGATGCCGGTTGCAATTCCTCGTTTTGAGGGTTCAACAACTTCCTGAATAAGCACCGGACCGGACACGAGAACCGTGTAAAGCGCAACGCCATCAAGGACTCTGAAAATAATGAGCACAAGATCGTTGCCCGCAAAAACAGCGAGCGAGGCAATGGCAGCAATCAGAGCGGCAAGCAGTATCGTCTTTTTAGGGCCTACCTTGGCAACAAGCGCACCAGCAGGGATGGCAAAGACCATACCGGCAAGCGCAAAAATTGAATTAAGGAGCGTGATGGTATTCATCTCCAGGAGTCCTGCCTCAAGAACCTGGGGGATGATAGAGGGGAGCTTGTACTGTATTGCTGTCAGTACCGTAGTGATGACCATGAGCGCCAGTGAGACTCTCAGGTAGTTTTGATAATCGGTCTTTGCTGTATTCAAGGCCCGCTCCCTTCAGGCTCCCTGACCGAGGCAGATTGTCTCATCAAGGATAACAGGAAGAAACCGTTATCAAATAAACTGTTGGGCTAAGCTCACGAAACCGTTTTTACGGCGGAGCATCCTGTGAGTGCTTCAGCGCTTATTCATGCATCAACAGTATCTTCGGGCGTTCCTAAGAAATACTGTCGTAGTACATGCATTACATCCTCTATCGCAATAGGCTTGCCCAGATGGCCATTCATGCCGGCAGCCAGACAACTATCAATATCTCCCTTGAAGACATTAGCTGTCATGGCAATGATAGGCACTGTAGAAGCCTGAGGAACATCCAGAGCACGGATCATCTCGGTAGCTTGCAGACCATCGACCTCCGGCATCTGCATGTCCATGAGTATCAAGTCATATCGCTCAGGATGGGAAGCAAATGCATCAACAGCTTCTTTGCCATTCAGGGCAGTGACGATGGTGACCCTTGTTGACTCAAGTAGTGCAATTACAATCTCCAGATTTATCTCGATATCATCCACCAGAAGGATGGTCTTATCAGAGAAGTCGTCGCTTAATTGTTCACCACTACTAGAAGCGGTAGATGCTACAACATCACTGTCTGCACACCCTTCAAGAGGATCCGGTATTCTCAGACATACGGTAAAGGTAAAGGTAGAACCCTTTCCTGGCTCGGACTCAATCCAGATATCCCCACCCATCATCTCAACAATACTTTTAGATATCGCCAGCCCCAGTCCGCTGCCTCCATATTTACGGGCAATACCAGTCTCAGCCTGTTGAAACGCGCT
Organism: Coriobacteriales bacterium; assembly: GCA_031555185.1. Lineage (GTDB taxonomy): Bacteria > Actinomycetota > Coriobacteriia > Coriobacteriales > UBA8131 > WQXH01. The sequence goes on from JAVBUQ010000011.1 coordinate 2,217, forward strand.
GAAGAGTTTACTTTTCTGCTCCTCTGTCATACCTATTCCTGTGTCCTTGACAGACATTTGCACCACACAGCTCTTTTCCTCTCGGCTGAGCAGCTTAGCTGCAAACGAGACAGAACCCTCTTCAGGTGTGAACTTTGACGCGTTTGAAAGGATGTTAGTGATAACCTGTGCAAGACGCTGATCATCACCATAAAGTCTGTCGGGAATGGCAGGGTCAATCTCCACAGAGAACAGCTGGTGTTTCTCCTCCAGCTTTTGCGCAATAACGCCCACCACTCTCTCCACCATCTGCTGGAAGCTGAAGATTATGAGTGAAAGTTCCATCTTGCCCGATTCGATCTTTGATATATCGAGGATGTCGTTGATGATCCCCAGCAACAGTACAGAGGCGTTTTAGATCTTATCAAGCGCATCATCCATACGTTCTATGCTAGTTTCATTATTACCGACGGAGGTCATGCCTATAATCGCATTCATGGGCGTGCGGATCTCATGGCTCATGTTTGATAAGAAATCACTCTTAGCCTTACTAGCCGCCAGGGCTTCCATCTGACTCTTCTTGAGGTCTGTAACATCATGGAACAGGAGCATGACACCATTATCCTGCTGCTCCTCATCAATCATAGGTACGACAAGCCCTGCAAAGTCCTCTTTGGGTCCGCCTTCTTCAAAACAGAAGGACACGTCTATGGTACGAGGGGTATCGGTGGTGCGGGCTTCGACGCAAAGCGCAAGTATCTCCTCAAGTGCATTGTTATCCCTTAATCTGGAGAGTATCTCGGTAAGAGGATATCCCAGCACCTCGGCCTGACTGGTAAATCCTGCCTTCTCAATAAAATACTTCGTGCAAAACTCAGCTCTGCCTTCAGGGCTTAAGAATAAAATAATGTTAGGTGAGTTGGCGAGCAGCAGCGCCAGATAACGCTCCCGTTCACGTTGGATATAGGTGCTTGCCTTTTGCTGGTTGAGTACCGTAGTGTACGCAATCTTCTCCTGAGTAATAGCATGCTCAAGATGTTTTATCTCTCGCTTAAGCTTGCGGTTCTCACGCTCAAGATGTTTGAGCCGGTCCGCTACGGATTCTTCTTCTATTGGCGTATTGCGCTCAGCTTCTTTCAAGAACTCATCCTCATTTGTGCTGGGGCTTCAACGGGTTTGTACAGGTTTCTACGGGTACATTCGGTTAGTGCGGATTTGTACTGACGGCGGTTATTACTACTCTGATGCCTTGCCACGCTATTCTATATAACGCAAGCACAGAATGTGTAGTTATGAAAATGGTTATGGAGCTTTCCATCAGCACCCAGCATAGGGCTGATCTCTCCGCCGGAGTACCCCATCATGAAGGGTTTGCCGCTTGCGGCGAGTTTCTCATCTATCAGGCGCAGCTCAGCCTCCTGATCGGGAGAAAGCATGATGTAACGGGTCACGCAGGGAAGCACCAGGGTAACCTCTCTGTCTTCAGTATCCATGATCTGCCTGAGTCCTGTCTCTGCCGACTCGGCTATACCTTCCGCGTCAATACTGCCTACCGCGATAGAGGTCCCGGGAGGCATGGCGCCACCAGCAAGCACAGACCCGTCGTCAAACAAGGTGTAGAAGCCCAGCGCCACAGGTTCTGTGGCATCCTCGTAATAGACCATAAGTGGAGTAGTCGTGATATTCTGCGAATTGACCACCAGTCCCATATTTGCCAGATATTCGAGCAGGGGTAGATCGTTAATCTCATAGATGATCGCACCCTCGCTTCTGGTTATCAGCGCACGGTTGTTGGCAATGTTGCGCTCTGGAATCGAGGAAACAATAAAGGTGGGTTCAACCGGTCCATTGAGAAACATCATGGCAAGACCCTTGCGAAGACCTCTTCCATTACAAATGGTTTGCACGGTCTCATAATTAAAATCGATGTTATTTGTGATAGAGCCCCACATGGGAATCCCTCCGCAGGATTCGTCCATGGCCGCCAATACTTCATAACCTGATACATCGCGGATATAAGGCATAAAGGTAAAGATCAGGGCAGGGTCCTCTGTTACTCCGCCACGCATCTCCTGGTAGAGATCCTCAACTTCCTGCTCATAGTTGTCTGTATCGATATTGTTGGTCATTCCTACCGTAAAGCTTACTTCATCGCTCGTAAGCACAGAAAGCGTAAGG
>JAVBUQ010000079.1:0-8048 GCA_031555185.1 Coriobacteriales bacterium
AGCCATGCGAGTAGAAACAATTGATGAGTTTGTTGTTCTGGCAAAGCACCTGAGCTTTACTGAGGCGGCCAAGGAGTTGTTTATCTCGCAACCCGCCCTGAGCACACATATTGCGCGGCTGGAAAAGGAAATAGGGTTTAATCTTTTTGTCAGAAGTGGCAGTGAGCTTTACCTTACACAGGCTGGCTCGGTCTTTCTGGCCTACGCGCAGGAGATGCTCAAGGTCCTCGGCAAAGGTGTCACCGAAAGCAAAGCTGTTGCTACGGAGCTTCCACCGGTGACCATAGGAGGACTTTCTCTTGACTCGCCCTATTATCTTGCGCTGAAGAAAGTCAAGGACCAGCACTTTGTGTTTGTAGATATCAACGAAGAGATGACGACACTCAAAGCGCTCGAAAGAGGTATTATCGACATTGGGCTGCACTTTGATTATTCGGACATTCCCTCAATTCGTGAAGATGCCGAAAGCCATGATATTGCGTTTATGCCGGCAGGCCAGGGTAAGATTGCCATCAGTGTTATGAAGTCACATCCACTCGCGCGGCATAAGACCCTCACCAGAAAAGATCTGTGTGGCCTCAAGATATCCATTACCAGCGGCGCACACTATGACACCTGGAAGCTCCATGTGATCAACACGCTGGGCGATGACCTGAATCTGGAATTCAACCTTAATCAGCTGCGCAGTATGCGTAACCTCGCTTTTATCGACCTTGGGGACAGTGCCCATGTCTGTGGCGTGGAGGCTGCCGATATGTGCTTCAGCGCGCGTGACGATGTGGTTAACTTTACAGAAATAGACGGCAAGGAGATTACCTTTCCGGAAGGGTTCATCTATCGCCGGTCAAACAAGCAGGCCGAGGCCTTGCTCCAAGCGCTCTGTGAAAAGCTCTGACACTGTGAAGCTGCCTCCCTTGAAAGGGGGACAGAAGGCGCCGAGGCGATGAGGGGTGCCACCTTCCTGACCCAGCCATCAAGGTGGGTGGAGGCGAACTCCCCTACATTAAAACCTGCGACGCCTACCCGGTAGACGGGGATGCCTATAAAATAACGCCCCGAAAGACATCGGCCTCCCAGCCTGTTGAGGAGTGTTACCGCTCACATCTCAGAGTTGGAACAAAGTCGAGCGAGGCTTGAGATGACCCTCAGTTGCTTGAGGCTGCGTTCTGTTGCTTAATACTTACCGTATTCGAGTGTTGCCTCATACCAGGCGATCATGTTCTCCCGCTTGGCAGTCTCTAAAACAATCGAGCAGTCCATAATAAAACCGCCGTCTCCCATGCAGTCGTCAAGCATACGTTTGGTGTCTTCTTTAATCTGCTTGGGATTGCTGTATATCAGCGAAGCGGTGGGGAAGTTGCCACCGATACAGGCAACGTCGCCCAGTGCCTCTTTTGCTTCTTTGATATCCACGCTCTCAAACATATAAACAACCTTGCCCTTGGGAACATCCCTGAGAATCTCAAGGCGTGTGTTGTATTTTCCTTCGCAGAAGATATAGGGCGTTCTTCCGCTCTCTATGATTGACATGATCATTGCCTTGAGTCCTGGCCAGTAGAATTTCTCGTACACCTCAGGAGACATGAACTCATCAACACCGTTGTGCAGGGGGATGAATACATATTCTGCGTTTATACTCTCTGCAACCGTAACGGTACGATCAATGCAGATGCGCTCCATGGTCTTGATAACAGGAAGCAGCTCATCAGGATACTCATACGTATCCATACAGGCTCGCATGATGCCTCGGAAGTTGTCGGCAAACATGTCAAAGGGACAGGTCTGTGCCATGGCAGGACCAAGTGGCATACCAAGTTCGGCGATATAACCTGCAACCTCGCCGAGTTCGCCAGCCCATGTGGCAGAATATTCCGCTGCCTGCTGTAATGCCTTGAATGCCGCCTGTGTCTCAGGGTTGGCAAGAGGCACAAGATCCAGCAGTACATTGTACTCTGTGGGATTCTCAAAATTCAGATTCTCAAACCCTTTTAGAGCTTTGAACTTACGAGGAAAGAACTTGGTGAGGATAAAATGCGTGGGGTCAAAACAGAATTCATCAAATTCTTCCACTTCAATGTAGGTGTCGTCATGGATCTGGAATCCATAGTCCAGGGGAATCCCAAAATCCGGGCCGGGAAAGTGCATATGCGCTGCGCCAAGTGCTGACATGGGGTCTATGGGATAGAGTATCGGCGCCCAGGCTAGATCGACCTCAACATCCTCAAAGAACTGCTTGATGCCAGGCTTGATATTACGAAGATCCTTCAAGACCGCATACAGGGGAATATCATATGCCATGGCATATATTCCTGCGCACTTTGGCGCAAAGGGTACACGGTCGGGCTTTTCGAGCGCTATTGCCTTCTTTACCCGTTCAACTCTTTCAGCTCTCTTTGTCTCGATTTCATTTGACATCTTAACCGCTCCTTTCTATTGCCGTCTGTTCTGTATAAAAAATACACGCGCGCTTCCACGCTTTTAACTGAGAAAAAATCAGAATCCTTGCCTCCGCACCGGCCTGGTCATTGAAACGATCGATAACGTACTGCCCATTAATAAACGTTGATACACCATTGAGGTTTGAGAGCGACTCAGGTGTCTGTTGTTCTGCATTATACTCCCCTGTAATTGAGAGTGCCCGACGATCATATTCATCTTTTTCATAAGTCATGAATATCGTGTTCCTCTATAATATGAGCACAGCGGCTTGGGTTCTCTCGAGCCGTTTATTACAGTGCAGGAACCGCCACGCACCACTGGGAGCAAAGGAGCAGTAATGTTCAGCAATCTCGAAGAGGCAAGACTATTCTGTACAGATAACGAGATCAAGATGGTCGACTTCATGATGATCGACCTCGATGGTCGTTGGCGCCATCTTACCATGCCTGTTGACAGGCTTGATGACAGGCTTATGGAGAGCGGTGTAGGATTTGATGGCTCCAACTATGGGTTTGCACCTATTGAGAAGAGTGACATGGTCTTTGTTCCTGACCTCACAAGCGCCTACGTGGATGTGTTTGCCGAAGTGCCTACGCTTGCCATGATAGGCGATGTCTTTGTTATTGATTTGCCCAATAACCGCAGGTTTGATCAGGACCCCCGAAACGTCGCACTTCATGCCCAGAAGTACATGGAAGACCTGGGCATAGCCGACGAGATGCGCATTGGTCCTGAGTTTGAGTTTCATGTTTTTGATCATGTACAGTACAGCGTTAACGATAATGCCTCAAGCTATCTCGTAGACACCGACCAGGCAGCGTGGAATACCGGATCAAACGGGGAGAACCTGGGGTACAAGATGCCCGTAAAGGGCGGATATCATATGGCTCCTCCTATGGATAAACTGAGTGGGTTTCGCTCACGAGTGACGATGCTGATGGAAAGGCAGGGCATCCTTGTTAAGTACCATCACCATGAAGTGGGAGGACCAGGCCAACTGGAAATCGAAGTTGAGATGGGGCCTATGCTTGAGATGGCCGACAAGACCATGATGACCAAGTACCTTATTAAGAATGCGGCCGTTGCAGAACGCAAGACTGCGACCTTCATGCCCAAGCCTATCTTTGCAGAAGCTGGAAATGGCATGCATGTACACATGCACCTCTTTAAAGACGGCGAGCCGATCTTCTATGATCCGGACGGTTACTCCCAGCTCAGTGATACTGCTCTGTACTTTATCGGCGGGCTTCTGACCCATGCAAGAGCGCTGTGTGCCTTCACTAACCCGAGCACGAATTCCTATAAACGTCTTGTGCCTGGCTATGAAGCCCCGGTTACCATTGGCTATGCAACTTCTAACCGCAGCAGTGTTGTGCGGATTCCAGCTTATGCCAAAGCACCGGACCAGAAGCGTTTTGAGTTGCGCTGCCCGGATGGTACCTGCAACCCCTATTACGCTTTTGCCGCCATTCTCATGGCAGGCCTCGACGGTATCCAGAAGAAGATCGATCCGAGCAAAGAGGGATTTGGGCCTTACGACTTCAATCTCTTCAATCTCTCTCCTGAAGAGCAGAAAAAGATACAGCAGCTGCCACGCTCGCTGGACGAAGCTCTCGACGCTCTTGAGGCTGACAATGAGTTTTTGTCTGCAGGCGGAGTATTTCCGCAGAGACTCATCGATATCTGGGTGGCAAAAAGAAGGCAGGACAGTGCTCGCTACAACCAGCTTCCTCAGCCAGTTGAGTTTGATATGTATTACGACCTGTAAAAGCGAGCGTTTGTTGTAGTTTCACACCCAGAAAACGCAAGGCAAAGTAAGTCAGTTCTTGCTGGAGGAAATATGATTCTCCCCAAGGTGCGGGATCCTCGCTTTATAACCATCCGACGTGGCGGAACGTTGACCGACGAGAACCATCATCTCCTTGCGTTTTGGGCAGCCGCCTGTGCGGAGCATGTTCTGGGCTTGTTTGAGATAGCAAGGCCAGAAGACATCCGTCCACGCGAGGCAATCAGGCTTGCGCGTGCCTGGGCTGAAGGCGACATCCCTATGCGGCAATCCGGCGCTGCCTCTACTGCATCAAATGCCGCTGCAAGGGATCTTAAGGGAGCCCCGAGATTTGCCGCTTATGCTGCTGGCCAGGCTGCAGCTGTCGCACATGTTGCCGCACACGAGTTGGGGGCGTCAGCTTATGCGATCAAGGCGGCGCAGGCAGCCGCACTGCCAGGAGAAGAAGAAACCGCGCGCTTACGTGAGCGCGACTGGCAACACGAACAACTTCCCCTGGCTCTCAAAGAACTGGTTCTCGACGATCAACGGCTCAGAAATGATATCTGCTGGTTCATGTTCAGCAGTTAGTCCCTCTTACGTATTGAAGAGACGTCATATCCCAAGAATTTGTCTCTTTTTAGCAGCGAACTCCTCATCAGTCAATACACCCTCTGCATGCAGCTGGGCGAGTTGTTCGAGCTCGGCAGAATCCGCTGACTCAACTGGTGCTCCCACTGGAGGTGGAGCAGTCTGTGCCGCAGCCGCCTGACTTGCAGCGAGGATCTGGTCTTGCTCTTCCTGGTATTCGTCTGCTTCCATGTTTTTCTTATCAATATGGTGCGTGATCGCAGCTGCAGCTGCCCCTCCAACGAGAAGGCCACGTCGGCGCCCCCGTCTTCTAAACCCCCGTGGACTTAATGGTCCAAATAATGGCATGATCGCTCCCTTCACACGAACAGTACGTACCTGAAAGCAAAGCATTTCTACATAGGTTGCTTTGCATCTCAGCATAGCAGGTTATACGCCGTAAAACCCACAATTCACAAAACCGACACATAGGAGAGTGATTCTGTAAAAGAACAAGAGAGGCATGTAACTTCGCTCCCATCACAGACATTCCATTTCTGCAACCGTTGCAAGCCACACCCCTCTGAGAGGGTTTGGGTATCTCTTGCCTCACAAGGACTGAACTGTGACTATCATCCAAAACGATACAGGAACAGCCTTCCTGTCTCTCTTTATTTAAGTAACAACTGTCTCTATACTCAAAAGCATATGAACAGAATGTATCAAGTGTACTGAGGGGTGGCTTGTGGCTATCAGGAGGTGGCAACGTATGGACAAAGTTGGAGCAATTGAAGAGTTTCCCGCAATGCACATGACCGAAGTTGAGATCAATGATAAACACGTATTGGTAGTGAACGACGGTGAGAACCTTTATGTGACGGCAGCAAGATGCCCCCACATGCATGGGCATCTTGCAGAAGGAAGCCTGAATGGAACAATCATTACCTGCCCTGTACATGGATCGCAGTTTGACGCGAAGACGGGCAAGGTCATACGTTGGACAAATTTCAGTGGTTTTGCCCTGGCGGCGGCAAAAAAACTGCGTCACCCACGAGACCTTCAGACCTATCAAACATCTATAAAGGATGGAATCCTCTATATTGAAAACGTCGAAGCGTAATTCCTTTGGATGCCTCTCACTGGATGCAGACAACGCCGGACGCTGAATGCCCCTCACTCGCAGGGTCGCATGAAGTTGATGTTGCGATTCTTGGCGGCGGGCTTACCGGTCTTCACGCCGCGCTCAAGATCCTGGAAGATAATCCAGCAAAAAGGGTAGTGCTCGTAGAAGCAGACCAGATCTGCAGCGACGCCTCCGGGCGGACTATGGGCAAGGTCACCTTGAGCCACTCGGATGTATTTAACCAGCTTTCCCCGGATAAGGGAGAGCTTTATGTTGCCGCAAACAAGGAGGGGTTTGACAGAATACTTCACCTTATCAAAACCTACGCCATCGAGTGTGATTTGGAGCGAGCGGCAAATTACCTGTTTGCTTCAACCGAGCCATGCATAAAACATGTTCGAGAGGACTTTGAGTCCATGAGACGTAGCAGGCTTGCTGTTGAATGGATAGAGCCACGTAACGAAGAATCAAGGGAGATCCGCCTGGATTTTCTTGCGGGGATACGGCAACCTGACCAGGCTGTCTATCACCCTCGTAAGTTCGCACTTGGGCTCCTTCATGCGATCAATGCACTGGGAGGGCTTGTTTATGAACACACCATCGCCACAAAGCTAGAAGAACACGACAGTAGCGTGACCATTTGGCTTGATGGTGGCGGTCAACTTGAGGCAAAAAAGGCGCTCGTAGCCACTCGTTTGGGCCTTGATGTTGACGAACCCTTTGCAGACTCCCTTCAGATCTGGCGTGACCATCTGGCAGCCTACCTGTTTGACAACAAACCTCTTGTAAATGCATATATCCGCTACGAACCATCTATTGAGTCGCTTCGTGCTCATAGAGACTACCTCCTGCTGGGCGGCAAGGATCCTCAGGCGCTTCCCTTTGAAGACGAGAAGCACTTTTACGCTCTCGACACCTGGGAGAGACAGGCCTACGCTGAGCAGAACACTGTCGCAGAAGAACAGTCTGATGGAACAGGACAAGACGCTACGAGAGCAGAAAGTCGGAGTGAAGGAGCAGGACATACGGCTCTTGAAGTGGGAGTGGGACAAAGAACGGCAACGTGGTGGGGCGAGGATTGCGACAGCAAGGATATGCTGCCCTTGATCGGACCCTATCGTAAAGGCTCGCAACACACCTTCATGGCTACCGGCTACTGCGGCTGGGGAATGACCAAGGCAGCTTTTGCGGGCATTATGCTTGCCGACCTTGTTGCCGGAAGGACTTCTCCCTATCAAGACTGCTTTGATCCGTGGCGCTTCTGAGTTTCTCAAACAGGTACTGTCAGAAACATCTTGCCTGCCGCATAAACACCTGGGATCCCCTGCAGCGGCCTTGATGATCTCTAAAGTCAGAAACATCTTTACTGTTGCGTAGAAGAAAAAAGGAAGGCCGGGCTCTGCATTAAGGGCCCGGCCTTCCTTTTTTAATGACTTGCTGTGGTGCCTGATGCGCAAGGTGTTATTTCTCTTTGACCTCCACAAAATCGTTGAGCCGCCAACTATCGTTAAAGGCCTCTTCCTGAGGGCCATAAATACGAAAGTAGACAAACCAGCCTTTGCCGGGAATCGTCTGGATCCAGCGGTCTTCGGCTCCCTCTGGAGCTGTTGGCCCAAAATACAGGTCTACCGCTGTGCCACCCTCATCTTTAAGTTCAAACATTGATCGCAGGGCAGCTTTATTCTGCTCGGCTGCAATTTCGCTTCGCGTCTCCGCATCATACACGGTAATAGACCAGAAAAGCTTAGCAGGCACAGGCAAAGGCACGGTTAGTTTATACGTTTTACCGCCGTCAAGATAAGCTCCCGAGGTATCACGAGAACTGAGCCAGTACAGCGATCCTGCTCCTGCCTCACGGCTGAACATCGCCACCGACTCAATCTGTGCTTGATAGAACCACTTTTCGCGGGCGTACAGATCGGTATAGGTCTCTGCCTCAAAGCGTCCTCCACGCCAGGTGTCTACCGCCCATTCCCAGTGACGGTTCTCCCATCTGATGCCGTCTTTTCTCCGATCAGCAAATGATTGAACGCGCATAAGTGCGTCTGCCATCTGGGCAGCGCTGGTCAGGATCTCCTTCATGCGCTCATCCGGCGCAAACGGCTTTCCTTTGACAATGCCCAGTTCTGCGAGCTCTCCATAGGCTGCGCG
>JAVBUQ010000099.1:0-6661 GCA_031555185.1 Coriobacteriales bacterium
AGGTGGTGAAAGGCGGCTTGATCGTAGTCATAGGGCTTCGAGGGTTCTTGCCGGCTTCGCTTGTGGACCTTCGCCGCGTCAAGGATTTGGAGTCCTTTACCGGTGAGCAGATTGAAGCGCGCATTATCGAGATGGATCGAAACCGCAATAATGTGGTGCTCTCCCGTCGAATCGTTCTTGAAGAAGGGCGCAAAAACGAACGCTCCGAGATACTTGAGAAACTTACCAAGGGTATGCGCCTCAAGGGCAACGTAAGCTCCATTGTAGACTTTGGCGCCTTCGTAGACCTGGGCGGCATCGACGGCTTGGTACACATCTCCGAGCTTTCCTGGAGCCATGTCAATCATCCTTCTGAGGTCGTCAAGGTAGGCGACGAAGTTGAGGTTGAGGTTTTGGAAGTTGACTTGAACCGTGAGCGTATCTCTCTTGGGCTCAAGCAGACCACAGAGGATCCCTGGCGCGCGCTCGTTAAGAACTATCCTATTAACTCCATTCTCGAGGGCAAGGTCACTAAACTTGTGAGCTTTGGCGCCTTTGTAGAGCTGGGCGACAATATTGAAGGTCTCGCCCATATCTCAGAAATGGCACCCAAACACATCGTTGCTCCGGCGCAGGTAGTGCATGTGGGAGATACGGTACATGTCAAGGTCATCGACATTGATCCCGACCGCCGCCGCGTCTCGCTTTCAATGAAACAGGCCGCTGAGACTTTGGGTATTGAGATTGAAGTTGCAGAGCCCGATCCTGCCATGCTCAAGCCAGCCAAGACGCGCAAGCGTGGTGGCGAAGAGGGTGAAGGCGACGAGACAACAGAAGAAGGCGTTCTTGATGAGACTGCTGAAGAGACTGTCGAAGAGAACGCAGCTGAAGAGGTTGCCGAGGCGGTTGCTGAGGAGCTTGCAGAGGAAGCGGTTGAAGAGGCAGTTGCTGAGGCGATAGCCGAAGAGATTATTGAAGAAGCTGTTGCTGAGGCGATAGCAGAAGAGATTATCGAAGAGGCAATCGAAGAAGCTCTCGAAGAGGCAGTCGTCGAAGAGATTGCTGATGAGCTTGTTGCCGAAGAGATTGCGGAAGAGATCGCTGCGGAAGAAGTTGCTGAAGCTATCGCCGCCGAAGCGGTAGAAGAAGGCATGGACGAAGCCGTAGCCGAAGCCGTGGCTGAGGAGATCGCCGAAGAAGCCGTTGCCGAGGTTGTAGCCGAGGAGGCCGAAGAAGCCGCGGAGGAAGCTGGCGAAGAAAAGTAGCCTGCCTGTAAGGGCGGTGTAGATCGCCAGAGATGAGACATACGAACAGACCCTCTGAATGCCTTTGCGCATCGACGAGCTATCGTCCGGAGGGTCTGCTTCATGAAGAGCCGTAACGTCAAGAAAAGGAACTCTCATACGTGGATAGCTCACTGATCCGCAATTTTTCTCTTATTGCCCACATCGACCACGGTAAATCGACGCTGGCCGACCGCATACTTCAATTGACGCATACGGTTGCCGAACGCGATATGGTCGACCAGGTACTGGACTCCATGGATATCGAGCGGGAGCGTGGTATTACCATCAAGTCTCAGGCAGTACGTGTTCTCTATGATGCGGATGACGGAAGGACTTACCAGCTTAATCTTATCGATACCCCCGGGCACGTAGACTTTACCTACGAGGTCAGCCGCTCTCTTGCTGCCTGCGAGGGAGCAGTGCTCGTAGTGGATTCGACGCAGGGGGTAGAGGCGCAGACTATCGCCAATGCCAATATGGCCATGAATGCCAACCTGGAGATCATCCCTGTTATCAACAAGATAGATCTGCCGGCAGCGGATGTTGAGCGAGTCAAAGGCGAGATAGAAGAAGGCCTGGCTATTCCCGCAGATAATGCTGTCGCTATCTCCGCAAAAACCGGAGAAGGCGTCCGCGATATCCTCGAAGCAGTGGTACAACGAGTGCCCGCTCCCGTCGGAGACACCGAGGCACCCCTCAAGGCACTTATCTTTGACTCATACTACGATGCGTATCGTGGTGTTGTTGCCTTGGTCCGCGTTGTTGATGGTGTCATGCAAAAAGGACAGCAGGTCCTTCTGATAGCCACAAAAGTCACCACCTTGGTAGAGGAAGTAGGTGTGCGCCGCCCAGCCAATACAGCGGTGGATGAGCTTACTGTTGGTGAGGTAGGGTATCTGATTACGGGGCTTAAGGATCCGCGAGACGTCAAAGTGGGCGATACCGTTACGTTGAGTCGTGGTGGAGTGGGCGAACCTCTTCCTGGTTATCGAGACGTCAAGCCCATGGTATTCTCGGGAATATTCCCGGTGGACGGCGATCAATACGAAGGATTACGAGAGGCGCTCGACAAGCTTGCGCTTAACGATCCCGCTCTGGTATATGAGCCGGAGACCAGTCATGCGCTTGGGTTTGGTTTCAGAGTGGGTTTTTTAGGCCTTTTACATATGGAAGTGGTCAAGGAGCGGTTAGAGCGTGAGTTTGACCTTGATCTGGTGGCAACTGCACCCAGTGTTGAATATCATGTCTTTACCACTAAAGGCGAGATGCTCACCATTCACACGCCTCAGGACGTGCCCGATGCCAGCATGATCGAGCATATAGAGGAGCCCTTCCTTACGGCCACTATCCTTATTCCGCCCGACTATGTGGGTGCGGTCATGGACCTTTCTGTATCCCGAAGAGGTATCTTCAAGACCATGGTCTATCTCTCAGAGAATACGGTGGAGATGAAGTGGGAGATACCACTCAGCGAACTGGTTCTCGACTACTTTGATCAGCTCAAAAGCAGAACGCGTGGCTACGCGTCATTGGACTACGAGTTCAGCGAGTACCGTCCGGCCGATCTTGTCAAACTTGATATCCTCTTAGCTGGTAAACCTGTGGATGCCCTGTCCTTTATCATCCATAAGGACAAGGCCTATGAGCGGGGTAATGCGCTTGCTATCAAACTCAAGGAGATCATCCCGCGGCAACTCTTTGAAGTGCCTATCCAGGCAGCTATAGGCGGGAGAGTCCTGGCTCGTACCACCGTAAAAGCCCGACGTAAGGACGTGCTGGCCAAGTGCTATGGCGGTGACATCACCCGTAAACGCAAACTGCTGGAGAAGCAGAAGGCCGGTAAAAAACGCATGAAAAACATCGGCAATATTGAGGTGCCACAAGAAGCCTTTATGGCGCTGCTTAAGATCGATGAGTAAGAGACATGGTCTTATATGGATGGCCTAGTATCGCCATGAACTGCTGCCTGATAGCTCGCTCCTCTCCCGTTCGCAGGACGAGCTTCCTCGATTCTATTGGCAAGTTTTCTGCTGCTCTCGAGTGTCCGTCGCTCCGCTATCAGGCCAGCAGTAAAATCATTCCACAAAACTACTCCAACAGCCTTTGATTGCCTTAAGAAATCCTGTGCTGAGTAGGCGAAAAGATACAATGCTGGATTTTTCTGAAAAACAACTGCTGCTCGCTCCCATGGCTGGGGTCAATGATTCCGTCTTTCGCGCACTTTGCAGGCGTATGGGTGCCGGACTTACCTACACTGAGATGATCAGTTCAAAGGGTCTGGCCTATGGAAACCTCAAAACGCGAGACATGATAACGGCATTGCCGGAGGATAAACCGTACGCCGTCCAGCTTTTTGGCAACGAACCCAGGGTGATGGCTGAGGAGGCCCATGTTCTGGAGGAGCAGATGGGAAACGATCTTGCTCTCATTGATATCAATATGGGCTGTCCGGCACGAAAAGTGGCTTCCAATGGAAACGGGGCTGCCTTGCTGCAAAAGCCGACGTTGTCAGCGCAGATCGTTGCCGCTGTCTGCTCTGCCACGACGTTGCCAGTTACAGTTAAGATGCGTCTAATCTCATCCTCTGACGAGGATACCGTGCGTTTTGCAGATCGTATGGCGGAGGCCGGCGCCGCAGCCGTGACCGTACACGGACGTACGGCAGAACAGTATTACAAAGGTGCTGCGCACAGAGGCATTATTGACTGCCTGGCATCACAGGTGGACATTCCTGTCATTGCCAGTGGGGATGTGTTCTCGCAAGAAGACATCCATGAGTATCTGAACAGAGGGGCCAGCGCAGTGATGGTTGCCCGGGGCGCTCGCGGCAATCCGTGGATATTCTCCGGATATAAACCAGACTTTGCCGAGGTCGTTGCTGTTGCACGGGAGCATACAAAGCGGCTCTATCAGATGGATTCGCGCAAACTGGTTTGGATGCGCAAGCACCTGGCCTGGTATTTCAAGGGAACACCCGGCGCTGTCAGTGTTCGCACAGCGGTGCAATCTGCTGTGACGCTTGAGGAGTATCTTGCCATTTTGGATAGTTGCGTTGATAGCACACCTACCTGCTGCGGAGAGAGTCACACCTGATGTACGAGTCTCTCTATCTGCATATACCCTTTTGTAAACAGCGGTGCTTCTACTGTGACTTCTGCACGGAAGCGGTGCCAGAGGATGATCCTTGCATGGATGCCTCTCTGGAGTCGCTCATAAAGGATATCAACGTCGCGGCACAGGCGGGACATCTTGAACATATTAAAACCATCTATATCGGCGGTGGTACTCCAACCCACTTTGGACATGGTCGACTGGTGGAGCTCGCCTATCTGCTCTCATTGCGTATCAAGTTAGAGCAGGTGGAAGAATACACAATCGAGGCAAACCCCGAATCTTTGACACCGGCACTTATACGTGACCTTTACGCCTTAGGCGCCAATCGGCTATCAATGGGGGTGCAGAGCTTTGTAAACAGCGAACTTGTTACCCTTGGACGCATTCATGACGCCGCACGTGTTACTCAAGCACTGCAGGAGGCGCGAGAGCGCTTTGACAATATCAGCCTGGATTTGATCTGTGGTATTCCCGGACAAACGCTGGAATCCTGGCAGTACTCCCTTAATCGGGCTCTTTCCTTCGATCCTGAGCATCTCAGTATCTACCCGCTGCAGATTGAAGAGGGCACGTCGCTATTCCAGGCGATCAAAAGAGGGGAGCTGCAGGGCCCTGACGAGGATGAACTTGCCGAGTTTTTGGAGTTTGCAAGCAGAAAGCTCGTATCCAGGGGTTATCATCGCTACGAGGTGGCCTCTTATGCAAAACCCGGCCAGGAGAGCAGGCATAACAGCAACTACTGGAGGGGTGTTTCCTATCTGGGAATCGGACGAGGCGCAGCCAGTATGTGCGATAGAGAAGATGGGACGAGAGAACGCTGGAAAAACGGTGAGGAGCCGGAACTGCTTTCTGCCAAGGAGGCTGTTGCGGAGGATCTTTTGCTCGCTATGCGAACAAGCAGTGGCGTGAGTGACGAGGAGCTCAAAGCAGCAGAAGACGTGTTTCCCCTGTGTGCTGATCTTTTCAATGAACTCCAGGAACTTGAGCTCGTTGCTTATAAAGACGGTCGTTTTATACCCACAGAAAAAGGCTGGCTGCTTGGCAACGAACTCTATGGCCGCATCTGGGCACTTGTGTAAATATGTCGCTTCCCTTTTCAATTACGATTAAGTTACGGTTTACCAGTACTTTAAGACAGTCCTGAGCATACTGATAGTATTATCTTCCGTGTATACAAAATTCCCTCATATGAAGAGTTTTGCAGGTAACCATGCTTCCTGAACGCAAGCATACAATTCTTCAATCGTTGATTCAGGAGTATGTGATCAGCGCGCATCCTGTTGCCTCATCCACGCTGGTTCGTTATTACGTTCCGCGGCTCTCTTCCGCAACCGTCCGTAATGAACTTAGCTGGCTGGAGGAGCGAGGATATGTGGCCCAGCCGCACACCTCAGCAGGACGTTTGCCTACCACTGCAGGGTATCGGACGTTCGTAAACAACCTTTTGCTCCATCCTGGGCAGTATGGTGCTCTTATGAATCGTAGCAATATCTGCAATGCTGTAGACAAGAGCACGGTGGATAGAGCACAACAACAGGCAACACTCTCTGCACTGGCTACCCTTGCCGCCGCTACAGATAAGCTTGCTTTGATACATGAGTCACTTGGTTTTCTGGCTGAATACAATAAGGGGCTTATGGTCTTCTGGGCACCTCAATTATCAAATTCCATTATCCATCGTGGTTTGCCGCTGCTCCTTGGTCAGCCGGAATTCTCTGAGACAAGCGCCGCTTTGCCAATCATGCAACTGTTGGAGAGCCATGGTGACCTCATGGCGATTTTCAAAGAAGTCATGACCATCGGAGGACTGCATATAAAGATCGGTTCTGAGAACAAAGATGCGCAACTGTATGAATTCAGTCTTGTCGCCATGAGGTTTGACTGCGCAGATCTCGTCAGCGGGGCAGCAAGTAACGCACTGGCGGGTGCTGGCAAGGGAAAACACTACGGCGTTGTTGCATTCTTTGGTCCTACACGGATGGATTACGAGTGTGCGATCAGTTCGATCAGCACGCTTGTGCAGGATCTGGAATGCCCTGGACGTCAACAGAGGAACTCAAAGAGTTGAACAGACGACAGGCGTTTGTTCAGCAATACAAAGAGGAGAGAAGCAGAGGAGAAGGAAACAGCAACTCGACAATCTGCCAAAAGAAGGGAACGATTTGGCTGAGCGGTAAAGTGAGTTGCTATACTCCGAAGGACACATGCAGGAAGGATAAGCTTGTCAACTGATTACTACGAAATACTAGGCGTTTCGCGCGATGCTACTGACGCCGAGGTAA
>JAVBUQ010000083.1:0-9260 GCA_031555185.1 Coriobacteriales bacterium
GGCAAGCCCTACAACGCCTGCTGCGGCCAGCGCGTCAAGGTGAGGAGTGTAGGCCTGCTCAAGGCTTGTCTTGCTATTAAACTCCGGCATAGGTTCTCCGGAAGCACCGTCAGTTATCACAATGACATACTTCATGTTGGTTAGTTCTTCAGTCATGCTTTTCTCAAATCTCACGAAACTATCGAAGGTGACAAAAATTATACGACACTCTTCAAAATAACTGCTGCTCACATGATGCAAATGTGATAACTTTATCCATGTGTTGAATAATGACCACGCAAGAGGTAGTGGGAGAGAGGCTCTCATGGGGGTGTGGATCCCTGGAATCACAAGAAACAACAGCCCAGTGGATTGCTGTTTGTCTCGTGTAATGGTCAAACCGTTTTAGCTGCTTCGCAAAACCTTGGCGCTGAGAAGGTTGGTACTGAGCATAAGCTTGGCGCCGTAACGGAGGAGCGAGCTTGTGGGCGCTGCCAGGTACTCACAGTTGAGCAAGGATCATGAGGCTACCATGGAGTTTTACTAAGGAGTGAATATGAAAAAACTAAACAAACTCAAGACACAAACAAGGATCACCGTCTACGCAGGCAAGAATGCTGATGATGCCACCTTTGGTAAAGGGGTAGCAACACTCATGCGTGGTGTGGAAGAAACAGGCTCGCTCAACGCCGCTGCAAAACGAATCAAGATGGCGTATTCTAAAGCCTGGCGTATTGTCAAAGAGACCGAAGCAGGCTTTGGTTTTAAGCTTATCGATCGCGATGGCGCACGCGGCTCTACCCTTACTAAAGAGGGGATCAAGTTGCTGGCCGCCTATGAAGACGCCGAAGCCAAGGGTGCTGAGTTTGTAGCCAAACGCTTTGCTGCCAACCTGGAGAAATAGTAAAATACCCAACAAACCTTAAGAGCTTTGGGCACACAGGAGCTGGGAATTATCTTGAAGTATCAAAACACCTATATCGATACCCGTGGCACGACGGACGGGAGAGCTACCTTTACCCAGGCGATCATCAAAGGTATCGCTCCAGGAGGAGGACTCTTTGTTCCAAAGGTGCTGCCACGTTTTTCGCTTGATGACATTCTGGCGTTGTCCTCGGTGCCCTATGCGGCTAGAGCTACTGCGATCTTTAAGGCATTTGGAGTTGACCTGCCCGACCCTTCTATCGAAAGTTGTATGGCAGAAGCCTACTCTACTAATTTTGACACTCCTGAGATTGCGCCAGTCAGAAGCTTGGATTGCAATACCCATATTCTCGAGCTATTCCATGGGCCTACCCTGGCCTTTAAAGACATGGCCCTACAGTGCATGCCACGTTTTTTCTCTGCATCTATCGACGCACTGCGCGCGGTGAGAGCACCGGAGGCAAGGGAGGACTTTCTCGTCCTGGTGGCAACCTCTGGTGACACCGGCAAGGCCGCACTGGAAGGTTTTGCGAACAGAGCACACACCAGCATCATCGTATACTATCCCCATGGCGGCGTGAGCGATCTTCAGCAAGCTCAGATGCTCACCACGCAGGGCAACAATGTATATGTCTATGGACTGCGTGGCAACTTTGACGATTGCCAGACTGCTGTCAAACAGGCCTTTAGCGATGTGGAATTTGCCGAGAGGCTTTCTGAAGAGCATGGTCTTCGACTTTCCAGTGCTAACTCCATTAACTGGGGCAGGCTGCTTCCTCAGATTATCTATTACGTAAGTGCCTATGCGCAGATGGTGGCCTCCGGCGCGGTACAAGCCGGCGAGCCTGTTGATGTCAGTGTTCCCACCGGCAACTTTGGCAACATCCTTGCAGCCTGGTATGCGGCAGAGATGGGAACGCCTATTGAGCGATTACTCTGCGCCTCAAATGTCAACCGCGTGCTCACCGATTTTATCAACACCGGTACCTACGACATCACGGACCGTCCGTTTGTGACCACGCCGTCGCCTTCTATGGACATCCTGGTTTCCAGCAATCTTGAGCGGCAGCTTTTTGAACTCAATGGCCGTAATCCCGAACAGATCAAAGAGTGGATGCAAGCGCTCAACGAAGAAAAAAACTTCAAAGTGGACAAGCAGACCTTTGCTGCTTTGCGCGAGCGTTTCTGTGCAGACTGGGTGAGCGTAGATGAGTCGCTTGAGACCATCCAAGAGGTTTATAACAACCACAACTATCTACTGGATCCTCACACGGCTGTTGGTTACAAAGTGGCTGAGCGTTTGCGGGGTTCTAACCCTGTGCTTATTGCTGCGACTGCGCACTGGTGCAAGTTTGGCGCCGATGTGTACCGCGGTCTGGCCGGGATCAAGGCAGGCGATGCTTTACCAGGTGAGCTTGCAGGGCTCGATGGATTCGCTCTTAACAGACATATTGCCGAGAAGTTTGAATATACTGGGGCTGTGCCCTCTCGTATGGCAGAACTTGAGGGCCGGGCGCACCGGTTTGGCGAGATATACGACGCGGACAGGGACGCGGTTGAGGCCAGCATAGAAAAATTCTTACAAGGATAGGCAATAAACCGGTGCACATATCGCTCTCTTAGTGTAAAGGCAGAGAAAACAGAGATGGCGACACATAACACCAATAGTGAGCTCACTGCTCTCATCAAGCGAGCCATACGCGGCAATACGCAGGCGTTTGAGCAGCTCATCTCCGCTTTTAGCGAGGACATTATCTACTATCTGTCCCTCTGTTTGGATAAGGGCAACAGAGGCGACGCGGAAGACGCAGCTCAGGAAGTTGTGCTTGTTCTCTATCGGAATATCCAAAAGCTCAGAAGTCCGCACGCCTTTTATGCCTATGTACGCACGGTTTCGTACAACATGGCACTGAAATATAACCTCAAGGCGAGCCGTCTGCGCACCGAGGATGTGGATGAATATGAACAGTCCGAAAAACTCCATGTGCCAAAGCATGAGCTTCCCGAAGAGGAATTTGAGCGCAAGCAAACCGCTACAGTTCTGGCCGGATATATGGAGCAGTTGCCTCAAAGGCAATGCGAAGCGCTCTATCTGTATTATTACCGTGACCTCTCCTATGGCGAGATTGCCGAGCGTCTGGATGTCACCACCAGTACAGTAGGAACCAATATCAGCAAAGCCAAGGGGGCGCTGAAAAAGATGCTTGAAGCAAGCGAAAAGCAGAGAGGGCCAGCGGGGCAAACGTCGACACACGCGATGGCTGAAAGTGGAGCTACTTCTGAGACCGAAAGGCTCGGAGGCTATATGGCTGCACCACTTATCCATGATGCCATCAACGAGACTCTGGGAGCAGAGACACTCAGCAACAGCGCAGAGAAGCTGGTTGCCTATACGCACAGCATGATTGCGCTTAACCCAGAGGTCGCTGCGGCTGCAGCTGGCACCACTATGGTTGGCACACCTTTTATCTTAAAAGCTGCCGGCGCGCTTTTTGCTACAGCCGCGGTTGCCGCAGGAGTCTTTTTTGGGCTGCAGACGATAAATGATACGGTAAACACTCCCACAGAGACAACCCACGTCACGAGGACGACCTATGCCCCCGCAGCTGGCATTGAGTTTCATGGGCACAGCACAAGCGAAGTGACCGATGCCGGAGAGCCTGCTGGTGGAGAGGCGGAAGGGGAGACAGTGGATCTTGGAGGAGCGGACCCAGGAACAACGCGACCAGAACAAGAAGCAGCCGAAGGAGGCTCCACTGAAGGAGGCTCCACTGAAGGTATCACGGCCAGCCAGGAAACGCGTGCTGAACATATTGACCCAGAAAGCGCCACCGTCACAATCAGTGATGGCACCGCAGGCAACTGGCATATCATTAATATGCTCACGGAAACCGTTGCACGAGAAGGAAGCACGCAGCCCGCACCCTTAGGGGGCTTGGACGCAGGGAATTATCGGATTGTCTTTGAACTGGTGAGCCTTGATGGCACGGGGCATGCGGAGGTCTGGCGCGATTTTGAGGTCACGAGCTGAAGTATCGTTTTCACTAGCTGTCAAGGGCAAAACAGCGCTGCAGTCCAGGTTCTATGGAGATTGCCGGGGGCTCCTACGGAGCCTCATTATAAGCAGATTATGATTCACATGGGCTTTTTGCATAATTATTTTTCATTTTGAGGCAATACCATGAAGACTCCATCGCTCTCTTTATGTAGTTGTTGTGGAGGAATCTCAACAGAGGGTATTCGTAGTTACAATAACAAAGAATAGCGAGACAGAACAGAAATGGGGAAGGTATGAAGGGCAAGGCTAAGATTTTCCGTATTGTGCTCGTTATGGCACTGGTACTGGCATTGGTGCCGACTATAGCATTTGCCGTAGAAGGGGCACAGGGCTCACTTGAAGAATCAGCAAGCAATACAACGGCCGATACAACGGCCGATACAATGGCCGATGCAACAACGGATACAGAGTCAGGAGATGACGCTATCATCACTGACGACAGTACCGTTTCTGGAGAGGCGGCTGCTACGGAAGACGTCGTTGCAAATAACGACGAAGGGGAGTTGGTAGATACAGACACAGATGTTTTGGCTGTGCAGGACGTAAGCGTACAATTCGCGGAAGAGTCTTCGGAGATCACGACCCTGTCCACCGAAACTGCTCTTCCAAGTGGCTGGGCTTATGCGGCAGACGTGAGCGAGCTCGGTAACGCGCTCGCGGACGGCAGTATCAATACTATCGTGCTTACCAGTAATGAGTATCAGATAATAACCGCCGCCCTTACAATTAACAGGGATATTACGTTTGTCACCTCTCGTACCAATGAAGAGACCAGTCTTCCCACGGCGACAATCCGTGCAATAAATACCCTTCATCATTTTGTGATAAGTGGTGGCAGCACGCTGACGGTAAAGGGTGCCGTCTATAACGCCAGTGCCACCGAACTGCCCGAAGAGGAGCGCTGGTCCACGTGTGCCTCTCAGGGCAATGTGGTCTTTGATGGCGGAGAGGACGCAGGCGGTATTCTGGTCAATGGCCTCAGCGGATATACGTTCAACAACGTTGTTGTTCAGACTTGTTACACGGTCAACACAGGTGGCGCAATACAGATCTCTTATGGCAGTGGGGCAACGGTTTCGCTGAATAACTGCGTCCTTAAAGGCAACTATTCTGTTGGTAACGGCGGCGGAGTCTATGTGAATGGCCTTGCTGTAATCAATAACACCACTATAAGCGACAACTTTTCTGAGAATAGCGGTGGCGGTGTCTATGCTCAAAGCATTGAAGCCCAACAGGCCCTGATTACGGGTAATACCTGCCATCTGCTGGGCGGAGGTGTAGTGGCATTTGGTGGCAATGCCGTGGTTAAGAACAGCACTATCACGTCTAATTCTGCCACTACAGGAGGAGGCATTTATACGACTGGCTCCGGAGTGCACATTGACAGTTGTGTTATCAGTAATAATGCGGCTTTCACAAATCCGGCAGGAGGAGGCGTCTATTCTCTTGCGGCAAACAGTGAAGTGTCCGTCATTGGCACTAACCGATTCGAATCAAATACCGGCGGTGGCATCTACTGTGGCGGTTTGGTGAGAGTGGACGCTACCTCAACAGACGCTTCAGGCTACAGTGTCAGAATCAGCAATAATACAGGTATTTATACAGGCATGGGAATACAAGCCGGTGGGGACATCATCATTAAAGCGCATGCGGGCGCCAGTCCGGTAAGCATAGACAATAACAGCCGTCGTGGCATCAGCGCAGGAGGAGCGCTCCAGCTTTATGCTGATACACCCGGTTCTATCATTGTTTCCAAAAACAATATTGCTGCCCCAGGTTCCTTTGGCGGTGCCTCTGCCAATGGCGAGATCATCGTACAGGGATGTCTCTTTGAGGGTAATGAGGCGGGTAATTGGGGTGGTGCTTTGGGTACCCAGGGTACCAATGTCGATTTTTCGGTGACAGACTCCACGTTTATAGACAATCGTTGTGGTACGTCAGGATTTGGGATCAGCAGAAGTTTTGGCGGTGCCATTGCCTCCATAACGCAGAAGAACTTTACCCTTACAAACTGTGTCTTTGAGGGGAACAGGGCAATCATCAATGGTACGGCGGGTGCTGTCCAGTATTCTCCCAACGCAGCAAACACGATTGAGAACTGTACCTTCAATGGCAATGTAGCAAGCGGCGATAAAAACCTCAAAGGCAGTGGCGCGCTGGAAGGAAGACTTGTAGACGGGTCTACACTGGTCATCGGATCTACAGAGATTAATGACTGTACTTTTACGGGAAACACAGGCGGCAACGGCGGCGCCATCTCAAGCAACTGCCCTATCGACCTTAGTGTGAATGACTGCTCTTTTACTGATAACGTCGCACTCTATTCGGGAGGAGCCTTCTACACCAGCGTGGCAGACACTCTGGAGATAAACAATGCGAGTTTTGACGGAAATAGCGCAACCCAGGGCGGGGCTTTATTTATGGACGGCACCAATCTGGTTACGGTTGAGGACTCAAGCTTCAGCGGCAATAGCGCTATTGAAGACGGCGGTGCCATCTACACTACAGCTCTCAAGAATCTTGTGATGAGTAATCCTGTCTTTGCCACCAATGTGGCCAGAAATGCCTACACTGGTTACGTGGAGGAATTGGACACCGATTCTGACGGTGAGATCGACACAGTCTCTTATGCCAACAATATCTCAGGAGAAACCTTCGAAACCAACCTCTACAAAAGTCTGTATAACAACGCTGATATCAACTACATTCCCATTAATGGTGTTTACGACTTTATCGTGAACTTCTACGACTGGGACAATACGCTGCTTTCCACTCAGGCCATTGTTCCTGGTGGCGACGCTACTCCTCCCGCTGATCCTTCACGAAGCGGCTGGAATTTTACCGGATGGAATGGCTCGTATACCAACGTCGACTCAAATCGTGATATCTATGCACGTTATACAGAGATTCCTCCGGTGCTGAACTACACGGTTACGTTCTATGACTACAATAGCTCGGTGCTTTCGCAGGCAACGGTGGCTGCCGGTGGTTCCGTTACACCTCCTGCCAACCCCACACGCAGTGGTTACACCTTTATCGGATGGGATAAGCCCGCCAGTGCCTGGACAAACGTAACGGCAGATGCGGCGATCTACGCTACCTATAGACAGAATACGACACCGGTAACGCCGGTAACACCTGTGACGCCAGTTGAACCAGGCCAACCTACAGGCGGAACACCCCCAACTACGATATCAACTGTCGTTCCCGGAGAGACAAGCACAAGAACAGCTGTTGCCGAGACACCAAGTGCGAACATTCTTGGTAACGATGTTCCTCTTTTTGGAGAAGGGGGAACATGGAGTCTCTTTGACTTAATCTGTGCTGCTTTAGGCATCGCGGTTTGTGCGCTGGCCCTCATCTTTGCCCTTGTGCGCAAAAAACGTATTGATGAGCCTACAGGTCAGGAGCGCGGCTACCGCCGTGTCGAGGGCATGTGGGTTAATGAGTATGGAGATATTGTCGATGAGCAGGAAGAAGGCACTCGGCACACAAGAAAAGTCCTGATGATATTGTGCGCTCTCGTAGCAGTAGCTATGGTGATACTGTTTGTCCTGACTCAGGATGTGACGTTACCCATGTCACTCTTTGATTCCTGGTCAATTATCTTTGGTGTGCTCATTGTTTTGGGCATCATTTCTGCCATCTTTACCTTTAAACGAGTCAGGATTACTGACGATAAAGAAACTCAGGCAGCAGCTGGATAATAAATTACCATCACTGCCTTCGCCTCGGTCTTACCCCGCCAAGCGAAGGATCACTTCCTTCACCCAAGATGAGTCCTTACCCCTCTCATCTTGGGTGATCTTATTTATGGGAGGCGCACAATATGAATGTCCATTTAAGCCATGAGCTGATCTCTCTGCGACTCCGTGGAAACCGCGGCAGCCTCTGAAGAGATTAGGCTTACGCGTTGCCTTTCTTCTTGTAGCGATGTAAAACCGAAGCTCTTTCAAATAATGACCAGGACCGTAACGCTGACATTCAAAAAAATTAAAAATATTTTGATTCACAGGCAATAAAAGAGGGCTTGTTGCGCTCTTTTTGTGTAGTTATTGTGGAGAATTCTCTGCAGTGGGTATTCAAGGTTATACTTTTCAGGGTAAGCAGAAAGCACAGAATAGGGGTTATTTATGAATGGCAAGGGGAAGATTTTTCGTATTGCGCTCGTTGCGGTATTGGTGTTGGCGTTGGTGCCAACAGTGGCATTTGCCGTTGAAGGTGCACAAGGATCACTCGGAGAATCAGGTACAGACACCACAACCAGCGCAGGCATTGAAGGAAGTACCGATGCCACAGGTGATGCATCTGTCTCAGGCGAAGCAACTGGTCCTCAAGGCGCCATTGCCGATAGCGGAGAGGAGGAGCCTCCCGATGTGAACGCGGAGGGCAGAGCAAGTCAGGCCCTGACCACTCTGTCTACGGAGGAATCCTCGGAGATCTCAACTCTTGATGCGGAGCCCGCGCTTCCAAGCGGTTGGGCGTATGCAGCGAACGAAAGTGAGCTTACAAGCGCTCTTGCCAACAGCGGCATCAACACGATTGTGCTTACGTCTGCACAATACCAGACAACCGCTGCCCTGGTTGTTAATCGCGACCTTACGCTTGTGACATATCGTACAAATGAGGCATCCAGTCTTCCCACGGCGACGATCTCTGCACCCGCCACCCGCCACCTCATCATTCAAGGCGGTACTACCCTCACTATACAGGGTGCAGTCTATGACACAAGCGCTACCGGATTGTCGGAAGAGGCCCGCTGGTCGATTATCCCATCTCAGGCAAACATCATCTTTGATGGAAGTAGTTCTGCTGGTGGTATTCTTGTTAACGTCCTCGGAGGATACTCCATCAATAACGTAGTCCTCCAGAACTGCTATTCCACCGACAAGGGCGGTGCGATAATGACACCCTTTGATCCTGGTGCGTCGGTTGCCATCAACAATAGCACCATTCAAAACAACAAGTCAGTAAGCAATGGTGGCGGTGTGTATGTGTATGGTTTTGCCACAATCAGTAACTCAGCGGTTAGCAATAATATTTCTCAAGAATGCGGCGGTGGCGTGTATGCCGGAAGCATTGAAGCCCAACAGGTACAAGTCAATCACAATTCCGCCACATCGTTGGGCGGAGGCCTTATGGCTTTCAGTGGGGACATACATACCCTTAACAGCTCCATTACGCACAACAGTGCGCCTTATGGAGGTGGCATGTATACCGATGGTGCCAGCATTAACCTTGATGGCGTTGTACTCAGCAATAACACCGCTACCGCTGCGGGCAATGCGGGTGGAGGTAT
>JAVBUQ010000126.1:0-6465 GCA_031555185.1 Coriobacteriales bacterium
GGTCTGCGGAAAGCTCCCGTGGCGAAGTGGATTTTCTCGTTCAAAACGAAAGCCAAATATACCCCATTGAGGTAAAAGCTGAAGAGAATTTGCGCTCAAAAAGTCTTCGGGCTTTCAACGAGAAGTATGCCTGCATGAATCCCCGACGATTCTCACTTTCCGGCTATCGAGATGAAGGCTGGATGTGTAATATACCGCTCTACGCGGTCGGGATCATAGGAAATTGGGAGTGAGATGATAGCAATGCGCTGATAGCATATTGAAGAAAAATCAGTGGGAGATGAGGCGTTTCAAAACACTCCAAACCTTGCTATGATAAGCAAGCCGCAATACAGAGTGGCAAGTGCAGGGGGAGAAGTTGATTGTTGTGTTGATGCTGGTGGAAAACGTGGCTTAACACATCATCTGAGCATTGGATCGAATCCTTGATAACAGTGGAAGGATGACTCTTGAAAGTACTGTCAAAACTCGGTGTAATAATGTGCGTTTTTGCGATAGCGTTTGTCTTCTTACCTGTTCAGGCCTTTGCTGCTAATCCGAACGAGGTAGTCGTCCGTTATGCAGACAACAGCACGTACACGACGGCATCACTTGCAGATGCTATCAGCAGGGCCAATGTCAGCGAAGGCACCGCAAACCCGGCGGTCAAACTTGAAATCGGGTCGGGAACCTTTACTTCTGATCCTGATCCCCTTAACTATCCGCTCCAGATTACAAAAAGCAATCTTGTGGTTGAGGGCAGCGGGGAGACAAGCACCATCATAAATACCAATATTGGCATTTATGGCCAAGCCGGCGTTATGATATCCGCCGATAACGTGACAATAAGGAATCTCGCCATCCAAAGCGGCGGCGGAGGCAACGTCAGTGCCTTGAAGATCGTCAAGCCGGGAAACAGCAACGACGTACCCCTTGTCCCCGTGCTTAATTGCGTTGTCAGCAACGTGAGGATAACCAGTCAAGGCCATGGAATAAATATCCATGGAGCGACAGGGGTTACCGTTGATCAGGTAGAAATCGTGCAGGCGGTAAAACTCGGAATAGCCATTGCCGACGCAACAGGTGTGACCATAGACAATAGCACCATTGGTCCGTCGACCTCATGGGGCAAGGACATCGGTATTATGTATATGCCCTATGCCACCTATGCAACTCCTTCGGAAGTTGTGCTTGGCCCGAATAACGCCTTTGCAAACAACGTATTATGCTCAGAACGTCCGCCGGATGCTCCTGGCGGGCCTGACACCCTGAGTGCAAGCGGCTGGATACTGAAGCCATCTGTAAACCCCGGCGATGCGTGGATCATGGAGCCCCAAGGAATCGATCCGGTCCCGTTCAAAGACGAAGCGAACAACATGAGCTTCTCCTCCTTCGCGCTCGCCTGTGCATTCACGCCCCAAGGGGCGATCATCACGATGCAAAATGACATCGCCGGCGAGCTGGTGATACCTGCCTCTGCCAGCGGCAAGGACCTCACCATCGATGGAGGCGGATATATGCTGCAGGGCGGCTTGAGCATCGATCCGGCGGCTGCTTTGTCAAGACTTGTTATCCAGAACTTCTCCTTCTCGGGTGAAGGTCTTTCCTCAACTGCGCCCATTGGGTCCTTGATCGTTGTAGCCAACAACTTTGCAAATACCCCTGATACGACGATTGCGGTAAGCAACACGGCAGGCAGCGTGACCATTTCTGAGAACACCATAGAGAATTGGGGTGTCGGCGGACATGGCCATGCGATACAGGTGAATGCAGCCAGCGGCACAAATCCGCTGATTGATATTACCGAGAACTCGTTTGTTCTCAGCAACTTTGACCCAACAACAAGCCAGTCCTTTGTGCAGATCTCTGGAACCGGACTTTCGGGTGTGATTGACTTGTCGCACAATTACTGGAACGCACTCGATCCTTCAACCGCAACAGCTGTAGGCGGCGTGTCTATTGCAGAGCTTTTCAACGCGGGCTCTGCAACCAAGACGGTCTTTCCTTATTATGCCGACCAGGCACGGACAGTATTGATTTACTCTGTCCCGCAACAATCAGGCTCGCTCGCGGCCACCGGCGATTCCGTGAATCCAATCAGTCTTGTTGTACTGGCTTCAGTGGCAGTCTTATTATTCGTGGCAGCCTCTGCAGCCCGGCAGAAACGAACGACGGGCCGACCATCAAAGAGAAAAGAGTGCTAACCACTTCCTGCCCTAAAATCAAAAATCTAAAACATCAAGCCTAAAGCCTAATACCTTAAGTTAGTATCTAGTGGTATTAGAATTTAGCTCAAGGCTTACGGTTGGTACAAACTATTCACTGTGGTCACACAGGCGAACATGAACATAGACCCTGGGCGATCAGCATTTCCTGATACCGTGATAAGGTGTCTGACGTGTGGGATATCCCAACTCCACGATCGTCGCGTGATTGCGAGATTGTTTCTAATTAGGCAGTCAAGTGTCTTTTTGCGTTGGTCCTCTGTATACACTGACAACCTCCTGGTTCATTTTTCTCCAGGAATATGTCCGCAGTTCCTTACCTCCCGGTGAGCTGAGGTCTGGACAAGGAGAAAACACGCAACATACGGGATGTCATCGATTTGAGCACGCGCCTATTCTGGGTGTATGATTTGTTTTACGGATGCTACGATCTGTTGTTATTTTATTAAATGAGAATGTGCTGTTGAATCATAATCCGTCAGTGCGAGCTGCCGAAGGCAGCGTGGCAATCGAGACAACAGAGGAAAATACGAAAAACGTATCCATTTAACAGTGGATTGCCACGACCCGCCACGCTTTGCTTGCGGTTTTTCACTGAGGGGTTATGACGGAAGTAGACATTCACATCAATGAATAACAGGTCTATATAAATCCGCTCCCTCTGTACAGACAGCCTTGTCGAGTTAAAAAAGGAGTAAAAATGGCTAACTATCAAGACCCAGACGTACCCTTCGCCCCAGACCGCACAGTTCTACCTTTACATGAACCTCTGTATGAACCAATCACCGTTGAGATGATGGGAGACAACCCTCCGCCTCCCCCTCCGCGGTTTACCCCAAAAGCACCAGATGGCGCTCCCAATGTCATTATCTTTCTTATAGATGATATGGGATACGGAGCCACAAGTGCCTTTGGCGGACCCCTTCCCATGCCCACTGCAGAGCGGCTTGCAAAGCGGGGCCTGAAGTTCAACCGCTTCCATACCACATCTATCTGTGCCCCAACACGTGCCGCGCTTCTCTCGGGTTATAACCACCATAGCGTGAATATGGGAAACATCACTGAGTTGGGGACGGCCTATCCCGGCAACCTTTCAACGCGTCCCAAATCAACCACCCCCATGGCTCGTGTTTTGCGTGACAACGGGTATTCAACGGCACAGTTTGGCAAATGCCATGAGACTCCCACCTGGGAGGCTACCGTCTCAGGACCACACGATCACTGGCCGACTTTCTCGGGCTTTGATAAGTTCTACGGCTTTTTAGCAGCCGAGACAAACCAGTATCGCCCAGCCTTGTTCGACGGCATAGCTCCTATCACCCCACCCAATGATCCAGACTACCATCTCACGAAGGATTTGGCTGACAACTGTATCGACTGGGTGCATATGCAGCACGCCTTGACACCCGATAAGCCTGTTTTTATCTACTTCGCTCCAGGGGCGACGCATGCACCACATCACGCTCCGGCAAATTACCGCGATATGTTCAAGGGCGAGTTTGATGAGGGTTGGGACATCGTACGCCAGCGCACGCATGACAATATGATTAAGATGGGCATCCTGCCCGAAGGGCATGAGATTGCGAACAAGCCTTCCGAAATCGCCGACTGGGACACGTTAAGCGATGACCAGAAGAAACTCTATGCGCGCCAGATGGAGGTCTATGCCGGGTTTGCCCGACACACCGACGATCAGATCGGTCGCGTTGTTGACGCGTTTGAGGATATGGGGATTCTCGATAACACGTTGATCTTCTACATCCTGGGCGATAACGGAGCCTCGTGTGAAGGCATGATGGACGGCCTCTTCAATGAGAATACCTCGATAAACATCGTCAAGGAGCCCTTCGACTTCGTGATGAGTAAAATCGACGAACTGGGAACCGATAAGGCGTACAACCATTATGCAGCAGGTTGGGCGATTGCCCTCGACTCGCCGTTTATGTGGGCGAAGACCGTTGCCTCTAACTTTGGTGGCACCCGTAACGGAATGATCGCACATTTTCCCGCTCGGTTTGAAGGACAGGGAGAGGTGCACAAGCAGTTCCATCACGTCATCGATGTTGCGCCTACCGTATATGAGGTGTGCGGTATCCCTCAGCCAAAGTTCGTTGACGGAGTAGAGCAGAAGCCTGTTGAAGGAACAAGCATGGCCTATGCATTCAAAAACAAAGCGGCAGAAGGGCAGCACAAAACGCAGTACTTTAACGTCTATGCTAACTTTGGCATCTACCACGAAGAATGGTTTGCTGGTGTTATAAACAAGGCACCCTGGGGCCACGAGTCTCGCTGGTCAAAGATCGAGGACTGCGTATGGGAACTCTACAACCTCGAAGAAGATTTTTGTTGTGCACATGACCTTGCCGATACATACCCCGAAAAACTCGAAGAGCTCAAAAAGGTATTTCATGAAGAAGGCGTCAAGCACAACGTCTTTCCGATGGACGGCAGGAGCGGTCCACTACTCAATCCGGCTCTTGCGCACCGGCCAACCATCATGGGTGACCGAACCGAGATAACGCTTTACGAGGGATTCTCCCGAGTGAGCGATCAAGCCTTCCTTAACATGAAGAATCGTGACTTCACCATCACCGCAGAGGTGGAGGTTCTCCCGGGCAAACACACCGATGGGGTCATCTTCGCTCTCGGTGGACGGTTTGGAGGATTCTCGTTGTATGTTAAGAACGGCGTTCCTACGTTCTGCTACAACTTCGTAGGAATGAAGCATGACTACTTCAGTAGCAGCAAGCCGCTTTCCGATGAGCGCAACCAGATCAAGGTAGACTTTGACTACGATGGTGGCGGCCTTGGAAAGGGCGGAGTGGTCACACTTTTCGTTAACAATGAGAAGGTTACCACCGGTCGTCTTGAGCACACAACGCCGCTGCAATATTCGTTTGATGAGACCGCCGATGTTGGGGCTCAACACCTTACTGCGGTCACCGACGAGTACACTGTTGAGACCAGCACCTTCCAAGGGAAGATCTTCAGTGTCAATGTCAAAGTCGGAGATATAGAGATTACTCCCACCGCTGCGGCGAAAGACGCATAACAGAGTTTCTGGCAAGGAACATGAGTGGAAGATCCAGACCCGCCGCCAGTCGGCGGGTCTTCATGTAGTGCGCCGAGTATGCACACGTCTCTAATGGGTGCAAGTCCCGAGTATGTGTGGCTGCGCCTCGAGAAGCTTTTGATTGAGCTGTATCCTCGGGACGAAGTATATTAAGCTTATGCAGAAATGAAGCTGGATCGTAGAGGCAGAGAAGGTTTTTCGCACTTCCGACAGCATGAACAGGAGAAATATCGTGGTGAGCAAAATCAAGCAGATAGGCAGGCACGCGGTGTTCATCGTATGCTCAAATACCATGTACGGACTTATTCTGTTCTTCTTAACAACCTGGTTGGCAGGCTATTCTCTTGTATACGCTTATTTGGGAAACCTCGTTTTGATTGTTTTTGGCCTGATGCTCGATAAATGGACGCTCAGCATAGTGGAACCTGGAAAGCTTGCCCGGGAGTTTGAGAACGTGAAAGAAAAAGACAGAGAGCTGAACGTGCGTCTCGTGAACTATTTTATGGATAGTTTTGTTTCTTTTAAGACAGTTTTATACCTCTTCTATATGATCATTCTCATAGTCTCGCAGATTGCTGTTTTTAACCCTGGATTAGTTAACGAGGACATAGGCAACTTCCTTTATGTAAACCAATACAATCTGGTGCTCTTGATTGCATTTGACAGATTTGTCGATCGTTTCACGAAGGACAGAAAAGATATGGCACAGACCTCAGCAGAGTTTAAAAAATACCTCTCAAAGGATCAAGAGTGACGCAGCATCCCCAAAGATCGGAGGTATGTCAGCATTCCAGAACACCGGTTTGAACGCAGAAATACAGGGCGTCGAACATCCTGTTGACCACAGTGTGAAAGGTTTATCCTGGCGCAGGACCGCCATAAGAGATCCGGTGGTAGGGTCGCCCATCATGCCGCCTGAGTGCATACACACGCTGCCAACACAGGCACCAGGAAGACCGTGCTCTTCTGCGCCAGGTGCATGCGACCTCAGGATCTCTATCAAGTCATTTGAAGGCTGGAATCTGCCAATGTCAGTGAGTGCTTTGCCTGGAATCTCACCGCTAAGAAACACATCTTCAGGGTCAGGCGCTTTGAAGATTAAACGCGCTTATCTGTTGCAGGGGATGCTATAATCGTACAAATGTTCTTATTCAAGGAGCTGAAGGCGAGAGGAGGTGTGTGAGGTAG
>JAVBUQ010000132.1:0-14579 GCA_031555185.1 Coriobacteriales bacterium
CAGTGAGATCGGCGGCTGGGGTCTGGAACTGTGTCCAATACTCACAATTGGCAGCCAGGTCCTTTCGTACATTCTCTCCAAGACATGAATACACCTCTTCCCAATCCTCATAACTCACCTGCCTGAGAGAATTAGCAAGATGGTTGAGCGCCAGGATCGCTCCGCTGTAGGTAAAATCCACATCGCCGCTCTCCATACAGACCAACACGGCGGTAAAGTTGGCATCCTGTTCTCTGGTAACGCCCCGCTGATGAGCCAGTTCATGCGCAACGGTTGAGGGGGTGCCATTATCCGGGGCGTGAATGTTTACATTTGCTTCGCCTGTCAGTGGAAAAAACACACCGGTAAAGCATGTATGACTCATGAGATAAGAGAAAGCCAGGGGTTTAGGGTGAAGCTCAGACCCTTCCAAAAAGGCGAACTGCTCTGGCAGGCATGCATAGAGTGCCGGAGACTCACTGAGTATTGTCTTCTTGTCACAGTCGTGTACCCCGTTCTCATCTCGGCTCACTGCTTCAGAAGCCCTGTTGGCCACCTCTGCAAAGAAGACGGTGACTTCTTTCAGCTCCTCCACACTCACTTCCTCCGCCTCTATTCCGCTGAGTTCCTCGAAGGTATAGGAGTAGTAGCTGATGCTCCAGAGCCAACAAATGAGAGCGAATATCGTCATCGCTCCTGCCAGCAGGGCGATGAGTGCGCCGTAGGCACGTTGAAGTTTCTCTGTCTTTCGAAGGATATTGACTAGAGTGATAGTCAGATAGGCCAGAATACCTGCTGCGGCAAACACAACAAGACACTCTGCTACCGAGAAGGGAAAGATGTCAAAGATCATTCCAAAAAAACGCTGCCAGGGATGCGCGATATACGTCGTGGCAAAGTCGGCCACAGGGCGTACTTCTCTGAGAACATAAAAGGCGCACAACAAAATGAGCGCAGTAGCAAGAATAATATGTCGCGTTGAATAGCGTTGGAGTAGATTCTTTTGGGCCTTCTTGTTTTCTGGGTGAGCTTTTTCTGTTTCCGGCTGATTTTGCCCGCGCTCTGACTCCAGACGAAACCCTTTGCCTCCCTGTTGGGCATATTCGCGACCCATCTGATCTATCGTGCTCTCCGTGTCTTCTGGCTGAGCAGCGCTACCTCCACCACATATACGTTCCTCTTGACTCATAGAGGCATACTTATTTCTTGACCGCTGTCATGACTATCAAGGCAACATCATCGTTGGTATCGGCATCGAGGAAACCTTCTTCAGACAGCTTAAAATCCATATTCTCATCTGACCAGATTGCCCATGGTCTCCACACAGCCTTAGGGTCAGGTATGTTGTACCAGGCGGTTATCTCAGCTATCCCTGTTTTTTCCCAAAGCCTCCGCCACCATGCCCCGCTCTGAAAGGTCCACATTTCATCGTTCCAGAAACTCTCGAGCGTGTCAGGGTAGCCCTTGTCAAAGTCCTTATTAAAACCGGGGATGACAACTCCGAGCTGGCCACCTGGTTTTACCATTTTGGAGAACGTGAGCGGAAAGTAATTCTCATCGGCACCAAAATAATGGTAACTGTCTATGGCAATCGCTACATCGAAGAATTCATCAGCATAGGGAAGAGCGTGTGCTTCTGCGTGAATGGGGAATACACAATCAGATACGCCCATCTGCTTAAAACGCTCATAGTTATCGGTGGCGCTTATCCAAAGGTCATTCGCAAACACCGTGAAACCAAATTCTTTGGCTAAGAAGATCGAGGTCAAACACTTTCCGCAACCAAAGACAAGCACTCGCATACCAGGCTCGAGATTGAGGTTCTTACACAGTTCTTCGAGAAGCCACAAAGGGTTTGGCCCCATCCAGTTTTCGGAGACAAAGGTCTTGTCGTATTTTTCTGTCTTTGGATAGTCATTCATTTTTCACCTTTCAGCTTGCCTGGCCGCAAAGCACTCTGGACTATGACATATATCTGGTGCTGTATGTGTTATTACCTGCGCGATCTTTGCCTGAGCTGCTGCTACCAGGGGCATAGTCATTATTCTCGTCAATGCAGTAGATTATAACGGTTATGGTCTGCCCAACCTCAGCCCTGTTTTCTTTGACAGCGTTCCTGGGAGAAGGTTAGGATTTTGTCGCGTAATAGTATGTTATGTGATGATGTAATTGTTCTTTACAGTCCACTCGTATAAGAGAACAAACATGATTATGCAACAGGACACTCTCTATGCGCTACATCCCCTGAAAAAGCTCCTCTAATGACACGTCCAGACCCTGAGCAATTCTGAAGATAATAGAGATTGTTACGCTATGTCTGCCTAACTCAACAGATGAGAAATATGTTCTATCCATGCCGATCTTATTGGCAAACTTCTCCTGGCTGAGGCCGGTCTTTGCAATACGCAGCTCTCTGATCCGCTCACCAAGCTGTTTTTCGATACTTTTCTTCATAGCTAGGAGTGTGTTATTATGCTGTAGAAATAACAACGGTATATTTGCACACGGTATATATCTATACTTTCGACTGTCTGCCCGTTAAACGAATAACAATCATGATAAACAACAAATAAAGCCCCGCACCGATACTGGCTCTGGAGAAAAGACAAAGGAGTTCTTCACGGGAAAGAAAAGGCGACTTGATAGGTTCCTTACTATTCAGGTTTGATTATTGGTGCCGAAGTATATCAAGAAGGACAAAAGAGAGAGGAGAAGAGAAACAAGGGCAGGACCCCTACTTCCATTAAGAACGTGCCTCATTTAGACAGGAGAGAGGAAACAAGGATGGATAAAGTAGAGACTTCAAGAAGAAGTTTTATCAAAGGTTCGGCATTGGCAACGGCAGGGATTGTATTTGGCGCCTCGTTTGTGGGTATGAGTGGATGCACTGACGAGGCAGGGCAGCCACAGTCAGACGAAGGTGTAGAAAGGGATGTGTTTCTGCACGAAACAGACGTCCTGGTTGTTGGAGGCGGTTGCGCGGGTACCAATGCGGCACGGCGCGCCAGCATGCTGGGTCAAAGGACTACCATACTCGACAAGGGAAAGTTTGGACACAGCGCTACCTCAGGAATAAACTGGGGCCAGGTTATAACTACGGCTGAGTTTACGGCAGATGGTGGTGAGAAAGCCTTGTGGGGAGCTATCAGGGACTATAATGGCCTTATCGATCAGAATTGGGCGCATGCCGTGGTCCAGGCATCAATCAACGGAAAGATAGCTACCAGTAACGAACAACTCGGAGTCTGTCTGCAGCGAAACCCGGACGGAAGTGTAAAGGGCCTCGAAAGCGATGATGTTCCTGTTAATAATCTTGCAGAGAACCGGGTCAGAGTAGCCGCGCAGTATCTGCAAAGAACAGGCTGCGAGATATATCAGTATTTCTATGCACTCGATGTGCTGGTTGATGGGGACGGCCATGTGGCGGGGGTCGTTGCAATTGATATCACAACCGGAGACCCTCATGTGTTCAGGGCAAAGACGGTCATTATGGCAACCGGTGGATATGCTTACGCTACCGGTCGCTCAAGCAGCGGGCCGGAGACAACCGGCATTGGTCAGAAGATCTTCTTTGAGCATGGTTTTGAGATGATGAACATGGAGCTCTTTAATGTGGACCTGCAGGGCTGGCAACCCTTTGGTACAAAACACGAGGACGGCTCCGTAGAAACCACGGCTAACTGCGGAATCCTTAACGGTGAGATGTATGACACCATCTACAACGGTAACTATGAACTCTTTGTGGTTGATCACTTCGCCTCAGAAGAAGCGCCGGAATTCACTACACTCTTTGCCGCTGTTCCTCTTCTCAGTATGTCGGAGATAATGGCCGGAAGAGGCACGGAGAACAACGGCATCTATCTCAAACAAACCGACATCGCCAACAGGCAGGATTTGAGCTATGGCGAATTCATCTATGCGGCAACCGGTGATTCAACAAAGCGAATTGGTTATGAGATGCCAGAGTATCAGGAGACTGTAGTAAATACCTGCTCCACCGCCGGCGGGCCTGTTTCGCTAACTGAGAACATGGAAACGGTCATCCCGGGACTCTATTCCAATCTTCAGAGTTGTCTGGGATGGGGCGCAATGACAGGTCATGGTCAGGGATGGATAAGCGGGACAGCCGCTGCAGAAGCTGCTACGGCTCTTGAGGCGTTACCACAGATATCGTGGGATGATGTTCAGGTTATCTTGGACCACACCTATGGTTTGCTCGAAAGCGAGCCCTCAGACCCCATACGTTCTGTACATATCTATGACGATATTCGGTCGGCTACCAGAAATGGGCTCATGTACCCAACTGATGGCACCAAGATCCAAACGTGTATAGACGAGCTCAAGCGCATCCAGTCAGAGGATCTACCAAAAATGTATTGCGCGTCTAAATCACCTGTGTTTAACCTCGACTGGATAAACGCCTTGGATGCAGAGGTTATGCTCAGGGTCATGACTCCAGCCGCGGAGGCCGCGCTCATGCGCGAAGAGTCGCGGCCAGACTTTGTACGTTCTGACTTTCCTGTGGAGGACAACGAGAACTGGTTGAAGAATATCGTTGTGACTTTCAAGGATGGAGAGTATAGCTACGAAGTCAGGGATGTCGTTGATACGTACTATTCAGTGGATGAGTTAAAGGAGATGCTCCCCACTATTGATTTGACGCCGGTATAGGTATCGGGACACGTCTATTGAAAGGAATGATTATGGCAGACACAGCAACAATCACCATGTTTCGATACGACCCGACAGTTGACCAGGCGCCAGCGTATGCCACGTATGATGTGCCTATGCCTGATACCGGTGAGGTCATGAATGTCTTAAAGGCACTGCACTACATTAACAAGAACCTTGAGCCCATCTCGTATGACTACACCTGCCGCTGCAATTTTTGCGGCCGGTGTGGCATGGTCATTAACGGAGCACCTCAACTGGCTTGTAACACCAGAGTTGAGGCGGGGCAGACGTACACACTCGATCCTCTGCCGGGCTTCCCCATAGTTAAGGATCTGGTTATCGATACAACTAGGACCCTTAAAAAGTTCTCCGAAACCAAGATGACTGTAAAGACTCAGACGGGCTTGCACAGGCCGTTGCCCCAGGAGGCAGGTCTTTGGTGGGGCGATATGAAAAATCTGAATATGTGCCGTGAGTGTATGCTCTGTTATGTTGCGTGCCCCGTTTTACAGGAAGAAGGTAAATGGGAGAGTTTCTATGGCCCAGGTGCCCTCATGCAGATTGTGATGAGATACCTTGATTCCGAGGATGAGGATGATCGCTTGCGCGAGGCAACCTACGCAGGAGTGTTTGATTGCACCTTGTGCGGAGCGTGTAACGCGGTCTGCTCCGCACAGATAGACATTGTAAAGTTGATGCAGAGGCTACAGGATGACGCTACCCAGGCAGGCCTGCAGCCGCAAGGCGACCCGACTCCTGCCTGGCCGATTATTTGATATAGCTGAGAAGGAGAGTCAGACAGCCTCGCATTCTTGCAGCTGTGCACTAATGCAGCCTCACATTATGGCAGCCTCGTATTTTGACGGGGCTGCCTCACTCGTCTGTGTTACGTAAAGTACTCCTCTTTCCAGAGCAGCCAGCCATTAATATGCTCGCCTTCAGGATCATGATGTGTCCAGTGAATGCCGCCGCCCTGCTCATTGTAATAATACTCACCGTAGAACTCGACCTTGTCTCCCTCAGCAAGGCCATCAAGCCGTGGCGCAAGATCTGTGTTGTGAGCCACCAGAAGGGTCTGCCCGCTGCCGAGCTCAAGGATAAAGCGCTGATGCCGGTCTCCATTAGTATCGTCTGCCAGTATTCTGGTAACGGTACCTTCTCCCTGTACCTGAACATCGCTTTGTCCCTGTGCATACAGTTCGGCAATTGTCTCATCGCTGCTTACCGTGGAGCCCGACAACTGCTGCGGCGCAGACTGCGGATTCGCCGAGCTATCGCCCCCTGCCGCACAGCCTGAGCAGAAGGATAAAGTAACAAATAACGTCGCAAGCAGCGTTATGAGCTTGCATGACATGTTGTCTTTATTCGTCTTTTGTCTCATGCTCTCCATTATGCACAGTCTATATGATTGTTGTCCTTACCCAAACAGTGAACCTGGTAGAAGTCAGTACCAAAGTCACGCTCTCCTTACTTCTTTCACCCGTGGGCACTCGCCACTCCATGCTCTCGTGCGTTGCGGGATCCCGAGACGCTCCATCGACGCGGGATACCCTAACCATCTCAAAGGTGCTAAAGCAGTAATTGAGCAGTTCCTTCTCTTTTCAGACTTTGACTGCGTTCATCATCGCCATGAGGTTTTCAGGTTTGCAGTTCAAGGGAACCTCGCAGCCGGAACCCAGTACAAATCCGCCTCTCATACCAAACCCGGTGATGAGCTTCTCGCAGTACTCACTCACTTCGTCAGGTGTTCCAAAGGCCAGCATAGTCGCGGGGATATCTCCGCGAAATGAGTGGTGTCCTTGGAGAACATCTGCGGCTTTGAAGATGTCGGTGACCCCGTCAAACTCAAAGTGTATGGAGCCTTTGGGCAACTGCAGGAAGCGATCGAGGATGGGGTCCCAGTTTCCGTCGGCATGTAAGATGGTCCGGTAGCCTGCTGTCCAGAATTGCTCAATCGCCTGCCTGAGAGACGGAAAGGAGAACTCATCAAACATATCCGGGGAGAGGGAATTTGCGTCAGAGCGCATGGCAAAGACCTGCACCCTCCTTACGGGGTTTCTGCTTGAGTTTTTGAGGATGGACTGTATCAATGCCGGAGTTTCCTGATCCATGAGTTTCTTTATAAGATCCGGCTCATCATAAACATCCATGATAAAAGGCTCAAAAGAACGTATCAGAGACAATTGATCAAAAAGGAGCATTGTAGCATTGCCTTGCAGCGGCTCGACTCCCAGGCTTTCCAGGAACTTGCCTGTCTTTCCAAGGTTCATTCCGAGCTTGATCCACCG
The DNA here is from genome assembly GCA_031555185.1 of Coriobacteriales bacterium. Lineage (GTDB taxonomy): Bacteria > Actinomycetota > Coriobacteriia > Coriobacteriales > UBA8131 > WQXH01. Next base: position 6,942 of record JAVBUQ010000132.1, read on the forward strand.
GAAGGTTAGTCCCGCATTGGTCTTTATCGGCGGTTTTTGTATCCGTCTCATATAACGACTGTAAAACTGGGGCCAGCCGTTTTTTATGATGTCGTGATAATCGTCACTGTCCATATTGGGCGTTTCAATGAACTGGAACAGGTCATCGTCCGGCAACTGATAACCCGGACGCATGGCCGGAAGGCCTTCAGCAAAGATGACCTCACCAAGAGGTATGGATCCGCAGAGGTCGGGATACCCAAAATGATCAAACGTAATCTTGAGGGCTTGCATCCATTTTTTTGGGTCATCCATCATATCTTTTTGAGAGATGCCTGCAAATTTACCGGGATAGGTGATCAGCATAGGGTAAACAGGGATCTCGCTTCTGTCTTTGATGGGTTTTACATCCATACAGTTCTCGACTTTTTGCTTTGAAGTCAACACGGTATACACCTTCTTTCAAGCTTGGTTACCTGCTGTTGCACTTTTCAGGTTAACAAGCTTATTCAGAATAGCTACATCCACAATGGCAGAAAATAGTGCCTCTATCGAGTTGTCGATTTGTCCACTGTGGACTATGATGAAAATGAGGAAAGGAGGTATTCATGAAGCTGAGTATGTGGATACTGGCTGAGAGATTCTCGTCCTACCACATTCGCTACGAAATCAGCGACGGTTCTGCTGATATCAGCGGTGTTCGCTTCTTTTCTGAGGAGCTCTCCGAGCTCTCTTCCGACCATGTGTATGTAGGAAAGTGTTCTGACGTGTTTTCGGATCCCGAATACAAAGACACTATTCTGCTCGTGCATGGGTACGATCTTATGTTCATAGAGGACCAAAGTGCTGAAGAGGTTTTGAATCAGGTTCTTTCCGCCTTTGACTATTACAATCGCTGGGAGAATTCGCTCTGGGCCGCCGCTGGCACCGAGCATCCAGTTCAGAGTATGGTGGATGCCTGCGACGACATAATGAACGGTCCTCTCGCAGTTTCTGACAGTAGAGGACACATCATTGCTTGCACACACGCTGATGGTCCCCACAGATACAGTGAGGGATGGCGCTTTATCTACGAAACGGGAACAGTGCCCAACACCTACACAAGCTCACCTATCAAGGATGTCGAGGGCAATATATTGGACGACTGGACCACATACCCCCAGATATTCGAGATGGAGAATCATATATGTATCGGCTCCCAGATCGTGGCAGATAAGGAGATTGTTGCCGCGTTTTATATGCAACAATTCTCAAAGGTGTTTACTCAGGGCGACGTTCAGCTGGCAGAGGTCTTTTGCGCGATCCTTACTTCCATTACCGCTCTCCATGGCCTGCATTCCGAGATTCAGAGCAACGCGGCTCTGGTGGGTTCGCTGCTTGACGGCGAGGAAGTGGATGCATCTACCCATACAAAGCTTGATACGCTTATGACAGCCCGGGCACCCTATCAGCTGTTGATTGTACGCAGTGTTACTTCCAGTATAAACATCGTGCGAAGGAATACCCTGTTTGAGACTGTCCTTACCCTTGTGCCTGATACGCTTGCACTGACGTATGAAAACGACATTGTCTGCATTGTTAGTTACTCTTCTGTGGGGCACTTTTTGCAGGCATTAAGCATGCAGGTCAATCTTACTCACTATGTCATAGGGGTGTCACTGCCTTTTAAAGGATGGGAGAAACTGTTCTCTCGCTACAAACAAGCCCAATGCTCCCTGAACCTGGCGACAGGCACGTCAAAGGCAGTATCAGGAGCGGTATTCTTCAGGGATATCGCCCTCGAATATGTGATGAGCACACTTCATGAATATGATGTTGAGTTGGATTTAGCCCATCCGGCACTGGCCATTCTCAGTGATTATGACAAGGCACATGACACGGACTTCTACAACTCACTTAAACAGTATCTTCGCAATGAACGGAACATGGTCAAGACCGCCGAAGACCTCTGCATCCACAGGAACTCCCTCAAATACCGTATGCGCCGGATCAGGGAGATGATCAATGCCGATCTTGACGATCCACGAGAGCGGCTATTTCTGCTGCTTTCTTTTTCTCTCAAAGAATAGGAAAGCATAACAGCGAATCTTACACGCTCCACTAAAGCATCAAGACAACCAGACTCAGGCACAAGGTCTTCCATGTGGCTCTTCTTTATGTGCCTCCACCAGATCTATAAGCTCCTGCTGGGAGTGTATGTTCAGTTTCTGATAGATATGCCTGATATGGCTCTTGACCGTGTTGTTGGACAGTACATAGTATTCCCTGATAAATCGGCTGTTCCTGCCTCGCGCTAACATCGTGAAGATCTCTATCTGTCGAGAAGTGAGGTCCTTCTTGGATCCGATTTCTTCACAACGGCGTTCAATATCATCAACTGATTGCTCTCCATTTAGCGAATCATACGTAACGACCCCTCGGATTGTTGCATCAAAACTAAAGTTCCTGAACACAAACCAAAGGAAAGCAATAAAGAGAAAAGCTGCAACTGCCGCAATCGAAGCAACGAGTTGTTGATTTGAGCTCAAGAGATCATTGGAGGTATGGCCGATGACAGCCCCAAGTGAGAGGCCAACCATATTAAGACATTCGACGACTCCTACCATTGGAAGCAGCGCAAAGAGGTTCCTCCTGCCTATGGCAATGAAAACAATCCAGATAAGGATCTCAAAAGTTTTAGTGCCCACACGGAGAAATCCGTTAGCGAAGGTCAGGTTGGTAAAGAAGGTAAAGGGAGCACTGAGAAATCCAGCGATTACCAGAAGCACGCATATCGAGAATAAGGTGTCAGCCTTCTCCTCCCCTTTGCTGAAAATGATCCAGAGTGCCACCACTACGAGCAGGAGCGCAAAGAAACTGTGTGAGACTGGAGTGCTGTCAACCTCGTTAAGTGTAAGGCAGTAGCCAAAGGCAAAGCCAAAGAATGCCGCGCAAAGATAAAACTTGTTGAGAGGCTTGAGGAACGATTCTGGGTTAGAGTGCTGCAAGTGGGCTGCCGAGGTTCCGGCAGAGATAAGATCGAGCGACTTTGAACTCATGCGGTACAACAGGACTAAGATCGCGAAAGCAATAAGGCAGCAGATAGCTATGCCAAGTTCTAAAGAAGGAACAGGCACCAGAATGGTGCATATCTCCCCCAGTGCGTAACCTAAGGCCACGGTAATAACGGAAGCCCTCAGCGACCAGAGCTGGCAGGCAGCCAAAGCTACAACGGCGTATGCCCAGGCATGCCCTATATTCAAAAGCATAAACCCTATGCCGGAGAATACGATATCCTTTTGAGGGATCGCAAGAAGTAGAATAGGAAGCGCCGTGATCGAGCAGAATACGGCAATGACCAGCAAAATCCTTTTATCGAGCCAACGCGGACGGAACTGAGCAATCAGGCCTATGGTAAGCAGCACGAATCCATACAAGAAGGTACTCGTCTCGCGCAGTACTCCCGCATAGGATGCTACCTCTGAATAGATGCTCGCATTAAGGACCCATCCGTAAAAGTTCGTGAGGGCAAAGGCAGCAACAAGTACTGCAGCGCTTCCAAACTTCGCATTGGTGACCTTCTTTGAAAGAGAGCCCACTGGAACCTCCCTGTCTACCAGCAGCGGAGCATCCTTCACCCTGGTGGGGTGAAGGAATTACTATGCTGGGTGACGACAAAACGCCTTACTGGGGTGTTGAATGACCGACCTTCTCCTCGGTACAGTGATGATTCTAGCAATAAGCTGGATCTGTAGGAAGCAACAAGAAAGGAGAAGGAGATTCCATGGAAAATGAAAAGCAGGGTCTATCCCGGCGCGGGTTCCTAACAGGAGCTATTGCAGTAGGTGGCGCTGCTGCAGCGGCAGCACTTACGGGCTGCTCACCATCTGCTCCTGCAGCAGGTGCAGATAGCGGAAGTGGTGTTGCAGCTGAATCTACTGCAGCTGATTGGCTTGGTCAGGAGCCAGAGATCGACGCTTCTGCCATCACTGAGACACTCGAGACTGAGGTGCTCATTGTTGGTGGTGGCACCGGCGGCCTCTTTGCTGCTTGCTCAGCTGGCGAGCAGGGTGCAAAAGTTCTGGTCATTGACAAGTTCGAATCGGGCGGCATTCGTAATGACCTTGGCGGTGTCAACTCCCGTTATCAACAAGAGCTTGGCGTTGTCCTGGATAATCAGGAAATGATGCTTGAGCTCAATCATTATGCCTCCGGTAACATCATCCCCGACCTTCAGTATCTGTGGATGAATGAGAGTGGAGAGACGATCGACTGGTACGGCGACAGACTGGCCGAGCATGATGTAAAGCTATGGCTTGAGTACACCACCGAACACGAGCAGGTCAACTATAAGCACTTCCCTACCGGACATTCTCCCGAGTGGCCAGTAGACGAGGAGCACAACGAAACACTTGATGGCAAGACAGTTCTTACTGAGTATGCCACCGGATTAGGCGTTGAGTTCAAATACAACACCCCCATGATCAAACTGATCAAGACCGATGGCACAGTCACGGGTGTTATCGCACAAGGCGAGGACGAAAACTACATCCAGATCAACGCAAGTAAGGGTGTTATTGTCTGCACAGGTGGCTACGGTGAGAACAAAGAGATGTATAAGGCTCTTCAGCCCGTTAACTGGAACACTGTTGGTTGGTCAAGCGCCATCCCTGGCTCTACTGGAGACGGAATCAAGGCCTGTGTCTGGGCGGGCGCGAAGTTTGAAGAGACCTTCTGCTCCTGCAACTTTGACCGCTGTGCCATGATACCAGGCACCTATCCCGAAGGTCCCGACTCCGGCGGTACGTTCTTCTGGTTGGGCGAGCAGCCCTTTATGAAGGTCAACTTGCATGGCAAGCGCTTTACCAATGAGTCCGGCGTCTATGACTTTATCGCTCACTCCGCTTACAAGCAGCCCAACCGTTCATATGTAACAATTTGGGATGCCAATTTCCAGGATGATATTGTTCGTTTTGATATGCACGGCTGTTCCCGCACCTTCGCTAACGAGAATGGTGCACCACCAGATATTCCACTGCCAGTTGCTGCGGGCATGGTTGAAGGACTGGTCGAAGACGGCTTTGTACAGAAGGCAGATACTCTTGAAGAACTAGCAGAAAAGTGCCTGCTCCCAGTGGATGAATTTCTCGCTTCAGTTGAGCGTTATAACCAACTCTACGAAATGGGCGTGGATGAAGACTATGGAAAAGAGGGCTTTCGTCTCTCAGCCATCAAAGAGCCTCCCTTCTATGGCACCTGGACCTGTGCCTATATCCTCTCCACCCTTGACGGCATCATAATCGATACAGACATGCGTGCCCTTGATGAGGCTGGAGAACCTATCCCTGGTCTCTATGTAGTAGGCAACGACAGTGGCGGCTACTACGCCAACACCTATCCCAATCTCTTTACCGGACATGCCTGTGGCCGTACCGTGACCTTTGGACGCCGCGCCGGCAGGATTGCTGCTACCAGCTAGTTACAAGCAAGGTTGTCGTTACTGTGTGCGATGCTCAGCACACGCTAGAGCGAAGACAGTCCTTTCCTATGGGGCTGTCTTCTTCCTTTTGTGACTGTCGCTAAAGAGAAAATTCCCTTTGCGAAATAGTATGAGGCGTTTTATTTATGAGGATAGTGTGTATGCTGTCTTACAATCAGCTCCGCATTGAAAAGTACGACTGATGTAGTACAATGCAGCTAACGGTGTTTTCTCACCATGCGTGGCGTAGCTCGTAGCTGTTAGGACTTTTGGATCATCTTTGTGAGAGGCACAGACAAGCCATGTTTAGCTCCTCCATTGTGTGGTATCTCTTTCTTGCTGGTGTAAGCAGTGGCGCATTTCTCGTAGCCACAGCCACCATGTATGGAAACCATCGCAAGTCTCACCAGGGACTTGAGGATTCATTATCTGACTACCAGGTCTCAGGAGCAAACCAAACTAAGATCCCACAGACTAACCCCCACATGACCGCACCCTCACATTTTGGTATCGAGCTTCATCAAAGCTACAATCCGTCAGTTGGCCACATCCGTGTAGCAGGTGCATTGTGTATAGCCAGCTTCTGCATCATAGCCGGTTCGCTTTCGCTGTTAGCTACTTTTAGCAATCCCTTTATTGTCTGGAAAGTACTTCTTAATCCCTTTAACTCTATTACGTCTTTTGGAGCAACAGTTGTTGTTATCTTTGCTGTGCTGTCAGTTCTTGCCACTGCAGTTGCCCTGCTTAAAGTACGCTTGCCGCACTGGATCTTTATCACGTTGATGACACTGGGTGTTCTATCTGCAATAAGCACAATGCTCTACGCCGGTTTTCTTCTTATCATGATCATCTCTGTCGATTTCTGGTCCACCTTGCTGATACCTCTTCTCTTTATTGTCTCTTCTCTTACCTGCGGACTGGCTGCCTCACTTTTCGTTGAGACCATTTACCTTGGTATTAAAACTGCAGGGTTTTCTTTTCGATGGAATGCTCTTCTCGGTTTAAGTTTGGCTGAAGCGATTGTCCTTGCCATCCTGATCTTCGAGCGCGCAGGATACTCTCCTACTGCATTAGAGTCAGTACAAATGCTACTATCTGGTGCAGAGGCTTGGCCTTTTTGGCTCGGCGTTGTCTCCCTTGGCATAGGCCTTCCTCTTGTAACACATCTATTATTGCCACGTCTTCCCCTGGAGGCACTGGTCCTTGTATCTACAGCGGGTACACTGATTGGCGGGTTTTTCATCCGCTACTGCATCGTAAATGCAGGACTTATGGCTCCGATTATTCCTATCGATTAAAGGAGAGCACGATGCAGGAGATACCTATTACTATTGATAACAACAGCGGCATCCCTCTTTGGTTGCAGCTGCGAAACCGCCTCGTCTATCTCATTACTTCCGGGCATTTTCGCAAAGGCGATAAACTGCCAACAGTGCGCAATCTTGCAGTGGAACTTGGTATAAATTTCAATACCGTGAGCAAAGTGTATCGCGACATTGAGCGGGACGGCTATATTGTTTCGCGGCAAGGTGCAGGTACCTTTGCCTCCGATGACTATACGCGCATTGCAGGCAATGCCGTAGACGAGGTCGACCTGCTTATTGATGAGTTTATTAGAGAATGCTTGGAGCTTGGAGTACCGAGAGATGATATAGCCGGTCTTGTTATTGAGCGTTTAATGATGGGTAGTGACAAGCAAACAGAAACATTAAAACCCTCCCCGGTAGAAGAGCGCACTAACGATGTAACTGAGAAGAGGAGTCCAGTTGAGCAAAAAGAAAACCGTAGAAGCAGATCAGCCGGCTAAACAACGACTTTCAGAGAAGCAGCAAAATGTAGAGAGCACTGAGCTAGTACCAAACGAGGCCTCTCGAATAGGTGTGTTCGTGTTTGCCCTTGTGATGTTTGCAATAGGCTTCCTCGTTGTATTCCTGGCAACATTCTGGATCTTTTCTCCTGTTACCATCATCGTGTCACTGGTAGTAGGACTGCTAGTTGCCTCCTGCATCAGGATAGCGCCACAGTGGGAGCGAGTTGCTGTTCTGCGGTTTGGAAAATTCAACCGCGTTGCCGGCCCAGGTTTGTATGCTCTCATTCCTCTTTTTGAATACACTGCTATTCATGTTGACCAACGTGTTATAACCTCTGCATTTTCTGCTGAAGCCGCACTTACGGCTGACCTTGTTCCAATAGACGTAGAT
>JAVBUQ010000152.1:0-7849 GCA_031555185.1 Coriobacteriales bacterium
CCAGGCGGGAGCAGCAGCTCCTGATACGACACGACCCCATCCCGTAAAGGTGTAGCCAAAAGCCGCGCTCACCACAGGGGCAGCACCGATGGGAAGGGAGGCTGTAGGATAGTCGCTCAGGGTCTTGAGTGTCCCATCCACAGTACCTCTCGTAACATCTGCACTCCTCCAGGTGAGGTTTGTCTTTGCCTTGGTGATGACACCGATGTTGTAGGTGGCAGTGTCAGGTATATCGTCTGGAGGCAGGTAGCCAGGCTCGGTGAGCTGGGCGGAAGCATTTGCGGTGCCCGTGGCATCGCCGTCTGTGCTTACAAAGGTGTTTGCACCGTAAGGGCCATAGGGGCCAAGCGCATTGTTGAATGCGCGTGTTGCCGTGCGGGTGAACATATAGTCTGTGGCGTTGGGGTTAACTGCCGCCAAGACATAGGAGTTTGCAGAAACCAAGTCATAGATGGAGTAGGTGCCGTCTGCATTGAGAGAAATCTCTTGGAGTGCCACAGAGGTATCCGATGCGTTATAGACCTTGATCTTCCATCCGGTTCCCGCAAGGTTCTCCGTAGCGCCCGCATAGATGCCGTCGGCATTAAGGTCATTGAAGAGACGCCCTTTTATGCCGGAGAGAGCACTTTGTACACCAAAGGAGGCTCCTGCATACCAACCCTTATAGACTCCCGTAGAAGAAGTGAGGTCTTGGTAGTAGGTGGGATGCCAGATATCCTTGAGTCCTTCGGCAAGTGCAGGAGAGGTCTGATTCTCATCTGCTTTGACATCAAGGACAACTTGTAGATCTGCCTGATCGGCAATGCCAGACGCCACGATCTTGACGCAGTTTACCTGAGCCCAGTCTGCAGCACTCAGCTCAGAGGCAAGCTTCCAGGTATATCCTTGCAGGGTAGCCCCATTGTCGGTAGGCGTCACATTAATGCCATACCTCACTTCATAACTTGTTATGGCCCCACTGCCAGCAGACACAACCGTTGCTGCATTCTTGAGCACGAGAGAGAGTTGAGGAGTGCCACTTATAAGGCCTCCCCAATTCTCCTGTGCCTTGGGAATGGGGATATAGACTTCGGTAGCCGTGACGGGAGTGCCCGCGTTATTGATGATATCGGTCTTAAGCTGAAAACCTGAACTGGCAGAGATGCCTACAGGAATAGGGGTAGACCCCGTGGTGTAATTGATCCAGTCTGTAGCCGTCAGATGCTTGATCTTTGAGGTAACGAGAATGGACTGAACACCGTTTACCTGATAAAGATTGGTGCTCTGGTCTGACCTTGCAAGAAGGACGCCTTTGGTCCAATCTTCTCCATGGCGTACACTGTTATATCCCACATCACTGGCAGTCACTCTTTGGGAGTTAGAGGCTGCTGTATAGGATGTGGCATCCCTGTCGAGCACAAAGACCATATTACGCGACTTATAGCTTTGGCTTGGCGTCAAAGCAGTGGTGGCTACCTGGTAGGACAGAGTGAGACCCTGCCTCGCCAGATTCCCTCCCGCGTTTATATAGGCCATCATGAGACAAACCTTACTCCCCGCAGCGGGTGCAGTGTCGATCTTGTAGATAATGGCATCATCATGCCCGTCTTCATCTTCGTCTACCGTCCAGTTGGTGATGATATAGTCGGATGCTGTGAGCTCGCCGGCTATACGGCCTCCGTTTGAAAGAACGATGTTCGAAACAGGCAGTGGCACGCCTTTTTCATCTTTTATCTCTGAGCGAATATAGAGTACCGGGTGCTCAGTTGTAGCATTGAGGTAACGGGTATTGCTGGTGGTGCCTATGCTCGTGGAGAAGTTCATGACATTCCCAGCAGCGACTGAGACCGCTGGTGGGTCGGGAAATCCTACTGCGTTTGTGTCTATACGTTGCGTTTTTACTGTACCAATGCCAGTGTCATGGGTACCGGCCGTGTCGGTGTCGTAGACACGAATGCTGGCAGTGCCGGTGGCTCCGCTTTCATTAGCCGCGAGCCATTTTCCAAAGTAGGACGCACTAGGGTACATCTCCTGTGAATAGTACGAGCCTGCGGGCATTATGCCAAAGCTATAGCGAATACCGGTAATGAATTCTGTGCGACTGGTTATGCCCAGGTTCTTGTAAGAGATATAGGCTTTTGCAGTTGTGTCTGCGGTCGTATTGACCGTTGCCGTACGCCAACTGGAGTTGGCCGTTGTAGTGTACTCAACCTGAACGAGCTTTTCTCCTGCCCGGTAGGGCACGTAGAGTGCAAGGACACCGTAGGACGTACTATCAAAATGCATCTCTACTGTCTTGGGAACGCTGTCCACCGTGCCTGCATTGCCTGTAATGAAGTAGCCAAGGACGCCGGTTTCCTCGTTAACAGAAGCGTTTACATCCGCACAATCGATATCAGCCGAAAAGGTGGTGTTGGCAGCAGGCCCCTTAGCGATATTGTCGAGATAGTTGGTGTTGCTGGCATAGTTTACATAAACCTTTTCGTCCGGTGCTTGATAACGAAAGTCATGAGTGATGTTTGCGCTGAGATATTGCGGTGTTGCGGTAGCACTCACCGTGCTGCCAATATTGTCGACAGGATTGTTCTCCGCAAACTGACGATAAGAAAAATACGTGTCCGCTGCCACATAGGTAAGCGTAACTGGATCATTCTCTGCCCATGCCGGTGTGGCGGAGGCAGGAAATACGATGTCGAAAGGCACAACCACACTGGACAGATATGCTTCTCCTGCCAACGGAGTGTACGTAAAGTAATAGTCTCCGGTTGCGGCGTTTGATGAGGTTATCGCCCATTGGCCCGTAGTATCAGTATTGATGATCGTGGGGCGAACACCCGACGTTCCCTTGGTGTCTGTGAGCTTAAGATGAAAGACTCCTCCGGTGACGAGAGTGTAATACAAGTTGCCTGTACCCATGGAACACATGCTGCGGCAACGGTAGTCCATTTCAAAGGTGTCGCCTCCCGTAAAGGTAAAATAGGCTCCGGAGTGAGGATGGTTGAGGCTTAGAGCAAAACCGCAGAAGCCATCAGTCTGCCTTGAAACTTGCTCAAGTGTTGCCGAAGTAGAGGCTGTGCCATCAGTTAGCGTAACGCGAGCGGCATTGGTAATGGTGTCAGTCTGTACAGCCGGATCAAAACTGATGGGAATGGTGACTGTTGTGGCAGCGACACCACTTTTAAGCGTAAATGTATAAATGCCATTGGGGAAGGTATAGCCTGCAAGCGTGGTATAGCCTGCGTGTGTATAGCTTGAAGAGGATACATCAAGAGCAAATTGTCCCGACTGGTTCAGAAAATCAGTCATATTGGTGTAGCCGAACTTCATGCCAAGCGGAAGTGTTATTGAAAGTGTATTAGAGGTACCAGGATCAAGATCACTCAGCTCTATCCTGAGATTGTAGAGATAAGGTACGTGATTTACCTGTTGTTGATAGCTCATCCGCGCCGTATCCGCAGCGCCTCCCAGATTGATGACCCCGTTATCGGCACTGATAGTGGCATTGATAGTGCCCGGTGCGGTAGCCAGTGTGGAGATCTCACCACTTCCCAGTACGCTTATGTCAGAAGCGGTTGCCTCCTCTGCGAGAACCGGCGCAGCAGAGTCATCTCCCTGCGTACTCTGACCTGGGCTAGTTTCCTCGCCTGAAAGGCCTGTGGAGTCTGTCCCTGTAGCGGTACCACCAGCTCCTTGCTCACTGGCAATGCCTCCCTGTTCTTCGTTCACATTTGCAAAAGCGAGCACCGGTATTGCGGTGGCTACCAGCAACACTGATAGAAGCACGGCAATGAGGCGTCCTGCAACTCCTTTACTTGCCATGCTTTTTGCTTCTGAAGACCGCCTCAAGGGCGCCTTAGGTTGATCACTCATTACTGTTCCTCTGTTCTCTTCTACCCACGACTTAAAGAAGCCTTCGTATGTCTTATGCTGTTTTGAGTTATTCTTGCCTGCGTTCCTGCGAGCTGAATACCCTTGCATATAAGTATTGACAATGCCGCCCAGCGTTTTGTCACACAAAGTTTCTCACTTTTTTTGCCGCAGATCGCAATCTCCACAAAACCTTCATATTTAAGATTGGACATCAGTAACAGCGGTAGTTACCTGAGGCACTTATGAGTTGCGATAAGAATCAGTATCTGTGATCGATAGAGAAGAAAACCTGCCTGCCGACAGGCTGTCTTATTATGAAATGGTAAAGGAGCGTGCCGCCTCAGCTGTAGCCCCATTGCTATCGGTAAGCATAAAGACCGCGTGATATACGCCGGGAGCCAGGTCTGCGAGCAGGACACTGTCGAGCGTTGTGCCGCTTCCACTGCCGATAAGTGTTGCGCCGGAAGAAAGAGTCTTCTCTTCTCCGCCCGAGATGGCTTCTCCTGCAGCAAGAGCATAGAGTTGCCACGTGGTCTCAACAGATGCCGGGACGTCCTCCACCAACGTAATACTTACTACATCAAGATCCGACTCTCCACCGTTTTCATCCACAAAGGCAAGGTGGGCGCTGCCACTATAGTCAAGCTCATACGATTGTCCTGTAATCTCTCCAGTGTTGGCTGTGTCGCTCCCCTCCAACGATGACACAGCCGTCAATCCTACCGCCGCGGCAAAGATCAGCGTTATAGTGCTGATGGCAGCGATGATGATGGTAGGGATATACTTGAACACTCCTGTGGTAGCTGTCGTGCTGGCAACTGCCGCGGTAGTAGTAGCAGCTGCTATCTTTGTGCCCACAGAAGAGGCAAAGGTCTTGATGGCATCCTCGGGTATGAGTAAGGCAACGCCGCTGTAGAGAGCCGGCTTAAGCTTAATGCCCTCAGTGTACTTTTTATTCGTTTCCTCTGCCTTGAGCAATTCTGTGCGCTCCGGTGTCTCTTGAGGAATATCCTGCTGGTATGCGTTGCTCTCTTTCATGGCTGTACCTTTGTCCGGGGTGCCGTATCCCTCACCCATCTCGCCAATCTTCTTGCGGAGGGCCTCCAGCGCTCGCTGAAGGCGCGTGCTGACATTGGTAACACTGATGCCTTGTGCCTCAGCTATCTCCTTGTAGCTCAGATCATCGTAGTAACGTAACATGATCGTCTCGCGATAATTGAGGGGCAGGTCGCTTACGATGGCAAAGAGCTTATTGCCTTCCATCATCGCCAAGGTTACTGCTTCAGGGTCTGACTGTTCTTCTACGTCTTCGAGTGCCTCCAGTGCTTCGTCGTCATCAAAGGTGCTCAGATACTTTTCCCCCACTCCAACCTGCTTATTGTGATTAAAGCAGACTGAACGGATAATCTGATGCATCCAGCCTCTAAAGGCGGCTGGTTCTCGTAGCTGGCTGATATAGGCGTGCATTCTGAGCGCAACATCCTGCGCCACATCGTTGTAGTTCTGCTTATCAAATATCAGACTGCGTACATGGAACAAGATGGATCGGGCGTGCGCAAGGTAGAGCTCCTCAAAAGCAGCTTCATCGCCTGTAATAGCCTTAGCGGCCAGGGCGGTTAACTTTTTGTCATCCATCTCATTGTCCAATACCAGCACGTGACGGTTGTTGTCCGCACTAGTATAGACATTACTCTGTTTGGTTTTGTCACACTCGTTCAATCGGTAAAAATAATATTCACCGACCCACTGGTCGTATCAATCTGTATGTGGGCTTTATCCTCAGAGGCAGCGCCGATACTTGTGCTTTCCGGCAGATACGAGTCTCCTGCCGAACGCCCGTTAATGTGAACTTCCCCATTGATACGGTTGATCCCAAAACTGTAATCATCTTCGCTTCCGGTAAGCTCAAGATCTGCGTTTCCCGAGATCATACGCAGCGCCAAACTGGAGGTTACGGTTCCCTTGAACCACACATCGCCTGAGGCCATGTCCATTACAAGGTTGTCTAAAGAACCTTGATCAAAGTCAAATCTTCCGCTGATGATATTAATGTTTGCCTCTTTGGCTGTGACGGAATCGAGACGCACATCGCCTGAGGCCACTTCCAGATCAAGCCTCTCCAGATCAAGGTCTCCCATACTCACATTGCCTGAAGCGCTCTGGCAGGTAAGACTTTTAATAGGCACACTCTCGCCACCCAGGTAGGTATCACCACTTACCGTAGCAAGCTTTACGTTGCTCAGTGCGGCATCGCCTGGTACATATACGGTGAGCTTTGCCTGCTGGTGGTTCCACATACTCCAAAAGCCCATGATGTTCACACGCCAACCGTCGTCGTTCTCTACTACACGGAGTGTGCCATTTGAGACCTCTACAATAGGCTCAGCGCTCCCAAGATAGGAGAATTCATATCCATAACCCGTGCCAACTACCAATTCAACGTCTGCCTCAATAAGCTCTATGTTGATGTTCTCAAAGGCTTCGCTGTCCAAGTCAGATGCTTCATAAGGTAGCGCATCCTGTACGCCAAAATGCAGGCCACGTCTATCGAACCAGGCGCTTCCGGTTGCGCCTAAGGCAAATCCTACTGCGGCAAGCACGATGCCCATTGCAAAAAGACAGCCGATAACTATCCACAAGGTCTTGATTCCGCGACTCATTGTTGGCCTCCTTTCTTTCCAAGTATCCTGGCAAAGATCCAGGTAATCCCTTTAATAGTAAGTTGGCAGAGTTTGATCGTACCTATCCCCAATGCCAATCCAAGCGAGGCGCAGATGAGACCAACACCCATCATGGCCAGTGCGTCAATAGGTTGGGAAAAAAGCGCCACGATACTCAGGCCTACTGCGACAAGGCCGGTTACCGCCATAACCAGCGCAGAGACAAAGAGCGCCAGAAACACACAAAAAAGCGCAATGAGTACCGCAAAGACAACAAACAGAAGGGCGATGGCTACAGGAATGGCTATAGGGCTGGCCAGAACTGCCAGAATTACAATCCACATGGTTTTAAGAGAGCTGCTTTTTCTCACCGGCTGGCTGGCGTTATGAGCAGTTGGATTGCCGGCGAAACCTTCCGCGCCGCCCGTGCTTCCGGCAACTCCTGCGTTTACTGAAGCCCCCGTACTCCCCATATCCTTCAGTGCGTAGTCACTGATAATGGCAGAAGCAACTTGAGCAGGTGTACCGAGCCTGTTAATGATTTCGGCCTCCCCTTCGGGGCCAGCTTCAGCAAAATATTCTTCGTAATATCTCATTGCCTGGTCAACTTCCTGAGGAGGAAGCTTGCGCAGCCTTTTGCGCAAGTCATAGAGGTATTCAGCAGATGTCATGATTCGTCTCCTTTGGTGGCGTCAGAAACCGAAGCGGCAGGGTCGAGCAGGTTGTCCACGGCTGCTTTAAAGTGTTGCCAACTCTCTTGCAGGCTTTCCAACTGCTCGCGTCCGCGAGGCGTTATCTGGTAATAACGGCGATTGCGCCCGTTAAAAGGACTGTCGTACGTTACAAGCATGTGTTCTGCCTGCAAACGACGCAGCACTGGGTAAAGTGTGGACTCTGAAACATCGATACTGTTTCTGATCTCCTGGGTTAAGAGATATCCATAGGTATCTCCCTTGCTGATTACTGCTAACACACACGCATCCAAGAGTGCAGAGCCTAATTGAAACATATACACCTCCTCTTTCTTGTGCGCACCTTCATTCATATAACGGTACTTATGTTTAGCGTAATATTATATGTTATATAATATTACGTCAAGAAAACTTCATGAGATTCTTTCTCTCTGACGCCTACAGGACTGTGTCGCTTACAGGGAGGTTCCCCGGGAGCCCGTTTAAAGGTGACTCTCTGTTGATTGCCTGGTGGGCAACTGGTAGCTGCGGATACAGAAAGCGTTTTTACATTGAGTGGACAAGTATTCGTTATCTCCATAAAATCTCCACACCCCGCACACAAACTCCCCACTATTACTCTCTATACTCACAAGAATGATGGCTAAA
>JAVBUQ010000082.1:0-9058 GCA_031555185.1 Coriobacteriales bacterium
ATGACCTGGAAAACCGCCCTCCCGGCATTATGCTGGAATACTATCGTGATCCCGAGAAGACGGCGAATGCGATTCATGACGGCTGGTATCATACCGGCGACACCGCCTGGCGGGATGAGGATGGCTACATTTTCTATGTAGGTCGCAACGACGATGTCATCAAATCAAGTGGTTATCGTATCAGCCCTTTTGAGATCGAGAGTGTTCTGCTCACGCATCCCGCGGTGCTTGAATGTGCGGTAACCGGTGTGCCAGACGAGATGCGTGGCAAGGCTGTCAAGGCAACTATCGTGCTCAAGCCGGGTTTTAAGGGAGACGACGAGCTCACCAAAGAGATCCAGGCGTTTATGAAGAGCGAGACAGCGCCCTATAAATATCCTCGTATCATCGTGTATGTGGACGCGCTGCCCAAGACCATCAACAACAAGATACGTCGTGCGGTGATTCGTGCAGCGGATGAAGAAGGTGCGGCAGCTGCAGAGGCGAGGCCACCCGAGGAGTTTGGCGGCTAGCCGGGCAACCCTGAGAGTTACAATGAATTACTTTTACATGACCAGGGTTTTCTGCGCTCTGCCCGCACCTGGATCAGCTCTGCAACGATACACATGGCAAGCTCCGGTGGGGTCTTAGCACCAAACTTGAGCCCAATAGGGGAGTAGGTGGCCTCGATCTGCTCGGTGGTAACGCCAGCGCCTTTGGCCATCTGAAAAACGCGTTGGTTCTTTCCGGCGCTGCCCATCATACCCACGTAGTGAGCACCGGTTTTGATGCCATAGACCAGTGCTTCGGGGTCACGCATATGGCCGCGGGTGAGCACAAGCACGTAGTCCTGTTTTTCAATGCCGAGATTGGGGAGGTTGGCATAGTCCTCAACGAGCACAAGCTCAGAGTGCGGAAAACGCTCGGCGTTGAGATAGGCGGGATCATCGTCGAGGATGACTGACTCAAAACCTACGTCCCGTGCCATGCGTGCTACCCACAAGGGTACCTCTCCGGCGCCAAAGATAAAGGCACGTCCTGCTGGCTGGAGTGGCTCGGAGAGCCAGGCAACGCCGGCATACTGTTCGTTATGCATATGGGGGCCACGTGTGATATCGAGCATCTGGAACTTGTCTCTCTCAGAATAAGGGCGCGAGAACAAAATCTCCTTTTTCTCATTGGCAAAGAAGAGGCCGGGCTGGTCATCGGCGCTGCCTTCACCTTCACCCTCTATACCCACAACCTCTGTGTCCTCACTGTTGACCGCTTTGGCGGGATCGGTAACTATTTTGAACCCCAGCCATGAGGGAGTCTGTTCATTCAGGGCACGGAGGGCTCGCTCAAGTGTGGGAATATCGCTCTTGTCGAGGCAGGAGAGAATGATGTTAAGCGCTTTGTCGGTGATTTCTGGGTGATCCGCAAGCCGTTCAGGGGCAAAGCAGGTAAAGTCATCTGCGGTGGCCTGGGGAGGGTTGCCCGCGTCAAGCGCAGCGATCATTGCCTGCAGTGTCTCTTTCATGGAACGCGGTGTACTGCTCATACTACTCATGAGTGCTCCGGCCTTTCTATAACGGCATGGGATGAATTACTGGTGCTCCTGCCACTCTCTGACGGAATACAGCGAGTTTCCAGATATTTCAGCCATTCCTTGACGGCATGCGATGAATTACTGGTGCTCCTGCCACTCTTCTGCTAAGGGCGAAGGCATGTATCCCTATACAGGATCAGCCTTGCAGGAGACTGAACATTCTTCTCAGTTGAGAAGATTATACACTCGCCTGGCATAACAGGGTGGCGTAAGAGTTAAAGAGCATCTAAGTGCTCGGAGCAAAGAGGGATGTTCGACGTAATGCCGCCTGAAGAGGCCAGCCAAGGCCGTACACGACAAGTGCCTCTCCCAGGCCTACGGTTACTACGCCAAACAGGTACATAAGCGGGTAGCTTTCGGTAAGGGAGATATCAGTAAAAGGGATAGTGTAAAACCCGATGGCTGCAAGCAGAACCGGCAGGTAAGCAGCAACAATTAAAGCATTTGCAATGACCGGGCCAAGCAAGGCTATACCTACTTTCCTCCGCATACGCCAGCACCACCAAGCTCCAAGGAACGTTGCCGCAGAGCCACCAACTACATCCAGAAGTCCGAGTGCTCCGCTGCCATTAAGTGCAATACCAATAAGATTTGCCAACGCGCAGCCTATGGTAAGTCCGGGAATAGCATTACGAGTAAAAAGGGCCAGTACACAGACAACTTCGGAGAGCCTCAGTTGTACAGGACCAAAGGCCAGGCTTCCCAAAAAGGTAAGAGTGAGGAGCGTTAAAGCGGCGTACAATGCGGCGATCATACCAGCCTCGGTGATATTCCTGGTTCTCTTAGGTTGCGAAGACACCAGGGAATCCTCAGGTGTATATTTCATAGTATTCTCCAAAAAAGAGCTGCGCGTCGTGGCGCTCGGGCAACGGATACAGAGTTCAGCAGCAGGACCCGACGGTGCTACCAAGACCAGTGTAGCAGACTGCGGTCAGATGATTAATGAAGGAGCAAAATCAAAAACGGTTCGATCGACATGAATTGGGAAGAAAGGCTGGCCCGATACGAGCTACTGCATCGGGACTCTGCAATAACAGAAGCCCTGCAACAACATGATAATGACTCCACGTAATGATTTTACGGATTACAGGTCGGAGGAGGCTGTACTGTAACCGCTCTTACCCATGACAGTGAATAAAAATCCATAATGAATAGCTCTGTTCATTATAATGTTGTGCATATGCGTTATATTGTGGGGGTGCATTATCACAGTATACAGGGAGGTATTCTGTCAATGAAAGCAACAGTCGCACGAATTCTGGGAACCGCTCTTGTCTGTCTGCTGATAATGGGGAATACACCGCTGGCTATGAACGTCGCACACGCACAAACTATGGATCAGAATGTTTCCTACTACGACCCCAGCACCGGCGGCATCGTGCAAAAAACTGGTGTTACCGTCTATTCCAGCGCTGATAATGGGGTTGGCCCTACTTTAGGAGGAGGATCGGGCACATCCTCCTGGTATGCGTTTGAGGGAGCAGGCATCGCATTTTCGTCGAGAGTGACTGTCGAGGGCGAAGTCAACATTATTCTCAAGGATAACTGCGAGCTGACAATAAACGGGGGGATTCGGGTTACCGAAGGCAACAGCCTTATCGTGTGGACAGAGACCGCAGCCGTAACAGGCACCTTGACCGCTCAGTCGACAGCCAATTACTTTGCATGTATTGGTGGCGATATCTACGAACATGCCGGTTCTGTCACGATAAACGGCGGTACGATTCACGCATCTCCAGGCGAAGGACACACATGGGGCGGCGCTGCCATTGGTGGTGGTGGTTTTGGCGGCAATGGCGGAATAGTCACTATCAATGGTGGTATCGTGAACGCAAACGGAGGGAATTATGCCTCGGGTATCGGAAGCGGCGGTAATGCCTCTGTCGGCGATGTCGGCGATGCCGGAACCGTAGTGATCAATGGCGGTATCGTACACGCTGAGAACGGAAACAGGGGCTATGGGGCAGCTATTGGCGGTGGCGGTACCACATCAGGTTACTATGGAGGCACGGGTGCTGCGGTCACGGTAAATGGAGGCAGGGTATATGCCACTGCCAATTCTCCGAGTGGGCGTGGAATCGGGGGCGGCTGCGCGGGGGATAACGGTGGCGATGGGGGATCGCTCACCTTTACTGACGGCACAGTTACAGTATCCTCTGTCGGGAATGTCGCACATGCCATTGGCGGTGGAACCGGCGAGGACTCGGATGGAGCAGAGACTACCATTAATCTGCCGAACAAGTATCACTGGTGGTACAACACGCTTCCGAGTGAGACTGGCGCCACGTCAGGAAATCAGCCTCCCACACCATTTGTGAATAGCACGTCCTATAAGTTTGTACAGTTTCAAGTGTTAAGCTCCGAGTGCAAAATCACCTCGTTTAAGATTGGCGAGCAATACGGAGCTCTTGATGAAAGCAACAGCACCATTACGGTGGAAATGCCAAAAACGAATACTGACTTCAATCTGACGCCAACGATAATAGTGAGCGAAGGCGCAACGGTTATTCCCACCAGTGGCATGCAACAGGATTTTACTGGAACCGCGATATATATGGTCACAGCCGAGGATAATGTAACCAGCAAGGAGTATTCCGTAACGGTGGTGCAGGCGTTTGAACAGTGGGTTGAAAACGTCGAGGGAGCCCGCGTGGGGCTTCTGGCGCCCGTAGGGGTTTTTATGCCGGGTTCCAGATTCTCTGCATCTTCGCTTACCGGAGAGAGCCCGGATGCGGGTATACGCAACGCTTTCGGCCGCGCCTCTGGGAGAATTGATTCTGCCTATTCAAGCCAGTACAATACGCTCGGTGTATATGAGTTTTATGTGGAAGACGGCCACAGCAACCCCTATGAATCCTTGAGCGGGACGGCAACAGTGTACAGGGAAATGCCGAGAGACTTTGATGCAGGCAGGATGCTTATCATCCGCATTGAAGACGGAGAGGATGTGCCTCTGCAGAACGTACGGAAAGAAGTGATTGGCGGAAAACCCTACGTAGTAGCAGACCTTGATCACTTCAGCGAGTTTGCTTTGCTGGAGAAGAAGACCAATCCCGCATTGCCACAGACGGGCGACAAAAGCCCCAACGTGTTGCTGGTAGGGGTGATGTTGACCTTGCTTTGCGGAGTAGGAGCGATGAGACTCTTTCGGAAGAAGAGAGACCAGAAACCATGATGACCGCTCGTACCAATCGTCATCACGGCTACTAGACATAGTCTATTAGTTGTGATAAGCTACTATCCAGTTATAGCTCTTACGTAGCACATAACTCCCAACTGAAGCTTCGGGCGGCCTACTCGGAGCTTCTTGCATTTCTGAGAAAACCTGCCCATAGTACCCTCATCCCTGTTATTGCACTACACACTACAAGCCTGAGAGCTCTTTAAAAAGCATGATAGAATTGCCGGATGAACAGAAGCCTCTCATTAGTTGAAGTCCTTATCATCGCTGCTGTGGCAGTGCTGCTTGCTATTGCGGTTATTTCTGTGGTCACCAGCTCGCATTTTGTTATTGCCACCATCTGTATCGTGGGCTCGGTCGCCTTGCTTTTGTTACTGGTACGCCTCAATATCAATCCCGACCGTCTGCGCGCCCGCCAAAGCGAACGCACACTCAAACTGGCGGCACAGACACTTCCCTATATGCAAAAAGGGCTCAATCAAGAAAGCGCCCAAGAAGTCTGCAAGCTCCTTTTGCCTGCTACAGGAGCCAGCGCAGTGGCTATTACCGACAGGGAAAAGATCATTGGTTACTTTGGACGTGAGATGGATACGCACCCCATAGGAACCCCCATAGAGACCGATTCTACGAGGCGCACGATAAAAGAAGGAAGGATGCAGGTAGCTCGATCAAGCGATGAGATTGGCACTGCCCACAAATTTGAGTCTATACAGGCGGCTATCAGTGTACCTCTCAAGCAACATGATGAAGTTATCGGTGTGCTCAAGTTCTACTATAAAACACCTCGCCAGATTGACGCTAACCAGCAAGCTATGGCTGAGGGGCTTGGTGGTCTCCTGGAGATGCAGCTACGCCTGGCTGAGCTGGAATATCAGCGTGAACTGGCTGTTAAAATGAACCTTAAGGCCTTACAGGCTCAGATAAATCCTCATTTTCTCTTTAATACCATTAACACTATTGCAGCTCTTATACGCACTAATCCAGCCCAGGCCCGTGTTCTCCTGAGAGAATTTGCCGTCTTCTATCGCCAGACACTGGAGGGTTCGATGGAAGATACTACGCTCGACGATGAGATAACGCAGACACTGAGGTACCTTGGATTTGAGAAAGCTCGTTTTGGTACGGATCGAATCATTGTCGTGACCTCCATTGAAGAAGACCTGCTTGATATCAACGTGCCGGCCTTTACCATTCAACCATTGGTAGAGAACTCAGTGGCTCATGGCAGACGCGAGAATGAACCTCTGCACATCATCATCGACGCCAAAGTTGTAGACGGGCAGGTGGTTATTGTGGTGGAAGACGACGGTGTGGGTATGGGCGAGGAAATGCAGGAGCGCGTTTTAAAGAGTGAAGACCCCGAACACGCTGGCATCGCGCTGAAAAATGTTGCGGAGAGACTTGAAGGCTTTTTTGGCATAAACGCCGGGCTTGCGGTACAATCTACGGTCGGCATTGGAACGCGGATAATACTTAATCTTGGACCAATAGATTCTTGTAAGGTGGCCATTGATGATCAGAGCGATAATAGTTGATGACGAAGCTCCTGCCAGAAGCGAGCTTCGCTATCTGTTAGAAGAGACCGGCCAGGTCGAGGTAGTGGCTGAGGCAGCTAATGTAAGAGAAGCCATTGAGTGCTTGAAGGAACACGGCGGTGACCTGATGTTCCTGGATGTTCAAATGCCAAGTGCTACCGGCCTTCAACTTGCTGAGGCGCTTGGTCGCCTCAAATACCCACCGGCGGTGATATTCGTGACAGCCTACAGCGAGCATGCTGCCAAGGCTTTTGATGTTAATGCCATCGATTATCTGGTCAAACCCGTTGAGACTGAGCGTTTGCAGAAGGCATTAGGCAAAGCCAAAAAGTACCTGGCTGCCAGCTCAAAAGGTACCCAGTCTGAGCGTATCCCGGTAGAAAAAGGCGGCAAGAAACTCCTTGTTTCTACTGATAAGATTCACTACATCATGGCTAAGGATGATTACTCCTATCTACATACCAATAATGACAGGTATCTTTCTACAGTCTCTCTAGCACAGCTTGAGGCAAAACTTGAACCCTATAACTTCTTCAGGGTGCACCGTCGTTATCTGGTCAATCTGGATTGCGTAGAAGAGGTCACACCGGTGAGCGGGGGCACATTGCAATTAACCCTTGCTGGTGAAGAAGAGAAGGTGCCGGTATCCAGGCGCAGAGTCGCCGGCCTTAAAAAGGCTCTCGGGTTATAGAGGAAGAGACTATGTGGTCCGTCTGCAATCCACGTAATGAGGAAGAACTCAAAGAATGTGCTCATCTGGGCAAGAGTCTCAGCCGTCTTTCGCAGCCAACTATTCTTGCTATCCTTGCTGCGAGTGAAGAGCCATTACATGGTTATCTTATCGTGCAGAAGGCGGCGCTCTCTCCAATGTTTGGCGGTAGTAAACCGGATCCTACCGGTATCTATCGTACACTTAAGACTATGGAGGAACAGGGTCTGCTGAGTTCTGTATGGGATACTCCAAAATCCGGTCCGGCAAAACGTGCCTTTAGTCTTACTGAAGAGGGAAGTAAGACGCTCAGACGCTGGATTGATTCGCTCGCATGTTATCAAGCTACGATAGGGGAGCTCCGCGAGGAGGCATCACAGGCTTTGGGGATTGACGTACCGCCAACGCCTATCTGTAGCTCACACTAGGGATGACGATGCGGCCCTTTTCTGAACAATTCACCTTGCGCGGGGTGGTAATTGGTATTCTCGGCTGCGTTCTCATAACCGCGAGCTCTCTTTATACTGCCCTTAAGCTGGGTGCTTTACCCTGGCCTATCTTTTTTGTGGTGCTCCTGGCACTCTTTACCTTGCGTCTTTTTGCTCGTTTTGGCAAGACCACCAATATCAATGAGGCTAACGTCTCCGCTACGATGATGAGCGCGGGAGCTATGGTAGCAGGCGGCATAGCCTTTACTGTACCCGGCCTCTATATCCTCATGCCTGAGGCAGAGCTGCCTTGGAGCTCCCTGGTCATAGCCGCGATTGCCGGCGTAGCGCTTGGCTGTGTGGGCACGGCACTCTTTCGTCGTTATTTTGTTGTGGACGCACAGCTGCCATACCCCATTGGCGTTGGTGCCGCTGAGACGCTTAAGGCTTCGTGGGAGGGTGGAAAAAACGCCGTTATCCTTTTTGTCTCCGGCGGCATTGCTCTGATCATTGCGTTCATTCGCGACTTTTTTGCTATATTGCCGCAGCTGCTTTTTTCCTGGGTGAGGATACCGGGGGTCGTCTTTGGTGTCTATTGTTCGCCCATGGCGCTTGCAATGGGCTTTTTGATTGGACCACTTGCCGCACTGGTCTGGTTCATTGGTGCGCTCATTGGGGACTTTGGCCTTGTAGTGGGCGGTGTGGCAGCAGGCTTTTGGGATGCCGCTACGGGCGCAGGTATAAAGACCAGTCTCGGTATTGGTGTGATGATTGGCTGTGGTGTGGGTGTTGTGCTCAAAATGGCCTGGAATGTTGTTAAGAAGGTAGTAAAGAAAGAAGCAAAAGAAAGTGCAGGAAAGACTACGGCAGAAGCAGGCGCTCGCACGATCATCAAACCTTACGAGGCTGTTATCGTTGCCGCAATTGTGGCAGCCGTACTTGCAGTGAGCGAGGTCATCGCTCCGGTGGCTGCGATTATGCTCGTTGTATTGGTATGGGTCGCTATGTTGATGGCAGCACAGAGCACCGGACAGGCCGGTCTTAATCCCATGGACGTCTTTGGCATCATTGTGCTGTTGATAATTGCGCTCTTCGTGCAGCTGGGTAGTATCGAAGCCTTTCTGGTGGCTGCGGTAGCCACGGTGGCCTGCGGTTTTGTAGGCGACATGATGAACGACTTCAAAGCTGGCCATTTACTCAAGACCAGCCCAAAGGCCCAGTGGATAGCCGAATGCATTGGCGGGATCATTGGCGCTTTGGTTGCAGCCGGCGTCATGGTGTTGCTTGTGCAGGCATACGGAACAGATGCCTTTGGTCCAGACCGTACTTTTGTAGCTGCCCAGGCAAGCGCCGTAGCCGCAATGGTAGGCGCTATCCCCAATCTACCAGCCTTTATCCTTGGCCTCAGTGTGGGAGTGCTGCTTTATGTATTGAAGGCTCCCGTTATCACTCTGGGTTTGGGCATCTATCTACCCTTCTATCTCAGTCTTACCGTAGCGGTAGGTGCGGTTGTCCGCTTTGTCGTAAGCAAGGTCAAACCAGCTTGGATTAAAGGGGAGCAAGGCACGGTGGTGGCGTCCGGGCTTTTAGCGGGGGAGTCTATTGCAGGCGTCATCATTGCTCTGATCGTCGTCTTTG
>JAVBUQ010000100.1:0-5736 GCA_031555185.1 Coriobacteriales bacterium
GTTAGATAAACGATATGTTGGCCACGTTCTTTTTCTGTGCCTACCTGTACCGTTGCACGACTTGCATCGAGTGAAAGTACATAGATCGGTTCAGTGCCAGAAACGCCAAGGCCTCGCCGCTGCCCGATAGTGTAGTGATGAATGCCTCTGTGAGTACCAATAACCGCACCATCGGTAGTGATGATATCTCCGGGTTTTGGCAAAACCTTCCCTCTCTGCTGCAGATAGCTCTCAATAAAGCTCGTATAATCGCCGTTTGGCACAAAACAGATGTCCTGGCTCTCCTGTTTATGGGCGGTTTCGAAGCCCAGCTCCTCTGCCAGAAGCCGCACTTCCTCCTTATGGAATACACCTAAAGGAAAGCGGAGCTTTTCCAGCTGCTCACTGGTTAGAGTATAGAGAACATAACTCTGGTCCTTATCCTTATCTTTTGCTTTGTAAAGCCTGGCGCCCTCAAGTCCGTTACCTTCCATACGGGCATAATGCCCGGTAGCCAGACAATCAAATCCCTCCTGTTCTGCCCAGGCAAGTAGGGCGGAGAATTTGAGATGACGGTTGCATTCTATACAGGGATTAGGGGTAGAACCTTGAGTATACGCGTCTACAAAAGGTTCAATGACCTGCAAAAGGAATTCTTCTTCTAAATCTAAACGGTAGTGAGAAATCCCTAATTGAGAACAAACGCGCTCAGCATCCTCAACATCATGTGAACTGTCTGTTGGAAGGGGGGTATTTTCTTGCCTCCCCTCTTTTCCTGTGCAGGGAAGCAGTTTCATAGTAACGCCGGCACACTCATACCCGGCTTCTTGCATAAGCGCGGCAGCAACGGAACTGTCTACTCCCCCGCTCATGGCAACCAAACAGCGCGGCTTACTCATACCTGCAGATGTTCTCCCTCAAGTGATAAGGCTGATGGCAAACCGTAGGCCACACTGGCAGAAAGCACGGCATCGAGTACCGCCTGTTCAACAACCAATGCTGCCAGCGCACCTACAAGGTCGGCTTGTGCCGTAATCTTCCCCGTAGCCAAGGTAAACAAGGCATCACCGTCAAATGAAGTGTGAGCAGGATATATTGAACGGGCCAGACCATCGTGTGCCATACTGGCAACTCGTTGCGCCTGAGCCTTGGTGAGCGTAGCATTGGTGAGCACCGTGCCAATATTCGTGTTAGTCCTCTCCTGTGAAACAGAGGCGAGAACCAGCGGCAGAATATCAAAGGGTTCGATGATACTTCTCATACCTTCGCGTTGGGTTAGTGCGCCGGCGATATACGTACCCGTCTCGCGGTCATAGATATTCCCCAAACAATTGACTGCTACCACAGCCGTCACCAGCAGTTCATCGCTTTGGACGCTGGCAACACCCAGTCCGCCTTTCATGGCAGAGGTGGGCCCCATGAAACGACCAACACTTGCTCCGGTGCCCGCGCCAACATTTCCTGATACAGGTACCTTTGGTTCCGCGGCGGCGGCTGCGGCGTAACCCATGGCAGCGTCGGGACGGCGGGTAGCACTTCCAAGTTCAAGATCAAAAAGTGATGCTCCCGTCACAATAGGAACCACAGCGCCAGCAAAAGGAAGGCCAAGGCCTTCTTCCTCAAGATAAGACATGACACCAGTTGCCGCATCAAGGCCAAAGGCACTGCCACCGCTCAAGACCACAGCATGTACCTGTTCCACCATGTTCTCGGGAGCCAGTAAGTCGGTCTCACGTGTAGCAGGAGCGCCACCACGTACCGCAATCGATCCCACAGCTCCCGCAGGGCAGAGAATGACCGTACAACCAGTAGCTGCTTCGATATCGGTTTTATGCCCTATGGTAAAACCCTGAGGCAACTCAGCAGCCTTTCCGCTTTTAACAGGCATCATGCGTGTATACTCTCTGTCTTCTGTTGGGCGCCGCTTAATAGTGCTGTAGCCAGAGCAAGTATGGTATCAAGCTCGTTTTTGTTGAGCTGGCTTACCGGCAATGGATTGCCGTGTTCAGCGGGGTCCAGACAATCGGGTATCTTCAACTCCATCCACAGAACATCATGCCATCTGTTTAATTTAAAACCGCTCTTTTCCATCACAACCAGTTCTTTGAAGCCAAAATGTCTATGCAAGGCAACACTTGCGTCATTGGGAATGGTAATGACAGCATAAAGATTGCAATACCCCTGCAGTTTGAGTATCTGAAACAGTGCTGTATAGAGCGCCGTTGCTATACCTCTACCCTGGTACTCAGGGTCGATATAGATTGAAAGCTCCGCATTCCAATTGTGCGCCTCGTGAGGATGCTGGCGGAAGGCATAGGCAAAGCCTACTACCTTTCCATCAATGCAACAGGTGAGATAGGGAAGCCGCTTCTTGATATCAATCATGGTCTGTACAACCTGCTCAGTAGTGGGTATCTGAGAGGTAAGTGTCAGAGCCGTCTTAGAAACGTAGGGAGCATATATCTCAAGGATGCGGTGGGCATCATCAATCTCGGCCATACGGATCTCGGCAGTAAGCAAGAGCCCTCCTTTTGTCATTGCCTTCGGGTATCTGTTCATTCTAGCCAACCACACTGAGAGGTACGCAAATCGTAACCATCCTGCTCGTATTCCACGCTCCCTCGGTAAGGCAGACCAGCTCCTTATTCTTCTGAATTCGGGAAGTTCCTGTAGTTTAGGTGATGTGCGTTCTCTGACCGGGTTTGCCGCAGGTCTTATTCGCCGTAACCGAACCTCTTGATCTGATGGGCATCTTTGCGCCAGTTTTTTCGAAGCTTTACCCGCAGATCAAGGTACACACTTGCTCCCAGAAGGTGTTCCAGATCTTTACGTGCCTCGCTACCGATAGCCTTGATCTTAGCTCCACCTTTGCCTACGATCATACCCTTCTGACTTTCACGCTCAACATAGATAAAAGCTTCGATACTGTAGTGATTGCGCTTGGCGTCATAGGCGATATTCTCCACATCCACACCTACTGCGTGAGGCAGCTCATCAAAGGTCGAAGTAAGGATTTTCTCACGCACAAACTCCGCCACAAGAACCTCAAGAGGTTGGTCAGTAGTAGCATCCTCTGAGAACCAGGCAGGGCCATCAGGCAAGAGCTTTACGCAGGTGCTCACAAAGTCCTGCACGCCCGTGCCTTCAAGCGCACTGGTAATGACCGTAGCAACATATTCATGCTCTTCACCCGCTGCGGCTATCTGAGCCTCGAGCTGCTCAGGGGTAGCAAGCGCTGCTTTTGTGAGAACAAGCAGCGTGTCTACCCGCACATGCTTGATCTGATCTAAAACCCAACTATCCCCTTTTCCAAAGCGCTGTGTGGCATCCAGCACAAAGGCAACCGCGTCCACATCCTCAAAGGCCTTTAGGGCGGAGCGATTAAGCTCTTCACCGAGGGCATCAAGCGGTTTATGCAGTCCCGGGGTGTCAACAAGAATAAGCTGTGCGCCCTGCAGGTTTAATATGGCGCGAAAGCGGTGGCGGGTGGTCTGGGGAGTACGTGAGGTAATAGCGAGTTTGCGACCGAGCGCGGCATTAATCAGGGTAGACTTACCTGCGTTAGGGCGACCAACAAGCGCTATGAAACCACTCTTGAACCCTCCCGATTCTCTGTGAGAACCTGATGGAGGCTCCGGAACTGATTCCGGAAGAAATTCCGGCGACGATCCTGTTTTTTCTCCTGTCATCATACTCCCAACAGTCGTAGTCCGGCAGAAATGTAGATGACCAGTCCTATGACCACCGCCCCGAAAGCTGCAATAAGCACGGCGCCGGCCATGGCGTCCTTTGTGTATTTTGCCAGAGGGTGAGTGTCTGGACTTACCAGGTCAGTCACACTCTCCAGGGCCGAGTTTGCCAGTTCCAGGGCTAAAACGAGGGTAATCAACAAGATAATCACCGCCCATTCCAAGGGCTCGAGCGACAGAATTACCGCAGCGATGAGCGCTACGACAGCAATAATGAGCTCTATCCTGAAGTTTCTCTCCTCCTTGAAGGTGGCCATAATACCAAACCACGCATAGGTAAAAGCATCGGGCAGGCTCGTTTTCCCACGCTGGTGTTTGTGATGGTGCTCACCGTGATGGTTCCGCTGGTGTTTGCGTTTAGAACTCACCGGGATCTCCATGCCTGTAAGAGTTCGTTCTCACGTGCTTCCATAACCTCAGCACAGCTGTCATCAATATGATCGTATCCCTTCAGATGCAAGATACCATGTGTGAGCATCAACTCCATTTCTGAAGCAAAGTCTGAGTCAAAGTCGCGTGCGTGATCCCGTGCCACTTCTGGACAGATAATGACATCACCCAGAAGCGGTTCGTCATTCTCAAAGGAGAGCACGTCGGTGGGAGCATCGATACCTCGATAAGCCTTGTTAAGATCATGTATCTCCTCAACAGAAACCAAGGAAATCGAAAGCTCGACTTTTTCGGCAGCTTCTTCTTTTAAGACAAAAGCAGCCAGTGCTTCATAGTCTGCCTCAGGAAGCTCCTCCCCACTGCGATTGTCTACGGTGAGTATCACGAGCTGAGCTCAAGCTTTTGTTGGCGCGACAATTCTGAGGCATCATAAGCCGATACGATACGCTGCACAAGCGAGTGCCGCACGACATCCTTTCCACTCAGATCCACAAAAGCTATGTCTGCCACAGCGTCCAGAACTTTGCGTACTTCCTTCAGTCCGCTGGCTCGCTCTGGTAGATCTAATTGTGTGACGTCGCCTGTTATCACCATACGTGAGGAGAACCCCAGCCGGGTAAGGAACATCTTCATCTGATCAGGCGTGGTGTTTTGAGCCTCGTCGAGGATGATAAAGCTGTCATTGAGGGTGCGCCCCCGCATATATGCAAGCGGGGCTATCTCAATGATACCCTGCTCAATCATCTGATGTCCGCTCTCCATATCGGTCATGTCAAAGAGCGCGTCATAAAGTGGCCGTATGTACGGATCGATCTTGTCACTGAGGGTGCCCGGTAAAAAACCGAGACTCTCACCAGCTTCAACAACCGGGCGGGTCAGTATGACACGACCTACTTCTTTGTTCTTGAGGGCGGCCACTGCCATGGCCATTGCAAGGTATGTCTTGCCGGTTCCAGCAGGTCCAATGCCAAAGGTCACGGTATGGCTACGAATAGCATCCACATAGCGCTTTTGACCTGCAGTTTTAGCGCGAATGGATTTTCCACGATAGGTGAGAAGGATATCCTCGCGCAAAGCGGCAGGGGCAATTTCGCCGCCGCGTGTAAGGTCTACAAAACGCGAGAGCGTCTCGAGGGTAAGCTCTTCTCCCGACTCAGCCAGCTTGATAATGTCGGTAAAAAGTGTCGTGAGCATCTGCACTTCCAGAGCGCTGCCAAGAATAGTGATCTGATTTCCGCGCATCGTGATACGAGCTTCAAATTGCTCATCGATATATCTGAGGAAGGAATCATTGACACCGGTAATGCGCGTGCCCTCAACGCCTTCAGGAATAGTAATGCTAACCTGCGCCTCTTCCAAAATGGCTCCTAACATTCCTCTGCAATGAGCTCACCTTGCTCAAACCCAATACTCTTCATTGTAACCAAAGTACCACGCTCAGCACTATTGGCAAGGCGTACCGGGTAATAACTCTCCGAACGCCCCCGGCGCGCACTCTCCACCAAAACACGTTCTTCAGTGCCAATACGCCGCTCTGCATCCTTCTGCATGAGGTGAGTGGCCAGGTCTCTCAGCCTCAAAGCCCTGTCTTCCATCTGGGGCGACCCGATTTGTCCAG
>JAVBUQ010000045.1:0-13389 GCA_031555185.1 Coriobacteriales bacterium
GAGAAGGGTTCGCCTTGGCCCATAGCCACGACATTGCTTATACGCACATCAGAAAAATCTGCGGCAACAGCGGTAAGCTGGCCAATCATTTCACCAGGCAGGAGAGAACGACTCAGCCCCAGGCGTCCCGTGGCGCAAAAGACGCAACCAAGGGCACACCCTGCTTGTGTAGAGAAGCAAACAGTGAGCCTCTTGTCAGAAGGAATCGCTACCGCTTCGGTTCTCACACCATCGCTCAGCTCAACCAGGTACCGTATCGTACCATCGGGATCTCTGAGTTTTTGTAAAACACGCGGTGCTGAAAGAAAAAACCGCTCTTCAAGTGTTTTACGTAAGGAATGAGGGAGGTTGTTCATCTCAGAAAAACCTTGTGCGCCCCGTAGATACAACCACTCCGCCAGCTGCCGGGCGCGAAACCGCTTCTCTCCCAGGTCTAACATAAGACCTTGTAGCCCAGGAAGATCAAACAGAAGGATATCGGTGCGTGTGCTCATGCTATGATTATAGTCCTTGCTAAACCCGTACGATAAGAGAGGGCAGAACATGGCGGACCCTTTGTTCCAGAAAAACGAAAAGAGCGAACGTGGCATAAGGTTTACGGTGCCTGCCTGCGACCCCTACAAAATAGCCTTACTTTGTGGTGGCGCGTCGAGCGAGCGAGAGGTTTCGCTCTCAAGTGCTCTGAACGTAGAAAGGGCACTCAGTGCCGCCGGGCACGATGTGGTCAGGATCGATACAGCAGCACCGGACTTCTTTGTGACACTCCAACGTGTGCAGCCTGACGTAGCCTTTATTTCTCTACACGGTAAAGGAGGGGAGGACGGCGCATTGCAAGCAGTTCTTGAGCTTCTCGGCATCCCTTACACCGGGAGTGGCGTATTAGGCAGTGCGCTGGCTATGGACAAGCATCGTTCAAAGATCATTTACGAGGCGTTGGGGATTAAGACCGCTCCCTGGCTGCATATAAAAGCAAGCGAAAAGAAGGCCCTGGCTGCGTCCGCGCAGCGCGCCCTTGATGAAATAGGCCTGCCTTTGGTAGTAAAACCTTCTGATGACGGCTCCTCTGTGGGCATTACGATTGTCAAAGACAAGGAATCCCTGCCCGCGGCGCTTGCCAATGCCTTTGCTTCAGGATCTGACATACTGGCCGAGAAGTTCGTAAACGGCGTAGAGATCACGGTATCTGTGCTTGGACCTGACGAACTCGTTGCGCTCCCGGCAATAGAAATTGTTCCTAAAAATGAGTTTTATGATTATGAGAGCAAGTACACCGAAGAAGGCAGTGAACATATCATTCCTGCCCGCATAAGCGACGTGGCGCTTGCCGAGGCCAACCGCGTAGCGTTGCTGGCACACGAGGCACTGGGCTGCTTCGGCGTAAGCCGCACAGACATGATCGTTGCCGAGGATGACACGGTGTGGGCCATTGAGACCAATACGATCCCAGGTATGACCAGCACGTCGCTTTTACCTGATGCAGCACAACGTATTGGTATCAGCAACCAGGAGTTGTATGAACTGTTTATTGTATGGGCCATAGAGCGAGCAAAAGAGACTAAGGAAAAAGACCATGCATGACATTATCATTATCGGTGGCGGACCAGCAGGACTCTCGGCAGCTATTACCGCGCGTGCGCGGAACAAGGACGTGTTGGTCATCTCCAATGCGGCTCAGGAGAACCCCCTGGCTGCTTCTAAACTGGTTGAGAATTATCCTGGCATGCCAAGCGCCTCAGGCCTGCATATCCTTGAGACCATGCATGCTCAGGCACATGAACTGGGTGTACAGTTTCTTCAGGCACGCGCAATCTCAATTGTGCCTATGCAAGGAAGCGTACCCTCCCAAACCTCCTTCTCCGTTACTACCAGCAGTGACTTTGTTGAGGCAAGAGCACTTATTATTGCCTGTGGTGCCTCCAGTGGCGGCAGGCCTGTTAAGGGAGAGCTTGAGTTGCTCGGCAGGGGAGTAAGCTACTGTGCTACCTGCGACGGCATGCTTTATCGATCATCTACGGTGCTGATCGTAGGGCTCAGCCCGGAGGCCGCCGACGAAGCAAACTTCATGGCGGAGATTGGTGCCACCGTACACTACATAGCAAAAAAAATACCTGCTGGCCTGGACGGACGCATACACAAACATGCCGGTAAGGTGCTCTCCATTGAGGGAGACGCTTTGGGAGTTACGCAAGTGCTGATCTCAGAGAGTCCACTCAGCACCACGCAGAACGGCGAAGCTCATGATATGGCAGAGCGGAGTGGCGATGCTCATGATATGGCAGTGCAACCAGGCGGATCACAAGGCGTGGCAGCTCAGGATAACGCCGCTCCCGTTACAGCGGTTCAGGCAGACGAAACGTGCGAAACACGACTGGATGTAAATGGCGTGTTCATTCTCAGGCCTGGTGTTGCTCCTACCAATATGCTTACCAGCCTGAAAACTGAGAACGGGTTTATCAAAGTAGATGAGAATATGCGCACCAATATTACCGGCGTATTTGCTGCCGGAGACTGCACGGGTAAACCAAAACAGGTTGCCAAGGCTGTGGGCCAGGGACAAATAGCCGTATTGGCTGCAGCGGAGTACCTGGACTCGTAACACACCACGGCTCCACCAGAAGTACAGGCGCAGCCAGAAGTACAGGAAGGGGAGTCTCAGGTTCTGTTCTGTGGGCGAGCAGGCTCTTTGGATATAATTACTCGTCCTGAGGTTCTGCAGACGCAAAACCCAGAAATAATAACGAAAGGTTCTCCTGTGGCTGCAGCAAAGGACGGAAAGCCCAAAAAAGACACTCAAGAAGGATTTAGTATGACAGACAATGAATCGTTCTATCTCACAACGCCAATTTACTATGTAAATGCCGTGCCGCACCTTGGTACAGCCTATACCACGGTGGCAACCGATGCCCTGGCACGTTTTATGCGGTTTACAGGAAAGGATACCTGGTTTCTTACTGGGTTAGATGAGCACGGCCAGAAAATCGCGCAGGCAGCGGAAGCCGGAGGCAAAACGCCTCAGGCATGGGTGGACGAGGTGGCACCAAAATTCAAGGCGGTCTGGGAAACCCTGGATATAACCTACGACGACTTCATTCGCACAACCGAGCCGCGCCACATCAGGGGAGTGCAACGATTCTTTGAGCTGCTCTACAACAAGGGATACATCTACAAGGACACCTATGAAGGGTATTACTGTGTACCGGACGAGACTTTCTTCTCTGATGAGCAGCTTTCTGACTTTGCCGAGGTTCGGGAGGCTGAAGGCTTGCCAAGCAAACATGAGGATGGATGTCCGCTCTGCCCCGATTGCCACCGGCCTCTCAGCTTTGTAGAAGAAGAGAACCTCTTCTTCAAGCTCAGCGCTTTTGAGCAACCCCTGCTTGACTATTATGAAGCCAATCCGAGTTTCATCCAACCGGAGATGCGCAAGAACGAGGTTGTTTCTTTTGTAAAGAGCGGCCTTAAGGACCTCAGTGTCTCGCGCACGACCTTTGACTGGGGTGTGCCCATTCCCTTTGCCCCCGGGCATGTGAGCTATGTGTGGGTGGATGCGCTTATCAACTATATTACGGCCATCGGTTATGGCAGCGATGATCCGGCAGACCTGGAGATGTTCACAAAACGATGGCCGGCACAGGTGCATTTTGTTGGCAAGGACATCATTCGTTTTCATTGTGTTATCTGGCCTGCCATGCTCATGGCTGCAGGGCTGGAGCTTCCTCGTAAAGTCTTTGCACATGGATTTTTGCTTACCAAGGGCGAGAAGATGTCCAAGTCAAAGGGCAATGTCATGGATCCGATGGCACTTGCCCAGATCTTCAGCGTTGATGGTTATCGTTATTATTTTTTGAGCGACGTTCAGTTTGGCTCCGATGGGTCGATCTCCCTTGAACGTATGCTGCAGGTCTATAACGCGGATCTGGCAAACAGCTGGGGGAATCTGTGCTCACGGGCACTCAATATGACCGGAAAATATCTTGAGGGCAAAACTCCCGAGTTGTGGGAGAAGACCGTCAAAAAGCTTACTGAGGAGAAGGGAAACCCGCTTGCCGAACTTGTCAAAGGAGGACTTCAAGGCCGCTATGCTGCTGCTTTTGGCGCTGAGGACTACTCCGGCGCGCTGTCTGTAGTAATGGAACTGGTTGATGCGGCAAACCTCTATATCGAGCAGAGCGCTCCCTGGGGTCTCGCAAAGGCTGCCGCCATTGAGGCAGAGGAGGCAGCAGAGAGGGGAGAGGACCTCGATCAGGCAAAGGCTCCTACACAGGCAGACCGTCTGTCGTTTGTTCTTTACAATGTTTTGGAGAGTATGCGTATCATAGCCCTGCTTTTTGCTCCGGTCATGCCGGAGTCTTCTGCAGAGGTCTGGAAGAGGTTAGGGCTGGACGACCTTTTTGCGGTGAAAGACTTAGCGGAAGCATGTACCTGGGGAGGGTTACCCTCCGGACTGGACACAACTGTCGGTGAGCCGCTTTTCATGCGCCTTGCCGAAGAAGACATCTCACGGTAAAAAGAACAGGCCAATCAAACCTCAGCAAGCCAGGCCCGGGCCATACGAAGAAAAGTCTCGGGATCCAGTGTTTCACCCCGCACCAGGGGATCGACACCACCAGCTGAAAGAAGCACATCAACAGATGACGCGTCAGAACCTTTTTCCAGGGAAGACCGTGACTCATTCTGAGTACTGAGATCGACACCGTTGGCTGTAGGGACGGGGTCAGCACAGAACGCACCTGGACTTCGCGCGGCAAAATATGCTCGCATGGAATTTCGTATCGTTTTTCGCCGCTGAAAAAAAGCCGCATCAGCAAGCTGGCTGGCTGTGGCAAGAAGTTCTTCTGGCAGCCGTATGTTGTGTCGTTCCAGGCGAATAACGGCAGAATCTACACGAGGGGGAGGATAAAAGCACTGCGCAGACACGTTAAATGATCCCACAACGCTCACAAGCAACCGCAGTTTGACTGTGTAGGCACCGTAGTCCCTGGTCTTTGGTCTCGCGGCTATACGCTCGGCCACCTCTCTTTGCACCATAACGGTTGCGCTCATCAAGCTCGGCACCTTTTGAAAGTATTCAAGGATGATGGTAGCCGCCACAGCATACGGAAGATTGGCCACCAGTGCGGTTGGGGCCATGTTTTGCAGAAGCTCAAGCGTCTGTGAGGCAAGGGCATCGCCGCAGACCAGTTGCAGACTGGGGAAATGCTCACAAAGGCCACTCCACAGGGCTGCGTCCACCTCGATGGAGGCAAGAGAGGCGATGTCTTGGGTTAGCAATGCCTCGGTAAGCGTGCCAATGCCAGGGCCCACCTCTACCACACGGCTCTCAGGCGTGAGAGAAGCAAAACGGATGATTTTTCCAACTATGCCATCGTCAACGAGAAAATGTTGGCCGAGTGCTTTTTTGGTTGAGAGACCAAGCTCGCGCAGTCGCAGGCGCGTTGCGCTCACGCTGGCAAGAGACGAGTAGCGCGTCATTCTTTTGAGGTGTCGTCTTGAGCAGCAGAAGAAGCAGTGTCGTCTTCCAGAGAGACGCCGTCTTGAATAACAGGAGAAACGTCGTCTCTTGTTGAAGAGGCTGAAGAGGTTGAAGAGGTGTCAGAATTTTTGGTGTTATCCGTGTTTGTGTTGGTGCCCGTTGTTAAGGAGACATCAGAAGTGTCGGAGGCATCAGCTTTTGCGCTGCCATCTGATGTTGAGGGGGTGTCAGAAATAGCGAACGTGGCAATTTTGGCGTTATCTCTCTCGGCGTGTTGGTCTGTGAGTGCGGCTACAGCTTCTTCCACGATAGCATCAAGCTCAGCCTGATTGGCCTTAGGAGACTTTGACGCACGCGCTGTCTGTTTGAGTGCCTCAAATTCCGAGTCAACCAGGTTCACTATCTTGACCGGCTCAATGTCCGCCTCAACCTCTTGTGAAGGAGTGATTACTACTAACGGGTCATCAGACTGCATCTCGGTCAACTCTGCTTCCACCAGCTGCAGCTTAGCCTGTAGCTCTCCCTTATCCAGGGATTTGTTTACAAACCGCGCAAACGCGCTTCCTGCAGCAAGGGCGCGTTGCTCAAACTCACGCTGGGTGGCTGCCGCTTTGCGTAAACGCGCAAGCTCCCCGTAGGATTTTTCCGCTGCCTCTTCGTCTGTTGGTAAAGGAGCTACGTCCTTAGCAAACTTGAACCCAATAAAATTCTGGATCTTCTCCAGGGTGAACCCTGCAACCGCCAGAGCGCCTCGAGAGATAGTCACCATAGGTTCATAGCCATGCGGGTCGCCACCGCCACCAAGAATAAAGACCTGGGCGGGACGTTTGTCAGGTGGCTCCTGACCAAGGATATATTTGCGAGCCCAGAACGGCTGCATGCGGTCATAGAGCGCCTTAAGTTGAGCCGGTGGCCCGGAAAAGAAGAGGGGTGACACCACGGCAAGTGCGTCGGCGTAGTTCAAAGCCTCCAGAAGTTCGGCATAATCGTCATCGGCATAGAGCTTGGAATTCTCATCAGCAAGAATGCAGGTACCGGTTTTTTCACAGTATCCGCAGCCAATACAGGGGGCGATGTATTTTTTGGAGAGCAAGAACCTACGGGAACGAGCCCCGACTTCTCTAACGCCTTGTTCCAGCAGAGAGAGCAAGGCCTCACTGGAACGTGCACGAGGCGAGCCGCATATAAAAAGTATTTCTGCTTGTTGTGAGGACATACTCGATTATTATACTCCCCTCACAAGACTCCGCTGAGCTGAACTCAGGGAAAAGTCCGCTAAGGCCTCTGCGCACCTTACTGTATCTCCTCCAGCCGGTAGGGCGTCTCCTGGTAGACATCGTAATTGAGCCAATTGGCAAAGAACTGATGCGCATAGGTACGCCAGCGCACCATCGGCTTTTGGGAGGGGTCGTCCCCTGGGTAATAATTCAGGGGTATGGCAATGTCCAGACCGGCCGCGACGTCACGACGATACTCCTTGTCCAGCGTATCTGCCTCATATTCCAAATGCCCGGTCACATAGACCTGGCGATGGTCAGGCGAGACGGTCACTACCGCGCCGGTTTCCGGCGAACCGGCAAGGATCTTCAGCCCGGCGGTTTCTGCGTCCTCAGGGCTTACTGTGGCATAGCGGCTCTGCGGCATAAAGAAAGGATCGTCCAGACCAAGCAAAAGCTGGTTTGAGGCATCATAACGTTCCAGAGGGTACACGCCAAAAAGTTTCTTGTCCAAGAGATGTTTCTGAACCCCGTGAAAATGCCAAAGGGCAGCGTTGGCTCCCCAGCAGATAAAGAGGCTTCTGTATACGTGGGTGCGCGACCACTCAAAGAGCGCGGTAAGCTCGTTCCAGTAGTCAACGTCTACAAAAGGCAAGGTCTCTACCGGCGCACCGGTGACAATGAGCCCGTCAAAACGACGACCGCTCTCGCGTATATCGGGAGAGTTAACATAGAAGGCGTCCATGTGGAGCGCAGAGGTATTCTTGGAGCTGTGCGCTGCCATAGATACAAGTGAGGCCTGCACCTGAAGAGGAGTATTTGAGAGCAGGCGTAAAAGCTGTGTCTCGGTAGCAACCTTGGTGGGCATGAGGTTGACTATGGCTATCTCAAGAGGGCGGATGTCTTGATGCTGGGCTCGTTCTTCGGTCATCAAGAACACACTCTCTTCACGCAGTATGTCTATGGCGGGCAAGCCGCTGGGCACATTTACCGGCATGATTCCTCCCTCTCTCCTCAGGGTTTGACGAAAATGGTATTGTACCAGCTTAAGAGTGTGACAGAGACGCTCCTCACAACGATAACGTTGAGTGTTGACAAGGCTCATGGTACAGGCCCTTCTGACAGGAGAAAGCAGTGCGAACAGTTTCATCGGCTTCCAGTACGGTTGCTTCGGGCGATGCGCCGGAGCAGGTCTTTTACGACGCGGAACTGCGGGACGCCAAATACCGTGTGGTTGCTTCGCCTGAACTTCCATTGGACACGCAAGTCGCCGACACCCACGCGCACCTTGATATGCTGCACTATCCTGGACTGGCGCTGGCGCGGGCCGTAGCCAACAAAGTCTCTTTTGTGGTGTCGGTTATTGATCCCACGGAAGATTCATCCTTTACCTTGGACAACCTGGATGTATGGCAGCGCGAAGCGGGGGAGTACCTGGAGCAGTGGACGCATAACGAAGAACACAAAGCAGAGCAGAGAGAACAACAAAGAAAAGAACAGGAGGGGGCACAAAAGGATGTGCTCACGGATGTCGACCTGTTCCCTTTGGAAGACCGCTTTGACGAGCCATTGCTCAACGCACCCGAGGTACGCCTCATCATAGGCTGCCACCCGCATAATGCTTCTTCTTACGACAAGGAAGTTGAGGAGCGGCTTGTTCAGGCACTTGCGACGGATGCACGCGTTGTGGGCATTGGCGAGATAGGATTGGACTATCACTATGACAAGAGCCCTCGTAAAGTGCAGCAACAGGTATTCCGTCGTCAAATCCAATTGGCGCATGAATACGACAGCACGATTGCTTTACACTTACGAGAGGCGCATGCAGACGGCCTTCGCATTCTCAAAGAGGAAGGGCTTCCCCCAAAGGGAGTGTTGCTCCACTGCTATAACCTGGACTATGCCACACTTGAGCCATTTCTCGAGCTAGGTGCCTCTGTTGCCTTTGGCGGACCTTTGACCTTTAAGAAGTCTGATGATATCCGGGATGCCGCCGCTCGTTGTCCTCTGGACAGGTTGGTTACCGAGACGGACTGTCCATTTATGGCGCCGGTGCCCATACGTGGCAGCATCTGTGAGCCTGCCAGTGTTGTCTTTACTGCTGATGTGCTCGCAAGGTTGCGGATAGAGCCGAACGTCCTGGAGCAATTCTACATCAATGCGCGGACGTTCTTTTCTTAGTACGTGCCCAAGGCTACCAAGTCAGATGCAAGTTGCAAGTGCGTAAACAAAGGGCACCTTGTTTTATCTCGACACTGATCTGTTTTGAGGTTGCATGGAAAACACCTCAAAGGTCCCGATATCTTCTTTAACGACTTGTAATAGGCAAGTGCATTTTTCTTTGTGCT
The DNA here is from genome assembly GCA_031555185.1 of Coriobacteriales bacterium. Taxonomy (GTDB): domain Bacteria; phylum Actinomycetota; class Coriobacteriia; order Coriobacteriales; family UBA8131; genus WQXH01. Next base: position 9,039 of record JAVBUQ010000045.1, read on the forward strand.
CTATCAACGCGTAAATACTTGGCATTGGCTTCTGCCCCTCCCTGCAAGGGGGAAGAAGCCAATGCCTCGTGTGGGCTATTTATTGAGCATTGGTAGAAGAGTGCTATTCCCGATTAAGGTGCTTAATAAAAACACAGCAGGGAACATATCAAGCACATATCAGGTACATAACGGCTTGCCGGTTTGCGTTAACGCTCTACTAGCAGCGTGACGCCTGCTCCGAAGCCCAGGAACACCAACAGAGAGATTGAGATGTTAAGCATCCTGGAACCTCGGGATATCACGCCTTCTCGCTCTGCATAGAGACAACTTCCGTCTCCTCCAGCTGAGCCTCAGCCTTGACTTCAGCCTCAAGTTCTCTTTGCGCCTCTTCTTCCATCGCTACAACCTGTTTGTTCTTTTTGGCAAATAACATGCTGAAAGAGGAGATCAGAATAAAGACAATCGCCAGACTGAAGGCGCCGGTCCATCCTGCAGCTCCTGTTCCAAGGGCGTTGATAAGCGGTACACCTATGGCATCGGCAAGGGGTTTACCAAGAAATACCATGCCGTATAGCTGGCCAAAGTGCTTTGGTCCGAGATACTTTGAGGTTGCCACGGAAAAACACACGGCCGAGGAGCTGAGCGCCGCGCCAAAGAAGAATCCAGCGATGAACAACACTGTGAGGTTATTGCCTGCAATCATGATAGCCAGGATACCACCGGCCGCGCAGAGGTTGATGCCAAAGTACATCTTGGAAGGCCCGATCTTGTCGATCATGAAGCCTGAGACGAGTTTTCCACAACCACCCGCGATAGACAGGAAGGTCATAAAGAAGCCCGCGGTTGCCAGATCATAGCCGCTTCCAACGAGATAGGTGGGGAAGTTCTGTAACGGACCCTGCTCGCCAATACCTATCATGGCAAAAGCAACAAACAGAAGCCAGAACGCTACCGTCTTAAGTGCCTGTTTCCTGTTAAGACCCACGAGCTTGGATGCACCTGCCCGTTCGGCGACTTCCGCCGCTTCCGCTTCCGTCATGCCGTCGGGCAACAACCCGACATCTTGTGGTCTCCATTTAAGAATGAAAGACGCGGCAAAGAGCACCACAAATGCGATAACACCGAGAACTATCGCTGCATTCTGAAAGTTGCCAGCAGCGGCAGCGCTCGATATCAGATATGTGGTAAGGAACGACCCCGGTATGGTGGCACACCAGGTAACGCCTACGGCAATACCACGTTTTTTTACAAACCAGTTGGCAGGAATACCGCTCATGACGATCATTCCTCCCATTGCGCTACCGATTCCCATGACTACATAGGCCAGATAGACCATCCACAATTCATTGAGAACGCCAATAATAATAAAGCCAGCACTGAAGAGAACCGACGAAAAGAGTAATGCCCACCTGAGGCCAAGCTTTTCGATGATGTCACCTACGAAGAGACTTGAAATGCCTGCAACAAGCGCATAGATAGAAAAGCCGAATGAAACATTTGTGCTTGGCACCTGCAGTAATTCAGTCATAGGTACGGCGAACATACTGAATGAATACAGACCGAAACCCTGGGTTACGATCCCTGTACAAAAGACGACGAGGATCATCAGCCAACCGCGCGTAAAAAAACTACTGCTTTTTGTTGTTTCCACCATTCTTCCTCTCTTGTCAGATTTCCGAGGCGGTCCTGCACCTACCTTGACCTTGGCGGACCGCCTCGGAAAAGAATCAGTCTTATGATGCGTAGAAGATCGTACAGTGACGATCTTTTGCCATCTCAGCCATCTGTTCCAGTGAGCCTACGAACAGTGCGCCGGCAGAACAGCCACTCACACAGAGAGGCACCGGGTTTTCCTTGACGCACTCGGAGCATTTGTCAAGTACTGGCGAGACATGATGGTACTGTCTCAGTTTTCCATCGACCTTGAATGGTTTGCGGCGCTCGGTCCTCATCCAGTCCTCATCATATGGGTAGCGATGAGTTTCGCGGCATGCCGATTCGCAGCCAAAACAGCCGGTACAATCATCGAGGTCATGAAGCATTGCGATGCCTTCGCCATTAACACGTCCCATTACAGATCACCTCTTCCAGACTCGATTTTTACCAGTGTTGAGCGCATGGGTGTCGCGCCATATCCGGGCTCTGCAGGGTCGGAAGGAATCAGGATGTTACCGTTAGCCTTGTCCCACCCATAGCCGGGAAGATCCAGCTCCTTACACTCATCGCGCCACCCGGGACGTGGCACCGCGACAACACCTTTCTTAATCTCGTAGGACACAACGGCCTTGGAGATGATCTTACCCACCCGTGAAGTGATCGTGACCCACTCGCCATCGGTGATACCATACGTCTTCGCGTCGTCGGGATGGACAAGGACGAAGGGGTCGGGATAAAGCTTACGTTGTGCGGGGATATTAGTCCAAGCCGAGTGAAAGAACGAGTACACACGGTGTCCTGTGATGACGATAAGAGGGTATTCTTCTGCCAGGTCGGGTTTGCTGACGGGGGATTCCATGGGCTCGACAAAGTCAGGCAGCGTATCATATCCAAAGGCCGCTAACGGCGGGCAGACAAACTCTATTCGCCCGGTGGAGGTTGGGAAGCCAGGCTGTCCATCTGGGCGTAGGAGGCCTTTTTCATACTTCTTCTCCACAAGCTCACCAGATTTTCCACCAGGTTCAGTAGAAAGCCAGGGCTGTGCCTGAAAGTCTTCCCAGCTAAGGTCATAGTTGTAAAGCTCCTTAAAGCGCCAGAGCACCATGTCCTTCTCGTTTTCCCATGGCCAATCCTCGGGCTTGATGCGCTTGCCCCATTCCAGGAAGAACTTCCAATCGTCCCAACATTCGCCTGGAGCATCCACCGCCTGGTCAAAGGCAAAGAGATAGTTACCATCCAGTTCTTCGTCATAGGTATGTCTTTCGGACCAGTCAGCGGAAGGAAGAACAAGGTCGGCAAACTGGGTAGTGGGTGAGAAGTAGAAATCCTTGACGGCGATAAATTCGAGATTCGGTGATTTCATTGCCTCATAGGTAAGGTTGGTATTCTCATAACAGAGCAGAGGGTCGTTGGCTATCGCGATAAAGGCTTTGATAGGTCGCGGTTCGCCACTGATGATAGCTTTGAAGACCGAGTGAGGGTCGTTAGAACGACCAAAGGCTTTGTAGAGCGGGTGTTCTTCACCACCAAAGGTAAAGAGATCTGGGCGTCCCGGATTCTTGGACTCGTCCCAGAGAGTGATAATCGGATCGAGCATGGCAGAAAATGACAAGGGAATGGGGATGCCGCCCACGACGTCGATGTGCCCAAGAAGCCCTTGTATACAGGCGATTGCCCGGCCATTCTGGATAGCATTGGTATGCATACATCCAGGCCCAAGACCTATACACATGCCCACTGGGCCTTCATTTCCCATCATACGCGCAGCGGCAATGATGCTGTCCACATCGATCTGGCATATCTCAGCTGCGCGCTCAGGTGTCCAGTCTTCGACCCGTTCGGCCAGTTGATCAAAGCCATAGGTCCACAGGTCAACCCACTCGTCGTTATAGAGATGCTCTTTGATAAGCACATGCAGGATGGCCAAGGCGAGGGCGCCGTCAGTCCCGGGGCGCGGTTGGATTGCGATGTCGGCATGCTTTGACATGTCCTGGAACCGCGTATCGATAACGATGAGCTTGGTCTTTCCTGCAGCTTGATTCGCATACACTGTCTTTGTCCAGGCACGCTCCATCGCTGGGTTCTGTCCCCAGAGTACAACGGTCTTCGAATTGCGGATGTCACCCGCGGCGGAACTGAAGATACCCAGGGTAAAGGCATTAGGTAGAATATGAGGCATCAAGCATACATGCGTGGGCACCAAACTCCATCCTTCAAGACCTAATGAGGAGTTGAGACGGCAGTGCCAGTGATTGGTGGTACGACCGGTTCCCTGTCCAGTGATTATTGCCTCAGGTCCATATTCCTCGCAGATTCGCTTGCACTCGGAGGCAATCCAATCGAGCGCCTCATCCCATGAGATCCTCTCCCACTCGCCGGAGCCACGCTCACCTTTACGCCTCATGGGGAAAAGGATGCGTCCTCCGGTATTGTTGTGGATCTCCCTTTGGGACAGGCCCTGGCCACAGACCGAACCGCGCGATTTGATGTGCTCGATATCACCCTCGATCTTGAGGATCTCATTGGTGTCGGTGTCCGAATGAACAATGAGTCCGCATCGAGCATGGCAGGACGTGCACATGGTTCTTGTTGTTTTCATACTCATATCTACTTGCTCCTTTCTCCATTACTACTGTTGTGTTTTTGTTGTCTGACATGCGTGTGTAATGACCACCTCTTCCTTTGCGAGAGATGTCAATCGTTACGAGAGGTT